>JADZFR010000037.1 GCA_020849795.1 Planctomycetota bacterium | reverse complement strand
GTTTGGGGATAGCCCCCTGAACCGTGTAAAGTGAAGAGGCTAGTCTTCACGATGCAGGCCACATGCACAATCTTCAGGCGAGGCAACTCGCCGGCAAAAGCCCCCGCATCGCGGGGGCTTTTTGCTTTCCGGCCGGGCTGCGTTATTTCTGAAGCCAGTCGCGGGCCTGGCCCACGACCTTCGTCAGTGCGCCGGGCTCGAAGGGGCTTTTCAGTCCCGCGCTCTTTGCCAGCTGCTGGAACGGTGCCTCGCCGCCGCGCTTGCACAGGGCCACGTAATCAGCCATGGCCGCCTCGCGGTCGTGCGTGGCGCGCACCCAGAACTGCAGCGCGCACAACTGCGCCAGCACATAGTCGATGTAATAGAACGGGCTCAGGTAGATATGCCGCTGCACCTGCCAGAAGCCGCCGTCGCGCGCGTGCGGCAGGTCGCCGTAGTCGCGCCACGGCAAATATGTCTTCTCGCACTCACGCCACATGTCGAAGCGCTGCTGCGGCGTGGCGTCCGGTTTCTCGTACACCATGTGCTGGAAGTGATCGACGGCAGTGCCGTAGGGGATGAACAGCAGGCTGCCGGTGAGGTGTGCCTTGCGAAAGCGGTCGGCGTCGTTCTCGAAGAACTTCTCCATCCACGGCCAGGTGATGAACTCGAGGCTCATGCTGTGGATCTCGGCGCTTTCGTAAGTGGGCCACAGGTAGTCCGGAAGCTGCTGGTGCCGTGACGACCAGTTCTGGAACGCATGGCCCATCTCGTGCGTGAACACTTCCACGTCGCCCTTGGTGCCGTTGAAGTTCGCGAACACGAACGGCACCCCGTACACCGGAAAGCCGGTGCAAAAGCCGCCACCCGCCTTGCCTTCGCGCGCCTTCAGGTCAATCAACTGCTTGGCGTTCATCATCCGGAAGAAGTCGCCCAGGCCGTGCCCGATCTCGTCGAACATTTCCTGCGCGCGCGCCACCATCCAGTCGTGGTCGCCGTGCGGCTTGGGGCTGCCCTTTGCATCGTGGATGCCGTCATCCCAATACTTGACCTTGTCGATGCCCAGCTCGGTGGCCTGGCGCTTGACGAGCTCGGTGCACAGGGGCACGACTTCGGCGATCACCTGTTTGCGCAGCGCCTTGACGTCGTCGATGCCATAGTCGACGCGGTGCATGCGCAGGTAGCCCAGCTCAACGTAGCTGTTCAAGCCAAGCTTGCGCGCGCTTTCATGGCGCAGGCGGGTCATCTCGCTGAACAGGGTGTCGAGCTTCGCGCGCTGGCCCGCAAACCAGCCCCATTGCAGCATGCGCGCTTCGTGGCGCGTGTTGCGGTCGGTGTCGGCGTAGTACTTGCCCAGGCCCGGCAGGTTCAGCTTCTCGCCGCGAAACTCAAAGCTGGCGCCGGCGAGCAACTCGGTGTACTCGGCGCCGAGGGCGCTGATCCGCACCTGCTCGGCCTCAATCGCGGGGCTGTACGCGCGCGCGTCGGTGTCCCACAGGGCGAATGCCTGCGGGCCGAGTTTCGCGGCAAGGGCATCGCGCCACGGGCTGTGCAGCAGCTTGCGCTTGAGTTCGTTGTCGAGGTTGGTGAGTTTGGGTTCAAGCTTGTCGCGGTAGTCGCGCTGCGCCTTGTACTCGGCGTTGCGCGTATCCTGGTTGAAGCGCAGGCCGACCAGGCTGCTCCAGGTGCGGTAGCGGCGCCGCACGTCGTTCCAGCGCTCGACGGCTGCAAGCTGGCCGCCGGCGTCGCCGGCTTTGTCAAAGGCCGCGTTGATCTTCGACATCTCGGCTTGCACGCCCTCGAAGGTGGGCGTTTCTGCAGTCATCTTGCTGAAGGTCGGCACGTCCATGGTGTTCTCCTGCGCGCCACGTTAATGGCAGCGGAGATTGGTGCCAGACGCCGCCTGCGCTGTGACAGGCGTTACGGGCCGGTGCGGCGGTAGACGCGCCAGATGTCGGTAAACGTGCTGACGTACAGGCTGCCGTCGATGCCTTCGATGATGTCGAGCGGCTTGTTGCTTTGGGCGATCTGCACGAACTCAAGGAAGGTGCTTTCCTGCGCGATGTTGACGGGCGGGGTGCCGTCCATCTCGAACTTGTAGATGCGCTCGTCTTCATAGCTGCAGATGAACAGTGAGTTCTGCGTGGTTGGCGGCGCGTTGTTGCCGCTGTGGTACGTGACCCCTGTCGGCACGATCACAGCCGGCCAATTGCGCAGGCGCACACCGATCTGGGCGCCGGGAATGCTGCCGGCGGCGGCATCCCATTCATAGTTCTTGCCGGCGGAGATGTAGTTCAGCTCGTCGTTGTTGTTGGGACCGTTTTCCGTGGCGATGATCGTGCCCGTGGTCGGGTGCACGCACATACCGAAGCTGTTGCGCAAGCCGCGAACGAACTCAGCGGCATCGACGGTGCCGAACTTCGGGTTGTCAGTGGGAATGCTGCCGTCCTGGTTGTAGCGCAGAATGCGCCCGGAAAGCGACCCGTCGGTCTGCGAGTTTGCGGGAACAGTCGAATCGCCGACGCTGACGTAGAGTTTGCCGTCAAGCCCGAACCGAATGGCGCCCGCGTTGTGGACGCTGGCCACCGGCAGGTTGTTGACGATGACGGTGCGCCCGACGCCTACGTTGCTCTGGTCGGTGTAGCGGATCACCTGCTGCTTGTTGGTGACATCGTTGATGCACATCATCGCATAGACGTAGCTGTCGGTTGCATATGTCGGCGACAGTGCAATGCCAAGCATGCCGCGCTCGTTGCCCGTGAGCACCGGCTCAGTCGTGAAGGTGTGTTGCGTGTAGGGCGGCGTCGGTTCAATCACGAGAATCGTGCCACCCAGGATGCTGACGAACAGACGACCGTCAGGCGCCTGCGCCATCTTGCACGGGGTGTTCAGGCCCGTGGCGATCGGCTCAATGGCCCAGTAGTAGTCCAGCTGCGCGATGTCGCCGGGCAGCGCTGTGCCACGCGGGCCGGGGTCAGGATAGCCCGGCGTTCCGCCGCCACCACCGCCACCGCCTTCGTCGCCGCCGCTGCCGCAGGCCACGGCAAACAGCGCCAGGGCCAACAAGCCGGTGATGCTGAGTGCCAGGTTGCGAATCATGTTGTCTGCCTCTCTGCCCTGTCTACACGAGTGTGTAGATGTTGCTGGTCGGTTGCGTTTCCGGGAAAAGCAGCGCTGGGTCGTGCCCCAGGTGTTGCAGCAGCAGCGCCCGGTAGATGTCGCGGAAGTCGGTGGTGTAACCAAGGTGGCCGAGATTCAAGTCTGCTACCGTGGGGTCGTCACCGTACATGCCGCCGTTGACGGGGCCGCCGAGCACCATCACGCAGCTTCCGTGGCCGTGGTCGGTGCCGTTGCTGCCGTTTTCATAATTGCGCCGGCCGAACTCACTGATCACCACAATGGCAATGTCGTTCCACACGCCCTGCGTGGTCATGTCGGTGAAGAAGACGCCCAGCGCGTCGTCCAGGTCGGTCAGCAGCGCCGCGTGGCCGGCAAGCTGGTTGCTGTGCGTGTCGAAGCCGCCGTACCCGGTGTAGAAAACGCGCGTCTCAAACCCGCCATGAATCAGCAGCGCGATGTCACGCAGCCGCGAGCCCATCGTGGTCAGGGTCGAGGTCGTGCCGGCGCGAATCGGGTACTGGATGCCGTTCAGCGTCGCGTAGTTGTTGTAGTCGGCAACAGCCGCCTGGACCTGCGCGGCGGCAGTGAACGCCGAGGCGCCGGCAACGGCGATGTCGCCTACCGTATCGCCCGCAGGCTGCTGCGCGAGAATGTTCTGGATCGTCTCGATGCGCAGCGCGTGGTTGTTGGAGTAGTTGAAGTCCACGCGGTAATTGAACGACGCCACGCTGGATACCAGGAACGGGCTCGCGGTCGCGCCCTCAAAGTCGAGGCGACGCCCGACACCAATGCTCGCTACGCCCATGTTTGTCGGCGCGTAGGTGTTGGCATAGCGCGCAACCCAGCCGGGAGCAACACTGCCACCCAGCGCCTGCAAGCCGCCGCGCGCGCCGTAGCTCCAGATGTCTTCGCTGACAAAGTGGCTGAGATTCTGCTGCGGGTAACCAACCTTGTTGATGATGGCCACCTGGTTTGCGTTCCAGCGCGTCTGCACGTTGGCCAGTGACGGGTGCAGTTCAAACTCGTTGACGCCGGGGCCGCCTGTGAGCGCAAGCCCGGCACCCTGCGCAAACCCGAGTGTCGGCCGCACGTTCATGTAGGCCGCGTGCTCTGCTGCGCTGACCGGAAACACGGTGTTCAGCCCGTCATTGCCCCCAAGCATGTTGATGACGATCAGCCGTTTGTGGTTGGGCAACGCCGTTGCCTTGATTGAACGGGTGAGCTGTGCCTGCTCGCCGATTGCGCCCAGGGCTGCCACGCCGGCGCCCGCGGCGCTGTACCGAAGGAAGTTGCGGCGGGCCTTGCTTTTGAGTTCGTTGTTCATCGTTGGACTCCTGTTTCAGGGCAGCGTCGGCATTCTCGTCCGCGCCGCCCCGTTCGGATTCAGTTAGCGCAGCTGGTACGTCGGGTGCTGGCCCAGGATGTACAGCAGGCCGCGAATCTTCTTTTCCTTCTGCACCGCGTCGTTGAAGTTCCAGGGTTGCGCAAAGTTGCCGCCGCTGTTGCGGTCTGTGTTCAGGTACGTGATGCACTCCGCGCGCTGGGCCGGGTTCAGCTCAACCTGCAAGATGAACGCGAGCCGATCCACGACCTCCCAGTCGGCGGTCTGGTTCGGCGGAATCAGCGTGCTGACGTCATAGCCAGCCTGTGGTGCCTCGTTGCGGTAGTAGACGCAGTCGCGCAAGAAGTTCGCGCGCTCGACCATCGCCTGGCTGCTCAGCCAGAAGAACCCGCTGGGCCAGCCGTTGACCGTGGGCGGCTGCGTCGGGCGCTGGCCGGTGGCGCTGAGCGCGCTGTCGATGCGGCCAACGGTAAGCTCAAGCCCGGTCGCGCGCATGAAGCCGATGTCGTGCTCAATCGGGTTCTTGATGATGCTGGTGCGTGCGCGCTGTGAGAAGAAGGCTTTTGACAGAAAGATCGTCTTGAAGAAGGCCTTCAGGTCATAGCCGCTGTTGCGCAACCTTCCGGCCAGGTCTGCGACCAGGTTCGGGCTGGGGTCGTCATACACGAACTCTTCCCAGACCTTGCGCACGATGAACTCGGCCACCTGGCGGTTCGCCAGCGTGAAGTTCACCATGTCGCGGTACTCCTGCTGGCCGTTGCCGGCAAACGTCTGGCCGAAGATCGTCTTGGACGTGTTGTCATGCCGGTTGGGGTCAAACGTCATGATGAACTGGTCGCGGCCCGGCCCAGCTGCGTCGGGCACAAAGATGCGGCGATAGCCGGTGAAGGCCCGGCTGGCCTCCTGAATGTCCGCTTCGGTGTAGCCGTTGTCCGCGCCGAGCGTGAACAGCTCCCAGAACTCGCGGCCGAAGTTTTCGTTGGGTGCGTTGACCGTGCTGACGTAGCCGTCAAGCCAGATCAGCATGGTCCAGTCCGTAGCCATGGCGTGCAGCAGGTCAGGCAGGTTGCTGGTGCCCTGGGTGCGCCACAGGTTGATGTGGTCAAAGAACCAGTAGCGTGCCTGGGCATCCAGCACACTGCTGGAAGTGGCGAAGTGGTCGTGCCAGAACAGCGCCAGTCGTTCCTGGAAGGCGTTGGGGTTGTGGACCATCAGGTGGATCCACCAGCGCGATAGTTCGGCTTCGCTGGGGAAGTCTACATCAACGACCGTGGCTGCCAGCGCCTGCGCCTCAAGCGTCGGGTCCAACTGTAAGGAGAGCATCCAGTCGAGGTAGTTCTCATACCCCATCTGGTTCAGGGTCTGAAGCTCGCTGGGCCGGAACGCGAAGTGGGTTCGTTTCAGGAAGTAGATTCGGTCGGCCTGGCTGATCTGGGAAATCGTCGAGAGGTCTTCCTCGACAAGCGGCGGCGTTTCTGTCGCTCCGCCTTCCTGGACGCATCCAGGAGACGCGAGGGCAAGAAGCGCAACCGTAGCGGCCCAGAACACCAGCACCGGAAGCTTGGCAAGCATGGCAACCTCCGCGGCTGTGAACTGACTACAAGTTGATTAGGAGCAATTCTCCCATACCGAGTCTGAGTTCCCTACGAAATACGCTTTAGGGCTGAAGGAAACCGCCATCTGCACAACATGCACATTTTGCGGCAGCACAGATTCGCCGGATATGTCGTTTCCGCGTATCATTTCCGATTCCAGACTTGAGTTTCCACTTCTGTCGCCGGCATGTTGCTGACTGCTGCAACTGAGCATTAAGTCGCCAAGCACACGGCTTTTCACGGAGGCCTGGTGACCATCCCCCCGAAAACTGGTCCAGCCTAAAGTGAGTCCCGTAGGCCGGGACAGGGGGAAGTATGGCTCGGAAAAGATGGAAGCCGGAGTAGATTGTCGCGATCCTGCGGGAAGCGGAGCGCGCCGGCAACGTCCAAGAGGTCATGCGCAAGCACGGCATCAGGCGCCGGCAACCTGTTTATGCGGGCAGACCGCGCGTCGGCGTCGGGCACGCAAACGCTGCTGTCTGGCTCATGGATGCGCTTTGCCAAACTGACTTAGCCGTGTGTTACTGCTGCTCTTCGCGGCGGGGCTTGGTGGCTTCGTAGGCGTCGATGATGCGCTGCACCATCTCGTCGCGCACGATGTCGGCGTTGCCCAGGCGGCACACCTTCACGCCGTCCACGCCATCGAGGCGGCCCACCACATCTGACAGGCCGCTCTTCTGGCCTTCTGCCAAGTCGGTCTGGCTCAGGTCGCCGGTGATTACGGCTTTGCTGCGCCGGCCCAGACGGGTCAGGAACATCAGCATCTGCTTGGGAGTGGTGTTCTGCGCCTCGTCCAGCAGGATAAACGCGCGATCAAGCGTGCGGCCACGCATGTACGCCAGCGGGGCGACTTCGATGACGTCGCGCTCGATATAGCGCTGGATCTGCTGCATCGGCAGCATCGCGCCCAGCGCGTCAAAAATCGGGCGCAGGTACGGGTTCACTTTCGCCTGAAAGTCGCCGGGCAGAAAGCCCAGCTTTTCGCCGGCTTCCACAGCCGGGCGCACGAGCACGAGCTTGCTCACGTTGCCGTGAATCAGGGCAGCGACGGCCATGCTGGTTGCCAGATAGGTCTTGCCGGTGCCGGCCGGCCCGACGCCGAACACCACGCGCGCGGACTTGATGGCTTCGATATAGGCTTCCTGGCCGGGCGTCATGGGCTTGGCGCCCTGCAGGCCCAGGGGCGCGATGTCGGGGTCACTGCCGTTGCCGGGCTCTTCGAGGTGCAGCAGCGAGCTTTCGACGTCGCTGGTGCGAATCTGGCCGTACTTGCGAACTTTCTCGATCAGGGTCAGCAGCGCGACATAGGCGTCGAGCACTCCCTGTTCTTCTCCTGCGATGCGTAGATTGTTGTCGCGCGCGAAGATCTTCACGTCGAAGTGACCGCGGATCATTTTCAGGTGGCGATCCCGCTCACCGAAGAGGGCGTAGCACTCTTCCTTGTCGCGAAGCCGGATGGATTTTTCCATGTACTCTGCAGTTCCCCGGTTTTTAGAGCGCCCGCGCGCTAGCATTTTACCCATGCGTTCAGTTTAGCACCCCTGCCAAAGTTTCTGCCACACTACGTCCCGCGTGTTAGCGATGTGTGCATAACCCGCAAACCTATTACGCAGGCCACAGCGCAAGCACCACGATTAACAACGGGCCGGTCAGCATGAAGTTGTCGATGATGTCCATGATTCCGCCAAAGCTCGGCACCAGATGCCCGCTGTCCTTGATGCCCGCGGCGCGCTTGAAGCCACTTTCTACCAGGTCGCCCGCCTGCGCCGCGATGCCGACGAACAGGCCCAGCACCGCGCCGTACCACGCCTCAACGACCACAGGTTTCAGCAGGCCGTCGGTCGCCCAGTTGCCCCACAGAAAAGCCACCATGCCGCCCGCGGCACTGAACACCAGGCCGAACATCGCGCCCTCAATCGTCTTGCCGGCGCTCAGGTACGGGATCAGCTTGTGGCGCCCAAACGCACGCCCCATCAGGTACGCGCCGACGTCGCCCAGGCGGCTTGCCGCCAGCAGGAAGTACACCAGCCATTCGCCGGCGTTCGGCACGCGGCGGATCCACAGGATGATGGCAATCGGAAAAATCAGGTACAGGAAGATGCCCAGGTTGTTCGTAATGCGCGGCGCCAGGTTGCTTACGTCGCGGCTGCTGAGGCCGATCAGCGGGTACAGCACCGCGACAAGCAGCGGGATGATCAGCATCAGGTGCGCGGCCTGGCCGGGAAACTCGAACAGCCGGTCAGGGGTGCCGCCGGCCCACAGTGCCTCAAATGCGCCAAAGCGCGGCGGCTCGGCGACGAGTTGCACATAGCACAGTACCAGCACGGCCGTGAAGGAAAGCAGCCCCGCATCCAGCGGCAGCCCGCGAAACCGGAACATGCGCGACAGCTCATGAATGCCGCCCAGCGTCATGCACATGCATAGCGCGAAGAAAGCCCAGGTAACGTCAAGCAAGTGGTCCAGCGCCAGCAAGCCGACCAGTGCAAAGAACATCGAGAAGCCGAACAGGAAGCGCTTGCCCATTGGCGGAGGACGTTACAGCACGCCCGCATGCTCTGCCAGCACGTGCCTTTAGACGCGCAGCAGCAGGCCCTTCAGGTAGTGCCCCTCGGGATAGTGGATGCTGACCGGGTGATCCGGCGATTGCGTCAGCGGCTGCACCACCTGCCCGTCGCGGCCCGCGTCAACCAGTGCGTCGGCCACCACCTGCGAAAACAGGCTCGGTGTCATGTGGCCGCTGCATGAAAAGGTCAGCAGCCACCCGCCCGGCTTGGTCAACTGCGCGCCCAGCAGGTTGATGTCTTTGTACGCCCCCGCCGCGCGCTCCAGCTGGGCCGCGCCAGCCGCAAACTTCGGCGGGTCAAGGATCACGACGTCAAAATTGCGACCGGCTTCGCGCAGGCGGCGCAGCTCGTCAAAGGCGTTGCCCTGGATGTACTCGAACTCATTGATGTACTCGTTCAGCGTGGCGTTTTCCTGCGCAACCTCAAGCGCGTCCGCCGACTGGTCAAGCTGCACGATACGGTTGGCCTGCCCCGCAGCCGCATGCAGGCCAAAGCCGCCGGTATAGCAGAACGCGTTCAGCACATCGCCGCGGCTCATCTGCACCAGGCGGCGCACTTCGCGGCGGTTGCTGGCCTGGTCGAGGTACATGCCGGTTTTGTGCCCGCGCCGGATGTCCACCAGCATGCGCGGGCCGTTGTCGTCGATCTCGAACAGCTCGGGCGGTTCTTTGCCGGCCAGCACGCCGGTGGCTTGCGGCAGGCCCTCTTTGGTGCGGACTTCGACGTCGCTGCGCTCGTAGAAACCGCTGCCGGGCAGAACTTTCAGTGCCGCATCGGCGATTTCGGCTTTCCAGCGCTCGGCGCCGGCGCTCAGGAACTGGCCGGCGAACCACGGGCCGTAGCGGTCAATCACCACGCCGGGCAGGCCGTCGCTTTCGGCGTTGCAAAGCCGAAATGCGCGCGTGGGCCAGACCATGGCAAGGCGCTTGCGCAACTCAAGCGCGTTGGCAAGGCGGCGCTGGAAGAACGCGGCGTCAACCTGCTCGTCGGGGTCGAACGTCCAGGCGCGCACCCTGATCTGGGACTGCGGCGAAAACGCCCCGCGCGCAAGCCATTCGCCGCGGTCGGAAAGCACGTTGACCGTTTCGCCGGATGCGGGCTCGGCGGTGATGGTGCGGATCGCGCCGCTGAACACCCAGGGGTGTCGGCCCAGCAGAGAAGCCTCACGCCCGCGCTTGAGAACAACGTCCATGGCAACCAGTTAGCACGCCAACCAGCGCGACGGAAGGCGCAGGCGGACCAGCCCCTGATCCGCCGCTATATGCACACGCGTGCTCGCTCTGTCGGGACGTAGCCTCTGGGCATCGCCAGCGGAAATCCCGGCGCAGAACACCAAACCCGCCCTGTCACGAATGCCGATAGGGTACC
Organism: Planctomycetota bacterium; assembly: GCA_020849795.1. Classification (GTDB taxonomy): domain Bacteria; phylum Planctomycetota; class UBA8742; order UBA2392; family UBA2392; genus JADJRK01. The sequence goes on along the minus strand of JADZFR010000037.1, from coordinate 123,501 downwards.
GGAGGCTGGGCCCTGTACGACGCGAAGCTCAATTACCTTACCGCCGGCATGGCACTGGTGTTCCTGGTGCTGCTGGGCCGCTTTGCATACATGCAGGTCGTTGCCCACGATTACTACACCGGCCAAGCCGAGCACATGCGCACCAGTATTGCACTGCTTGAGCCGCACCGCGCGGACATTGTCCTGCGTGACGGCACGCTGGTGGCCCACACCGAAACCGTTTGGGACGTGTACATCGACCTTGAGGCATTCGCCGACCCGCGCACACTGCCCCTGCGGCGCCACGTTTCGCCCCGCCACTACGATGCCGGGACGACACAGGCCTTCGTTGACGGCCCCCTCAAAGCCGTGCAAGAAGCCGAGCTGCCGTCGCCCGCCAGCCGCCGCCGCTGGTTCCTGAACTGGCGGTTGCGCCAGGACCCGGTCGCCCGCGCCGACTTTGAGCTGTGCGCGCAACGCCTGTGCATGGTGACGGGCCTGACCCGTGCCGAGCTTGACCAGAAACTCAACCTGCTGGCCACAGAGGTGAACGCGCTCGCCGACCAGGTCGGCGACCCGGTCAAGGCCGACGGCCGCGAGACCAGTGTGGCGTGGCTGCGCGCCAAGCCGGCGCTGACCGATCCCGACTACTGGGAGCGCATCCGGCGCTTCCCGAAAAGCCTGCACTTCGCGCCGGTGTTGCAGGCGCGCCTTGAGTGGCTGCAAAAGGAGTCGGAGTACCTGGGCGGGCTGCTGCAAGCCGCCGACGGCGATGCTGAGCGCCTGCGCGACCTTTGCTTCCAGGCGATGAAGACTTGCCGCGAGCGCGCGAACTCGCTGCAACTTGAGGTGGACCCGGGCGAGCTGACTCATTCGCAGGCGCAGGACATCCTGCTGGAAGAACATGGCGCGTGGCTGCGACTTGCCCGAACCTGTGAAGCCGTGGTGCGCGGCGACAAGCAGGCGGTGATCGGGCGCCACCATGCACTGTCCGACAAGCGCGGGCTCGTGAACCTGACGGCAGAGCGCCTGGAGCGCCTGCAGAAGCATGTGCTGGAGCGCCACGCGCAGGACTGGACGCAGCGCTGGCAGCACTACACCCTTGAGGAGAACCCCCTGCTGCTGGTGCGCGAAGCACCGCGCGACGTGATTGAGCTGCTGAAAGTGAACGGCGACCTGCTGCCGGGCGTGCGCTGTGAACGCCGCGCGTCGCGCAAGTATTCGTTCTCGCGCGAGCTGGTGCATGTGTTGGGCAACGTGGGCCTGCCGGACGCCGCCCAGCTTGAGGGTGTGCTGTCGCGGCCCAGTTTCGGCGAAGGGCTGGATGAGTTCATTGAAACCTGGTTCGAGGGCGACCGCGGACAGTTTGTGCAGAAGTTTGACGGCGCCGTTGCGCTGAACGCCATCGGCATTCGCGGCATCGAACACACCTATGACGAGCGCCTGAGCGGCCTGTACGGCGCCCGCGCTGGCATACGCGACGCCGGCGGGCGCACGCGCAGCATCGAGTATGAACAGGCGCCCACACACCCGCAACCGCTGACACTGACGATCGACATTGAACTGCAGCGCGACCTGCTGGCAACCATCCGCAAGTGGGAGCCGGCGCTGAATGCCCGCGTGCTGACCGGCAAAAAGGCCCGGCGCTGGGAAAGCACGAAGTGGTCCTTCCGCGGCTGCGCAATCGTGATGGACGTCAAGACCGGGGAAGTGCTCGCGATGGTCAGCCTGCCGGACTACGACCCCGAGGCACTCAAGGGCCGCACCGCCGCCGACCGCAGCTACCAGCGGCAGTTGCAGCTTGAGGAGCAGCTGGAGTCTGCCAAGGGCTTTCCGCGCTGGAACCAGCACGCCCGCCACGTGAACCGGGCGACTCAGGGCGCATATGCTCCGGGCAGCACGTTCAAAGTGCTGACCGCAATGGCGTTGCTTGACAGCGGCACGCTGACGCCGGCCGACACCTTTGACGAGATCGGCGAGTACAAGAATGGCGCCTACGAAATCAAATGGCAGGGCAAGCGCCTGGGCTCGACGGGACACCCGATCGGCCCCAACGTGAACTTGCGCCTGGCGCTTGAAGCCAGCAGCAACGGTTTCTTCTATCGCTGGGCGCAGTCGATGGGAGAAACACCGTCTGAGGCATGGGAGAACCTGCGCGGCTATGCCGAGATGTTCGGGTTTGGCGTGGCTTGCGACAGTGACTTCTATTTTCGCCGCGCGCAGTTGCCGCACCCGGAAGACGTCTGGGCGCCGAACCTTGCCATGCTGGCGATCGGGCAGGGTGCCATGACCTGTGCGCCGATGGAGCTGGCGCGGCTTTACGCGTGTATCGCCAACCGCGGCACGCTGCTGACGCCGCACCTGGCCGAAGAGGCGCAGACTTGGCCCGCGCAGCTTGACCTGCCCGCCGAGACATGGGACGCGATTCATGATGGCATGCGACGCGTGGTGTACGGCAGTCGCGGCACCGCGCGCGAGCACCCGGTGTTGCGGCGCATACGCTGCGCGGGAAAGACCGGCACTGCCGAAAACGGCCGCGGCGTGCCAGACCACGCGTGGTTCGCCGGGTTTGCCCCGCACGATGACCCGCAGGTAGCGTTCGTGATTCTGGCGGCGAACAGCGACCTGTATGGCGGCGATATCGCCCCCGTGATCGGCGAAGCCATCGAGCGACACCTTCAGCGAACCGGGGTACTGGCACAAGTGAAGAAGTAGCCGGTGGCGCCCCGACCCTCGAACTCTGGCAGTGTCTTGCTACCGTTGCGCCATGCGATCACTGGTAACGGGCGCGACGGGCTTTATCGGTTCTCACCTGGCCGAGATGTTGAAGGCGCGTGGGCATACCGTGCGCCTGCTTGTGCGCAGCAAGAAACGCCTGTTTCCGGAACTGCGGGAAGGCTTTGAAGTCATCGAGGGCGACGTCACCCAGACGCCCCAAGAGCTGCGCAAGGCTGTCGAGGGCGTGGAGTACGTGTTCCACGTGGCCGGCATGCTGTTCGGGCGCAGCCAGAAAGAGTTCACGCGCGCCAATGCCCACGGCACCCGCAACCTGCTTGAGGCTGTGAAGAGCACCGGCGGCGGAGTGTTGCGCTTTCTGCTGTGCAGCAGCCAGGCCGCGGTGGGGCCATGCGAAGACAGCCGCCACATCGTCGATGAAACCAGCGTGCCTCACCCTGTGACATTCTACGGGCGCAGCAAGCTGCTGGCCGAGAACTTCGCCCGCGAGTACCAGAAAGAGTTTCCGGTCACGATTATCCGGCCGCCGGCGGTCTACGGGCCGCGTGACAAAGGCATCCTGGAGTTCTTCAAGTGGATGTCCAAGGGCTACAATCTGCAGTTCGGCACACAGGAGAAGCAGTTCAGCCTGATCCACGGCAAAGACCTGGCGCGCGGCATGATTGAGGCGTCGATGAGCGACGCGGCGGCCAACGAGACATTTTTCCTGAGCGAGCCCGAGCCATACTCGCTTGCCTGGACGATGGAACTGTTGCGCGACACCCTCAAACCCAGCAAGCACAGACACATGGCGGCGCCGATTTGGGCAGCCAAGGCGCTTGCGCGATTTAACGACGTCCTGCAGTTCATCACGCGCAAGCCGATGATCCCGAACAGTGACAAACTGCGCGAGCTGTTGCCTCCCTACTGGGTGTGCAGCGCGCAGAAGGCCAAAGACGTCTTCGGGTTTGAGACCCGGATTTCGGCGCGCGAAGGCATGAAGGAAACAGCCGACTGGTATATCAAGAACGGCTGGATCAAGGTTCGGTAAGCTAGACCAGGCCGCGGCGTCGGCAGTACTTCTTCTCGATGGTCGCAATCTCATCGCCGCCGAGCCCAAGGCCGGTCGCCTCCTGCAGCAGCGAGGCGCGATCCTGGTCGCTGAACACCCCATCGGCAAGGCAACCGGCAATGATTGACTCGACCAGCTTTTCGGCGGCGGCCAGCTTGGCGGCGGCTTCTTTGGCGCTGCCGATCCCCAGCAGCGCGGCGTAGTGCGTCAGCTTCTGCTTTTCGCGGGCGGAGAGGTCCTGGTCGGACATGGCGATCGCATAGGCAAGCATCAGGATGGTCTCGGGCGCGTCGTCGGAGACGCGCTCAAGCTCGGCTTTGGTAAGCTCGGGCATGGCTAGAATCGCGTTCAGGTCTTGCGATTCGTCCTGCACGAAACTCTGCAGCAAGTCGCGCTCGCCGGGTTTCAGCTCGCCGTCGGCCTGGCCCACTTCGGCCATGATGCGCAGCGCTACGTGGCGGTCCCACTCGTTGGTCAGTGGCTTAAGTTTCAGGCGACGGTCGAAGTCGGTCAGGAGTTCAACTGCCAGGGCAGCGTCTACGTAGGCACCGTGCTGCTCGCTCCAGCTGAACTGGTGCGACACTGCATCGAAGGCCTCAAGGATAGCGGCCTGAATTTCCGGCGCGTCGGCCCTGGGCGCGATGGATGTCGCGCCGCCAGCCGGCAGCTCGACCGGCACAAAAATCCCTTTCAGTTGCGTTTGCAGGCCGATCTTGCCTGTGCGGCGCAGCTCGCGCGGGGCGGCCGGTGGCGGTGTCACGCCGGCAGGCCGGACAGGTGCCACGGCATGGACGATGCGGCCGCTCAGTGGGCACACAAACGAGACCATCAGCGTGGACCCGACCAGGTGATGTTCGGTGAAGTTTTTCCGCAACCGGTCGAGCGTAATGTCAGACATCATTCACTTCTTCTTCAAAACCATGGCGCAAGTTGCGGCCACTCAGGAAACGGGTAAGTGCTACTCCAATGTGCCGTACAGTGCGGCGTCGGTCGCCCGGTCGATCCGCACGCTATAACATTTGCCGGCGAGGTCGCGGCCGGACTCTACGATGACCACCTGGTTCTGCGGGCTGCGGCCCTCCTGGCGGCCGGGGTTGCGCTTGCTGGGACCCTCGCCGAAGACTTCGTAAACCTTGCCGATTTTTTTCAGATTCTCTTCGGTGGACCACTGGCGCTGCAGATGGATCAGGTGATTGATACGGCGCTTCTTGACGTCAAAGGGCACGTCATCGATCAGCCCCTGATCTTTGGCGGGTGTGAAGTCGCGCTCGCTGTACATGAAGATGAAGCTGGCCTGGTAGCGCGTCTTCTCGTGCAGCTCGATCGTGCGCTCAAAGTCTTCCTCGGTCTCTCCGCAAAAGCCGACAATCGTGTCGCCCGCCAGGCCGATGTCGGGCACCGCATCGCGGGCAGCCGCCACCAGCTCAAGATATCGCTCGTGGGTGTAGCCGCGCCGCATGCGCTTGAGCACTTCGTTGCTTCCGCTCTGTGCCGGGAAATGCAGGTAGGGCATCAAGTTCGGCAGGTCTTTGAACGCCTGGAAAAGCTCGGGGCGCAGGTCACTGGGGTGGCTTGTCACGAAGCGCAGGCGTTTCAGGCCCGGTACGTCGGCAACGGCATACAGCAGCTCGGCCAGCGAGCGGCGGCGCGGGCGCAGGCGCTTGCCGTAGCTGTCGATGTTCTGGCCCAGCAGTGTGATTTCCTGGGTGCCCTCACCGACCAGGATTCGGCACTCCTCGACGATCTCCTCAAGTTCGCGCGACTGTTCCATGCCACGCGTGTTGGGCACGACACAGTAGGTGCAGTGATGGTCACAGCCGCGCATCACGGCGACAAAGCTGCTTTGCGGCGTGGCGCGCGCCTTGAGGCGCTTTTCGGTCTGCACCTGTTCGTCGCGGCCAATGGCGAGGATCCGCTTTCCGGTGGCCCGCACCTGGCGCACATAGTCATCCACTCGCGTGAAGTGCGCGGTGCCGGCGACAATGTCCACGTAGGGCGCGCGCCGGAAAATCAGCTCGCCCTCTTTCTGCGCCATGCAGCCCAACACGCCGATAATCAGGTCAGGGTTGACGCGTTTGAGTGCCTTCATGCGGCCCAGCCACGAGTAGGCCTTTTCTTCGGCTTTCTCGCGCACGCTGCAGGTATTCACCAGCAGCACGTCGGCTTCTGCGGCGGACTCGACCGGGCGGATGCCGTCTTCATCAAGCGCCGCCAGTGCAAGCTCAGAATCAAGCTCGTTCATCTGGCAGCCGATCGTGTACATGAAGGCTTTGCCAGTCGCGGTTGCAGTTGTCGGCAGATCAGCCATGGCGGCAAGGGTAGCGCAGGTCAACGCGCCTCACAATCAGGAGCGCTGCAAGCGCCGCGCACGAAACGTGAACAACAGTCGTTCCAAAGACAGGCACGAAGTGTAGGCGCTGGGCGGCCCTCGCGCTGTAAACTCTGATGTATGTGGCGCGGGTCACTTGCTAGACTGGCGCGTCACAGTCGGCCCTGCACAAGGATTTGCCATGACTGAGCCCAGAATGCCCGATTCATCCCGCAACCTGCCGCGCGGGCAGGGTTACCCGCCGCCACCGGGCGCGCCACCCCACCGCCAGGATGCCTACCCCGGCAACAACTACGCACCGCCGCCGGGCTATGCCGCGCCAAACCCGCAGCAACCTTACAACGCCCCGCCGGGGATGTACCCGGTCAGGCCCGCCAAGCCAACCAGTGGCAAAGCCATCGCAGCGCTGGTGATTGGTGGTGTTTGCGTGTTCTTCTGGCCCGTTGCGATTCTTGCCGGCCCGGTCGGCTTCTGGTTCGGGATGCGCGGCATGAAGGAAAGCAAGCAGCCCAACGGCCGCTTTTCGGGTTGGGGGCTTGGTCTGGCTGGCACGATCATGAGCGCGGTGATGTTTGTGATGTGTGTGGGCATGGGCATTCTGTTTGTCGGTCTGTTTGCATTTGCCGGCAACGAGATGAAGCACGAGCGCGCACGGCAGCAGGAAGTGCGCGCCCAGGAACGCAAGGCAGAAAGTGCCGAGATCGACATGTACATGATTGAAGAACGCCTGTACCGCTACTACATCGACAACAACCGTTCGCTCGGGCCCGGCGGGCCAGTGGTGAAAGATGGCGAGCACGACGGCCTCTACCCGGACGACCACCCGAAGGTCGAGGGCGCCCTCAAGCTCACCGACCTCGTGCGCGACCAGGACCTGCACGGCAAGATGAGCGAGTACAGCCTGAAACTCCAGGGCGATAAACGCGCGACCATCAGGTCCATCACCACAGGCGACGAGTTGACCGCCGATTACAACCTGACGCGCGATACGCGCATCAAGCGAGCGTCGGATTAGCACATGAATCAACCGTCGTACGGACCCCCGCCCTATGGGCCACCCGGCTTGGCCCCGCCGCCACCGCCGTTTGTGGACTTTCAGCCGCGCATGCCGACCAGCGGCAAATCCATCGCCTCGCTGGTCTGCGGCGTGGCGGGCCTGCTGCTGTGCCCCGTGATTTCTTTGGTTGGTGTCGTGCTTGGCATCATCGGCATCACCGAAACCGGACGTGCCGGCACGCGCAGCGGTCGCGGTTTGGCGATTGCGGGCACCGTTGTCTCGTCGCTTTCCGTGGCAGGAAGCGTTGCACTGCTGGCAGTGATGCTTGGGTTCGGCGCCGTCGCTGAGCAGGAACAGGAGCAGCGCCGCGCCGAGAACCTGGACAAGGACATCGCGCTGGTCATTGAGCGCGTGCAGCAGTACTACAAAGCCAACAATGATTCGCTGGGGCCCGGCGGGCCGGTACTGGCAGAGGCTCAACCCAAGCCCGCGGAGTCCAAGCGCGGCCGTGACGACCGGGGCGAGCGCGTCATTCCCAACGTGCGAGACGGCAAGGTGCAGGGCGAACTCTCGATTCGCCATCTCGTGCGTACCGGTGAGTTGAGCTACTCGGGCAACCTCGACCGCTGGGAACTGGTCGTCACCGACCACCACAAGGCCACCATCCGCGCCAAAGATTGGGGCGGCGGCGTGCTGCGCGAAGTCAACATCACGAACGCCGCCACCGGTGCCCACTTCGAATCCCGCGGTACGGGTGCACGCTAGATCGGATCAACATTTCCCTGACAGAGTTGTATGCAGCCCGCGAAACCGCTACGTTCGGCGTGCGGATGGCATTCAAACACAAGGACGAGCCATGAAGTTCTTCATCGATACGGCTGACATCGCAGAAATCAAAGAAGCGCACGCGCTGGGCATCCTGGACGGCGTCACCACCAATCCGTCCCTGATCAAGAAGTCCGGCCGTCCGTTCAAGGACGTCGCCAAGGAAATCTGTGACCTCGTGGATGGCCCGGTCAGCCTTGAAGTCACCGCCGTGGACTGCGAAGGCATGCTCAAAGAAGCAGCCGAGCTCGCACAGTTCGGCGACAACGTCGTCATCAAGCTGCCGCTGATCCCCGAAGGCCTGAAGGCCTGCAAACGCCTGACCGAGCAAGGCGTGAAGACCAACGTCACGCTGTGCTTCAGCCCGGTGCAGGCGCTGCTGGCTGCCAAGGCGGGCGCAAGCTACATCAGCCCTTTTGTCGGGCGACTGGACGACATTGGCCAGAACGGCATGGAGATCATTCCGCAGATTCGGCAGATCTATGACAACTACGGTTTCGAGACCGAGGTGCTGGTGGCAAGCATTCGCAACCCGATTCATGTGCTGGATGCGGCGCTGGCTGGCGCCGATGTCTCGACCATCCCGTTCAGTGTGTTCAAGCAGCTGGTGCACCACCCGCTGACCGACAAGGGCCTGGCACAGTTCTTGAAGGACTGGAAAGAAGTAAAGGCGTAAAGCCGTCTTTACTCAAACAGCGCGCTGCCGATGCGCACGTGGGTTGCGCCTTCCTCGATGGCGACTTCGAAGTCACCGCTCATGCCCATGCTCAAGCGGTCGGCGCCCGCGGGCATGTGGCCGCCTTCGCGCAGCTCTCGCGAAAGGTCCGCCAGCGCCCTGAAATACGGGCGCGCAGCCTCTGCGCTGTCGCTGTGCGGCGCCATGCACATCAGGCCCAGCACGTGCAGCCGCGGAATCCTGGTGATTTCGGCCAGTGCTTCCGTGGCGGCGGCAACCTCAAAGCCGTGCTTTTGCTCTTCGCCGGCAACATTGAACTCGATGAAGATGCCAATCTCGCGTTCAAGCTCGGCGGCTTGTTTTCCGATCTCGCGAGCCAGCTCAAGTGAATCCACGCTGTGAATGACGTCAAATCGCGACAGCACCCGCTTGACCTTGTTGCGTTGCAGCGGGCCGATGAAATGCAGCATCGGACGCTTGGCGGCGTTCAGTCCCGGAACCTGGGGCAGTTTCTCGGTAGCCACCTGCTGGCGGTTTTCGGCGATGTGCCGCACGCCCGCCTCTATCAGCGCCTGGATGGTGGCTGCGTCAACGTTCTTGGTGACCGCGATCAGCGTCACCGAGGTCGGTGCCCGGCTTGCACGCAGGCAGGCATTGGCGATGCGCGCCCGCACCTTTTTGAGGTTGGCTTTCAGGTCCATGGCGTGAGTCTAGTCGGCGCGCTTGCGAACTACAGGGCCGTAAGTCCCCGGGCCGGGCGCTGCGAAGAATCTCTGATTGCATGTAACGGTGAAGGTTCTATAAACCTTGCCGGCGCGGCAACCGCGCTGGAGGCATGATGAAGCGATGTGAGGGCCAGGTTTGCCACAGCGACGCCAACAGCGTCGCTGATTTTGTATGTGGTCCGAGCGGAAGGGGGCGCCATGCCTGATGTCCCCGCCCGTCCCTGGTCCCGCAAAGACCTGCTTGGCCTTGAAGAACTTTCGAGCCACGAAATCCTGCACCTCCTGGACACTGCCCGCGGCTTCCAGGAAATCAGCACGCGCAGCATCAAGAAGGCGCCGGCGCTGCGCGGCAAAGTGGTCTTGAACCTGTTTTTTGAACCCAGCACGCGCACCAAGGCCAGCTTCAGCCTGGCGGCGCAGCGTTTGTCCGCCGACCTGGTGGACGTCGTCAAAGAGGCCAGCAGCGCCGTCAAGGGCGAGAGCCTGGTCGATACCGGCCGCAACCTCGAAGCCATGGGTGTCGATATCGTGGTCATCCGCCACCAGCAGGCTGGCGCGCCCGCGCTGCTTGCCCGCAACCTGGATGCGTGCGTGATCAACGCCGGCGACGGCACCCACGAGCACCCGACACAGGGCCTGCTGGACATCTTTACGATGCGCGAGAAGTTCGGCGACCTGCGCGGCAAGAAGATCGCGCTGGTCGGCGACATCACCCACAGCCGCGTCGCGCGCAGCAACATCTGGGGCTTGCGGAAGTTGGGCGCCGAAGTCGGGCTGATCGGGCCCAAGACGCTGGTCCCGGGCGCGTTCAAGGAACTCGGCGTGGCGATTCACCACCACCTTGACGACGTGATTGACCACTACGATGTGTTCAACATCCTGCGCATCCAGACCGAACGCCAGCAGAAGGGCATGTTCCCGAGTGTGCGCGAGTACCATTACCTCTACGGGATCGACCAGACACGCGTGAGCCGCATGAAACCGGGCGTGCTGATCATGCACCCGGGCCCGATCAACCGGGGCGTGGAGATCAGCCAGGAAGTCGCCGATGGCGAGAACTCGGTGATCCTGCGGCAGGTGACCAACGGGTTGGCCGTTCGGATGGCGGCACTGGTGCTGACGCAATCGGCAAAGGAAACCCATGGCGGATGATGCGCCCGCGCTGCAGCGACCGATGGGTCTGCGACTCGCGACACTGGCGTGCGCGCTGGCGGTAGTCGCGCTGGTCGGCATTCGCGCACTCAACGGAGCGAATGTCTTCCCGCCTGTGCCCAAGGACGCGACGCTGGCGCCCCGCCTTGCGACAGAACGCAGCGACGTGCGCGAAGTGAGAATCCCGGCCGGGGATGGCATTGAGCTTTACGGCTGGGTGCAGGGCCCCGACAGCGCGCCGCGCAAGATCATCCAGTTCATGGGCAATGCCGAGTACGTGGGCCCGTCGGCGGCGCTGTATGCGCAGACGGCTGCGCAGCTCAATGCCCAGTTTCTGCTGTTCGACTATCGCGGGTTTGCCAACTCCGCGGGCAAAACCACCGAGCACGGCTTGTACTCTGATGCTGACGCGGCCTGGACCTTCGCGACCGGCACCCTTGGTTGGAAGCCAAGCCAGATCACGCTGTGGGGCCGCAGCCTCGGTGGCGGGCCGGCAACCTGGCTCGCGGCACGCCAGCTCAAAGCCGGCGCGGCGCCGGCTGCGTTGATTCTTGAGTCGCCGTTCGCCAGCATCCCGGCAATGGCCCGTGAGCTCATGCCGTGGCTGATCAAGCCGGAATGGTTGTGCTACAGCCTGTTCGACAACATCGGGCGGGCGCCGGAGTTGAAGCTGCCCGTGTTCCAGTTTCATGGCGAACATGACGAGATCATCCCCTTTGGGCAGGGCCAGCAGCTTCATGGTGCATTGCCGGGGCCCAAGCGCTGGCTGGCGTTGAATTGCGGGCACAACAACATCTGGGACGATTCCGGGCGCGCAAGCAGCATCCGCGCGGCGATGGCGGAGTTTCTGGCGGAGCACGGGGCATGAGCGAAGCCATCCTGGTCAGCGGCGGGCACGTGATCGACCCGGCCAACAGCCGTGACGAAAAGGCGTCGGTGCTGATCATCGGCGGCAAGATCGCCGCAGTCGGCCACGTCACCGAGGCCGATGCCCGCAACCATGGGGCCAAGGGCAAGGTTCGCAAGCTGGATGCCCGTGGGTTGCTGGTGCTGCCGGGGCTGGTGGACCTGCGGGCACACATGGGCGAGCCCGGCCGTGACAGCGAAGAAACGATTGCCCACGGCGCCGAAGTGGCGGTCCATGGCGGGTTCACGACCGTCGCCTGCATGCCTGACACTGAGCCCGCGATGGACAACGTGGCTGCGGCGCTGTTTGTGCGGCGCCAGAGCGAGCAAGCCGGGTATGCCGAAGTCGTGCCGGTCTGCGCGTTGACCAAGGGTCGCGAAGGCAAAGAGTTGGCCGAGATCGGGCAACTTGTTGAAGCGGGCGCGGCGGCTTTCAGTGACGAGCAGCGCGCCGAAAATGCGCCCGCGGCGATCCTGCGCGGCATGCACTACAGTGCCATGTTCGACCGCGCCGTGATCGAGTTTGCGCAGGACCCTGAACTGGCCAGCGGTGCGATGAACGCCGGCTATGAATGCACATTGGCCGGGCTGCCCGGCATTCCGGCAGTCGCCGAAGAGCTGGCGGTTTCGCGGGCCTGTATGTTTGCGCGCGAAACCGGCTGCCACTACCACGCAGCCAAGGTGAGTACCAAGAACGCAGTACGGGCGCTGAAGCGGGCAAAGAAACTGAAAGTGCGCGTGACGGCGGAAGTTGCAGTGCACAACCTGATGTTCACCGACGAGGTGGTGCGCGCCCGCTACGACACGAACTTCAAGGTGTTTCCCCCGTTCCGGACGCCGGAAGATGTGAAGTGGTTGAAGCGCGGTTTGCAGGAAGGCGTGATCGACTGCCTGGTCAGCGCGCACCGGCCGGTGCCCCCGCACGAGAAAGAGTGGGAGTTCGGGCGCGCGCCTTTTGGTGCGGTGGGGCTGGAAACCGCGCTGGCGGCAGCCTGGATGACACTGGTCGGAGGCGACGTACTGTCACGCAGCGACGTGGTGGCCAAACTGACGATCAACCCTGCGCGCGTTCTGCGCCTGGACTCACGCAAAGGCTCGCTGACGCCCGGCCACGACGCCGATGTCTGCCTGTTCGATCCCGCCAAGAGATGGACCGTCACGCCCGAGTCGCTTTTCAGCCACGCCAAGAACTCGCCGTTTCTCGGCACGAAACTAGAGGGCAGGGTCAAGGCCACGATTGCACGCGGCCGGGTGTTCGAGTTCTAGACGCCGACCTTGCGCGTGGTCATCCACTCGTTCAGCGTTTCCATGGCCTTGACCACCTGGCCGGCTTCGCGCTCGTTGGCGTGCTCAAGTGCAAGTGCCACGCGTGTTGGGCCGATCGGCTGCACAGCCTCAAGCACCTTCTGGGATTTGCGCGTGAGCTTGAGTTCGCGTTTGCGCTTGTCCTGGGCGTTGATTTCGCGGGTGATGAAGCCGTTGTTCTCGAGGCGGTTCAGCATCTGCGTGATCGCGGGCTGCGCCTTGCCCAGCAATTCAGTCAGCGAAGTCGTGGTGATGTCGGCGCTGCGTTCAATGGCGCGCAGCAGCGCGTACTGTTTCGCGGTGAGGCCATGCTCGGCTTCAAGTTGGCGCGACCAGGCCTCATGAGCGTGTTCGTTGGCCCAGTACAACGCGAGAAACTCGCGCACGTAGGCGATAGCGGTCTTGACGTCCATGCTGCAAGCATACTTCACGCATGCATGAAATCGCTACATGGATAACGGGATTATAAATAGGACAAACTAGGTCTACGTTGACCCATTTCGTACAGAATCGCCCGCCTACACCATCAGCACGGGCATCGTGGACAGGCGCAGTACCGTCAGTGCCCGCGAATAGGCCGCCGTGTTACGGTCGCGCGGGCAGGGCAGAACCAGCAGGTGCCCGCCGTCATTGGCTTCACGGGCCGACACGTCGGGCTCGCTGCCCAGTTTGAAGTCCACTGTAAGGTCCAGCCCGTGGTTTTTGGCATAGCGCTGCGCCGTCGCGACAAGGCTGCCCGCAGCCACTTGCGCGTCATGCAGCAGCGCCGTGTCGGTCAGGCGCTCAAGCGCAACCTCAGTGCGCAGGATGGCCACGGCTTCATGGATCGCTGCGGCGTCGATCACGAACAGCACGCGAAACCGGCCCTTGCCGCCGATGCGAAAGGCCTCGGCAATGGCGCGCGGCGCGTCGGATTCAGTGAAATGCAATTTTACCAGCGGCTTGCCCAGGCATGCGGCCAGGTTGTCCCGCGGCTCGCGCACGAACAGCACCGGTACGCTGGCGCGGGCCAGAACACGCTCGGCGGTGCTGCCGACCGAGTCGCGGCCAAGGCGGCCGATGTCTTCAAGGTAGGGCGCATCCATGACGATGAACTTGGCCCCCGCAGCCTGCTTGGCGGCAAGTATGCAGTTGGCCGGGTCGGGGTCTTGCAGGGCGGGCGCAACTTCGCTTGCCACATCAAGTTTGCCCTGGGCCTCTGCCAGGTATGCTCGGCGTGTCTCTGTGTCCAAGCCCGGTGCTGCCACGGTCAGCACCGCGGATGCGTTCAGGCGCCGGCAGACTTCGTTGGCGATTGCCAGTGTCGCGCTGTCCTGGTTGCTGCGGTCAATCGCCACGAGCACCCTGCCGGGCGGCAAAAGTTCGGGCAGCGCAATGGGCTTGGCGTGCGCCGCCGCCGAAAAGCGCGCCATCGTCTCGTGCAGGTCGTCATCCAGCGGCGTGTTACCCATCGTTATCCCTTCACATACTTTGGCAGGTCGGGGAACAAGCCCATCTGCATCATCACCAGCACATACCCCAGCACGAGCACCGTCTGCATAGCAAGGATGATCCCGCCGGCTTTCATGTACTCTCCCCAGCCGACCTTTTCGCCGCGGTCGCTCTCCAGGGCGTGCAGCGCGATCACGCTGCTGACACTGCCGATCGGTGTGCTGTTGCCGCCCAGGTTCGCGCCGGCGATCAGAACCCAGAACAGCGGTGCCGCGAGTTCGGGGCTGCCCAACGCGATCTTGTCAAGGATCGGGATCATCGTCGCCGCGATCGGGATGTTGTCTACAAACCCGCTCGTCACCATCACAAACAAACCAATGATCAGCACCAGCACGATCGCACTGCCGCCGCCCAGGCCCACCAGCGTGTCGGCCGTCAACTCCAGCAGGCCGGTGGCCTTTACCGCACCGATGATCACGAACAACCCGACAAAGAACAGGATCACCGACCACTTCACTTTCTTGATTGCCTGCTCGGGGTCGCCCGCGCAGAACAGCAGCGCTGCCATGCCGCCGGCCATGGCGATGAAGTCCAGCCCGACGCCGATCAGTTGCGCGGTCGCAAATCCGACCACCGTCAGTCCCAGCACGATTGCGCTGCGCCAGAAGATCTTGCGGTCTTTGACCAGCGCCCATTCGTCAAAACCGGCGACCTTGGCCTTGAGGTCGGCGGGGTCGCCCGCCTGTGCGGCGTCGGCGAGCAGGTTCTTTCCGTACAGCTTGATCAGCAGGACGATGGCCACGCCCCCGGTGGCAAAGGCCAGCGGCGTGCTGCCCACGAAGAAGTGCGCATACGGAATCTGTGCTGCCGTGCCGACCATGAGGGTCGCAATGCCGCTGCTAAACGTGGTGAGGGCCGCGCTGTTGGCGATGATGGCGACCGCGATCAGGTAGGGCTTGGGGTGGTAGCCCAGAGTCCGGCAGATCACCAGAACCAGTGAAGCCATCAGCAGGCTTCCCGGCGCAATCGTCAGCAGGCTGACAAACAGGAATGTCAGCAGGCAAACGAACAAGAACAGCAATTTGGGTGCGCCGCCGGTCAGTTTGACGACCCGTATCCCGATGAAATGAAACAAGCCGCTGCCGCCCACAGTGTCAACCAGGATGCTGGTACCGATGATCACGCCCAGGATGTTCAGGTCGTGGCCGATGATCTCGTGGACTTCGTGGTAGCCGTGGTGGCTGAACAAGCCGAACGACATGGCGGCAATGACGGCTGCGATGGCGCCGACGATGGCGCTGACGCTCTTGTGCAGTTTCTCAAATGCAATGAACAGGTACGTGACCAGCATGATCACGCCCAGCACGGTCATGGGCAGCCACGCCGGTTGAAACGCCGAATGTTCAGCAGCCAGAAGCATTCTCACCCTGGAAGCGCGGCAGTGTAGGTCGCGGCAGGCAGGCGTTCCAGTCCGCGGGCTAGAGCGTCAGGCCTTCGGCGGTGAGCTTGTAGAGTTTGCCGGATATCGAGTAGGGGCGCGTTTCGGCGTCGATCTTGACCTGGGCTGCAATGTTCGAGACCAGCTCCGTGTCGTCGGCGGCCACGACAATCAGGAAGTCGCGGTTCGGCAGGCCGGCCAGCAACTCAGGCCCCAGCACGTCAGCAAGCTTTTCGTAAAAGTGCGGCAGCACCACGCGCGCGGCATCGTGGCCGTCGTTCGTGGCGATGATCACGGCTTTGGGCTTGCCGTCGTTGCCAGCCAGAGCCTGCAGCTCCATCTCATGGCTCAGCGCCAGCAGGTTCTCGCGGGCGTAAAAGTACACGTCGTCTTCACTCACGCCCTCCCAGCTGTCGACGTCGGCGCGACTGAGAAAGCGCAGCGTGCGGCCGGTGTCGATGGCAGCGAACAGTTCCAGTTCGCGCTCAAGCAGCGGGCGACGCAGGATTTCGACCTTGGTCTCGCGTCCGAAACCCCAGGCGCGCACGACCGGGCAGATCAATCCGCGCACTTCTTCGAAGGCGCCCAGTTTTTCTTTCTGTTCGCCCCACAGGTGTTCCAGCCACTCAGACAGAAGCTTGCGCGCGTCGGTCCGGGCGTCGGCGTCCCATGCGTTGAGGTAGGTGATGTACGCGTTATCCAGGCGCAGCGACGAAGCGGGCCCGGTTCGCAATTCCAGGGGCCGCGTGATCTCAGGCCTGTCGACCTTCATCAGGTCCGCGTAGACCTCGGTGGCAAGCTGGGTGAAATCCTCCACGCCCAGCGGCGGGTGTTCGCAGATCGTGATGCCTGCAACCAGCTCATCCACGAGCTCGGCCTGGCGTTCATCGGCGTCTGGTGCGCCATTGAACGCGACCACCATGCCGATCGGCCCACGCTGAATCGTCCACCAGCGCCAGAACTCGGCGGCATTGTTCAGGTTGCCTTGGTAGTCGCCGTAGCGGATGCGCATCCCGTCGCGTGAACTGGTGGCCATGTTCTGCATGTTGTCGCGCGAGGGCAGCGCGTCGAAAATCTGGACATCGGGAGCATCAAGCCGGTGCCGCATGGCCGAAACGGTAACCGTTCCGTCCACATCGGAATGGCGGAACACCAGCGACTTGGTCGTGGTGTCGCGCGCGAAACCATCGGGCAAACGGATCGAAAACAGGCGCGAAGGGTCTGTGTATGTTTCACTCATCGCTCAGGTTTGTAACTCACTGCGGCCCGTGAGAGAACCGGGCGGGGCCGCAATTTCGAGCGCCGCATCGCGTCAGTTGCTGTGGGCCGCGAGCTTGCTGCGCACCAGGTCGGCGCGCGTGGTGTCGCGCTCGGTGGCGTTCATCAGCCGGCCCTCGCGCTCCTGCAAGTGGCTGGGCTGGCCCAGGATGAACATCTCGTTCACGGTCTGCATTGGAACGTCGGTGATCAGCCCCAGGTCAACGCCCAACCGCAGCATCGACAAGTGGCTCATCATCTCCTGCACGTTCAGGCGGCGGGCGTTGCGCAACAGCGCCAGGCTGCGCAGCACGCGGTCTTCCAGGAAACTGCGGTCTTCTGAGTACAATTGCCCGCGCATCTGGCGCTCGGTTTCCAGGATACGCGGCACGATCGCCTTCACACTTTCGAGGATGGACTCTTCGCTGCGGCCAAGCGTTGCCTGGTTGCTGATCTGGTACATGTCGCCAAACGCGCGGGTGCCCTCGCCGTACAAGCCGCGGACCGCGTGGTTCATGCGCTTGGCGGCTTTGAACACCTTGTCGACGTGGTCCTTCATGGTGAGCGCGGGCAGGTGCACCATCACGCTGATGCGCATGCCGGTGCCGACATTGGTGGGGCAGGCGGTCAGGTAGCCGTAGTTGTCGCTGACGGCATAGGGCACGACTTTCTCGAGCGCGCGATCCACCTTGCATAGCGCCTGGTACGCGCGGTCGACGTCAAAGCCGCTCTTGATCCATTGCAGGCGAAGATGGTCTTCCTCGTTGATCATGATGCTGAGCATCTCGCCGCGCCCGAACGTCACGCCGCGCGGGCCCTCGCCGCCGGCCAGCTCGCGGCTGATCAGGTGACGTTCGACCAGCACGTCGCGCTTGACCTCGGCCATCTTGTCCAGCTCCAGCGTGACGACACTGCGCTGCAGGTGGATCTTCTGGATGGCTTCTTCGCACAGCGCCAGCACTTCGGCGCGCTGTGGCTCGGTGGCCTTGAGCGTGAAAGGATAGCCCTTGATGTTGCGCGCAAAGCGCACGCGTGTGCTGACGACAATGTCGCTGTCGGGGCCGCCGCCCTTGAGCCACTCGCCCAGCAGGTGCGGAAAGTTCTCAAAGGCGCTGTCGCTCAAGCCTGCTCCCGGGTTGTGCCGTCTTGCTGGTTGATCTCGTCGCGCAGGCGAGCCGCCAGTTCATAGTTTTCCTCGGCGACTGCGGCTTCAAGGCGCGCCTTCAGGTCGGCGGATTTGCGGCGGCGCGTGACCAGCTCGCTGTCGCCTTCGCGGGCCGGCAGCCGGCCTTGGTGGCGCGCGGGCTGCGTGTCGTGGATGCGCTCGAACAACGGGTCCAGGTGCTCGGCAAAGACTTCATAGTCGCGGGGGCAGCCAAAGCGGCCGCGGGCCTTGAACTCGGACAGTGTCATGCCGCACTGAGGACAAGCAGGTACCGAGTCGGCCAGGGGGGTGATAGCTCCCGCGGTTTCGGGCAGGACCAGCGCCTTGTCAGCGGGGCCGAGCAGGCCCTGTACTTCGCTAATCACGTCGTCGGTGGCCATCAGCGGCCGGGCCATGTCGAACATGTAGCGCTTGACCAGCGCGAAGCAGTCGGGGCAGACGTTGTACTGCTCCTGAATGGCGTTCTCGTCCACATCACAGATGCGGATCCGGGCAGGCTTCTTGTTGCAGCACTGGCAGTCCATGCGGTCATTGTAACAACGAACCGGTTGGCCGCAGTAATCCCATGCGGGTCAGACGCCCGCACCACCCTACAGCGACAGCTTGCTGATCCGTTCGGCGGCGTCTTTCACTTCCGCCATGGGCGGAACGAAGGCAAAGCGCACGTGGCCGGCGCCGGGATTCACGCCGTCCACTTCATCACTAAGCCACTCGCCGGGCGTTGTTACGATGTGGCACTTCTCGATCAGCAGCTTGGCGAAGTCTTCCCCGCTCATGCCGTCCGGCGCCTTCTGCCAGAGATAGAGACCGGCGGGGTTCTTGCAATTCTTCAGGCCGGCTTTGCGCAGCGCGGTGCAGATGAGATTGCGTTTGCGTTTGACGGTGCGGCGCAGCTTTTCGACGTGCTTTTCGTCGGCCAGGGCCGCGATGGCGGCGTCCTGCACAAAGTTGGGCGTGCCGCTGTCGATGTTGGTTTTCACCTTCTTGAACACGTCAATAATGCGCTTGTCGCCGGCCGCCCAGCCGACGCGCCAGCCGGTCATGACACTGCGTTTGCTCAGGCTGTGGAACTGCACGACGCCGTCAAAGCCGGGGCCTGCGACCTGCAACGCGCTGGGCGGCGCGTCGCCGAAATAGAGTTCGCTGTAGGCCTCGTCGCTGGCAAGGATGATGCCGTGCTTCTGCGTAAATTCGTACGCTGCTTTCAGGAAGTCGAGGTCCGCGACATAGCCCAGCGGGCTGCTAGGCGTGGTGACCCACATGATTTTGGTGTTGCTTGCGACTTCAGCCGGAATCTTTTTGAAGTCGTAGCGGCACTTGTTCTTGTGCGTGACTGCCACGAAGTATGCCTTGCCCTCGGCAAACAATGTGCCGCGCTTGTAGGGCGGATAGCCGGGGCTGGGGCAGATCACGTAGTCGCCGGGGTTCACGAAGCCCTCGGCAAAGTTGAAGATGCCCTCCTTGCTGCCGATGGTGCTTGTGACTTGCGTGCGTGGGTCAACGGTCACGGCAAAGCGTTTGCGCAGCCACGCGGCGACGGCTTCTCGGTAGCTTTGCGCGCCGATGTAGCTGGGGTAGCCGTCTGTCGCATGTTCATCGACGGCTTTCTTGCAGGCTTTGCGAATGAGCGGCGGTGTCGGGTCCTGGTAGTCGCCGACACCGAAGTCGATGGGCGTGATGCCCTGGGCCTTGAGGTCTGCGACCTTTGCGTCCACTGCGGCAAAGGCGTAGACGCCGATCGAAGAAACGCGCGTGGAGGGCCGAATATCCATGGTGTCTCCTGGGGCTTGGACGGGTCAACATTCGACGACCACGTTCCCGTCGCTTGCGCTCGGGGCTCTTGTTCCGATGACTCCTACGCGATGCAAATGGCGCAGTAGAGTTGCGGGTTCGTTGTGGCTGACTTTTCGTCGACGCGCGCCACCGGCATGGTGTGCGGAGCGCTGTGGACGAGGTCAGGACTGTCTTTGCACTCTTGCGCGATCTTCTTCATCACGTCCACGAAGTAGTCGAGGGTCTCTTTGCTTTCAGATTCTGTGGGCTCGACCATCATCGCGCCGTGGCCGCCGACCACGTTGGGCTGCGGGAAATAGATTGTCATCGGGTGGATGCCGTAGTCGATCATGCGCTTGGCAATGTCGAGTGCGCTGATGTCGTTTTCTTCGTGCTGCTTCTTGTCGGTGAACACGACCTCGTGTGCGCAGGTCTTGTCGTTATGGATGTGATACACGCCGCGCAGCCGCGCGCGCAGATAATTCGCGTTCAGCGTCGCGTTTTCGCCGTTGCGGCGCACACCCTCGCGCCCGAGCTGGCTCATGTAGATGTACGCCATCACCAGCGCGCCGTAGTTTCCGAAGAAGCTGCGCACCTTGCCGATGGTCTGCTTGGGGTTCGGGTTGCTGAGCGTGTAGCCGCTGTCGGTCTTTACCGGGCGCGGGAACGGCAGAAACGGCTCAAGGTGTTTGCGCACGGCAATCGGGCCGGCGCCCGGGCCGCCGCTGCCGTGCGGCACCGAGTAGGTCTTGTGAAGGTTGAAGTGCATGACGTCTACGCCGAAGTCGCCCGGGCGCACAACGCCCTGGATCGCGTTCATGTTCGCGCCGTCCATGTAAAGCTGGGCGCCCCCGGCATGCAGGATCTTCGCGATCTCGACCATGTTGGGCTCAATCACACCGAGCGTGCTCGGGTTCGTAATCATCATGGCGGCTGTGTCGGGACCGACCGCGGCCTTGAGTGCCACAAGGTCAACGCTGCCGTCTGGTTTGCTTTTGAGCGTGACGGTGCTGAAGCCGGCAAGTGCCGCCGTTGCCGGGTTCGTGCCGTGGGCACTGTCGGGGATGATTACCTTCGTGCGCGTCCTGGCCTCGCCCTTGGACTCAAGGTAGGCCTTGATCACCATCAGGCCGGTCATCTCGCCCTGCGCGCCGGCGGCGGGTTGCAGCGTGACCGCATCCAGGCCGCTGATTTCGCGCAGCCAGGTTTCAAGCGTGGCCATGAGTTCGATGTGACCCTGCAGGTCGGCCTCCGGCAGGTGCGGGTGGGCCTTGGTAAAGCCCGGCAGGCTGAGCAGCGTCACATTGATCTTGGGGTTGTACTTCATCGTGCATGAGCCCAGCGGGTAGAAGTTGCGGTCCACGCTGAAGTTCATCTGCGCCAGGTTTTTGAAGTGGCGCACGAGGTCAAGCTCGCCGACTTCGGGCAGTACCGCGGGCTTGGCGCGCAGCTTCGCGCCCTTTAACGCCTGCTTGATGTCCACCTTCGGCACATCCAGCGCCGGCAAACGCAGGCAGCGACGGCCGGGTGCGGAGACTTCGAACAGGAGTTTTTCGGCGGGGTTGGCGAGGGTGTTTGTTTGCATTTTCATGTTCCTGTAAGTCGGGAGTTTGGAGTCGGGAGTCGGGAGCTAACTACCCGCTGTCTCGACTTGTGGCGACTTCTTCCCGGGCTTCTGCTGCAGTTCGGTCTCACGTTCGACTGACTTGATCAGGCCTTCGAGCATGCGTCCGATCTCGTCGTAGGCCTTCCACACTCTGCGGCCGCTTGCCGCGTTGATGTACTTCAGGCGCACTGCGATTTCGATTGCGGTTTCAACTTCGCCCTCAGAACCATGCGCCGTAATCAACTGGCGCAGAAAGTCCCGCGGGTACCTCCGCCGTTTGTAGCCTTCCGAGATGTTCAGCACGACTGAATACGCCGCGCGTCGTATCTGGCTGGTCAGCCCAAACATCTCGTGTTTCGGAAACTCCGCAGATACCGCGTGTACCAACTCCAGTGCATCCATCCCCTTCTGCCAGACCAGCAGATCGCGAAAACCCTTGTTCCTGCGACCAGCCATGCTCCCGACTCCCGACTCACAACTCCCGACTCAAACGGCCACTGGCTTGCCCTTCATCGCCTCGGCCAGTGCTTCGGCGTAGCGGTCGACTTCTTCTTTGGTTGTTACTTCGGTGATGGCGACCAGGTACTGGCCGCGGCGGCCCTTGCCGTACTTGTCCAGCGGCAGGCCCCCGGCGATCTTCTTCTTGAGCAACTTCTTCTCGAGTCCCGGTGCGGCCTGGATTACAAACTCGTTGAACACGGGCACGTCTTTGTGCACGAGACTGACGCCGGACACACTGCTCAGTTTCTTCATTGCGTACTGAGTCTTGGCGACTGTGTGCTCGGCCAGTTCGACGAAGCCCTGCTTGCCCCATGCGCTGAGGTGCAGCAGTGCCCGCAATGCGCACAGGCTCTGGTTTGTGCAGATGTTGCTGGTTGCCTTCTCGCGGCGGATGTGCTGCTCGCGGGTGGCCAGCGCCAGCGCGAACGCGCGCTTGCCGTTCTTGTCCGTCGTTTCGCTGACAATGCGGCCGGGCATCTTGCGCAGCCACTCCTTCTTGGCCGAGAAGAATCCGAACGCCGGGCCCCCAAGAAACTGGTGGTTGCCCAGACTTTGACCTTCGCCGATGCAGATATCGACGCCGGCTTCGGCCGGCGTCTGCAGCAGCGCCAGCGACAGCGCCTCGCCGACGGCCTGGATCACCAGCATTTCCGGTTCTTTGGCGGCCGCCACGGCGGCTTCCACGTCTTCGATAATGCCGAGGTAGTTCGGCGACTGCACGGCGACCGCGAAGGCCTTGCGCGTCATGGCCTTGGCCAATGCGGCCTTGTCGATGCGGCCGTCGGCGCCCGCGGGCACCTTCACGACCTTGATGCCGGCGACGTCGGCGTAGGTCTGTACGACCTGCGCGTACTCGGGGTTCACTGCACCCGCCAGGATGAAGTTGTTGCGTGTTTCCTTGCGGAAGCGGTCTTCGGCGACGTGCTTGCCCATCATCATGGCTTCGGCCAGCGCGGATGCGCCGTCGTACATGCTGGCGTTGCTGACCTCGAGCCCTGTGAGGGCGCAGATCGCGCTCTGGAATTCATAGATAAAGGTCAACGTGCCCTGGCTGCACTCGGGCTGGTAGGGCGTGTAAGCGGTGATGAAGCTGCCGTCGAACAGCGCGACGTGGTCGATGACGGTGCTGACGAAATGGTTGTAGATGCCGCCGCCCCGAAAGTATGCGTAGTCGCCCGCGTTTTTCGTTTTGGCGAGCAGATCCTGGATGTGGCGCGTGACCTCAAGTTCGCCCTTGCCGGGGGGCAGCTTGAACGTGCCCGCATCCGACATCTTGATGCGCAGGCTGGCCGGAATGTCGACAAACAGGTCGTCGATCGACTTTGCCCCGATCGCAGCCAGCATGGCTGCACGGTCGGCGTCGGTGTTTTGGATGAAGGGCATGTGTGCGTTCCGGGTTCGGAGTTCTGGGTTCTGGGTTAACAGCTCCGGGCCGTGCGATCCGGGCGTAAGAAACCCGGAACTCGGAACCCGGAACTCAGCACCCTTAGTGCGCTTCTTCGGCCAATTGTTTCTCGTAGTCGGCCCGTGACTTCGCGCTGTCCAGCTCTTTGGGGTTGTCGGGCTTGACCTTGATCAGCCACCCGGCGCCGAAGGCGTCTTTCTTCAGCGCACTGAAGTCGTCGCCATCCACGCCGTCGTTGACCGCGACGATCTTGCCGCTGACCGGGCTGATCAGGTCGCTGACGGCTTTGACGCTTTCGATTTCGCCGAATGCTTCGCCGCGTGTGACCTTGTCGCCCTTTTCAGGAAGGTCAACGAAGGTGAGGTCATTGAGCTGGTCGACGGCGAAGTCCGTGATGCCGATCGTCACGGTGCCGTCTTTTTCAAGGCGTCCCCACTCGTGGGTTTCGAGATAGCGGGCGTTGTCAGGTCGAGCCATGTTAGGTCCTTCGGGCAATCAACAATGCACAAGTGTCAATCAGCAATGAGCAATCGAGTCTTGCCCATTGCCAATGGTTCATTTCTTTCCAGGTCGCTTATAGAACGGCAGCGGCACGACCAGCGCCGTCTGCCGCATTTCTTCGGGTTTCAGGGCTCGTGTGCCTTTGCCGGGGAACTCAAGCTGAAAACTCATTCCGACTTCGGCCATGTTTGCCGGCACGAACGCGGTTGCAATGATCTCATCAAGCCATGGACTCTTGGTGCCGCTGGCGATCGTGCCAACCTTCTTACCATCGCGCAGCACATCCTGGCCCTGGCGCGGGATGCGCTTGCCTGCGATGTTGAGCCCTACCAGTTTGTGCTCAAGGCCTTTGGTCTTGATGGCGACAGTGGCTTCTTTGCCGATGAAGTCTTCTTTCTCGAGCTTCACGGCCCAGTCGAGTCCTGCCTCAAGCGGGTTGATGTGTTCTTCCAGCTCGTGCCCGTACAAGGGCATGCCGGCTTCAAGGCGCAGCGTATCGCGGGCACCCAAGCCCGCTGGCCCGGCCCCGAGGGATTCACCGACGTTCAGCAATTCGCGCCAGAAGTGTGCCGCCTTGGCCTGCGGCATGATCAGCTCAAATCCGTCTTCACCGGTGTATCCGGTGCGTGAAACCAGTACTTCGGGCTCGCCGAACACGGTGCCGCGCGTGAAGCGGTAGTACTTCAGGGCCTTGGTGTCGACATCGCTTACCTTGTTCAGCAGGTTCGCGCTTTCCGGACCCTGCAAAGCGATCATCGCGTAGTCAGTGCTCATGTCAGTGACATCCACGACGAAACCCTTGCGCTGGCGCTGGATCCAATCCCAGATCTTGGGCCGGTTGCCGGCGTTCACCACCAGCATCGTGGCTTCGTCGCCGGCGCCATAGACCAGAATGTCGTCCAGGGCACCGCCCTGCCCGTTCAGCATCAGGCAGTAGCGAATCTGCCCCGGGGCCATCGAGGCGCGGTCGTTGGTGATCAGTTTGTCGATGAACTTGATGTGGTCGCGGCCCGTAAACCAGTAGCGCCCCATGTGGGAAACGTCGAACAGCCCCACCTTGGTGCGCACCCGACGGTGCTCTTCCATGATGTTGGTATAGGTCACCGGCATGTACCAGCCGGCGAAATCGACCATGCGTGCGCCAAGTCGTTCGTGTTCGGCGCGCAGCGGGGTCTCTTGCACGGGGCACCTCCTTACCGGGGAAAGGGGGTTTTGCCTCCACAACCGCGAGTCGTCAATGCGAGGACCGAACTGAGAGCGCCCACTCTTCAGTCGCTCGCACCGTCCGGACTAGCAACGGGCGGGGCAACCTCGTGCCGGTGCAGGACTTTCGTCGCAAACGCGACTTGCGCTGGGCTATCACCAGTATCCAGCAGGCAGATCGCATCACGTACCTGTTCAAGGTTGCCCAGCAGGTATACGACATCGCCCGGCTGCAGCGGCATGGTCGGTGCCGGGTTGTCCATCACTTGGGATCCGCGGCTGGCGGCGATCACTGTCGCGCCGGTAATTTTGCGTAAGTTCAGTTCGCGCAATGACTTGCCAGCGGCATTCGATTGCGGCTCTACGAGAAAGGTCTCGATCTTCAGGTCCTTGAGCATGCTGAAAGCCGCCAAGGTCGCCCGTGGTATCGTGAGCTCGCGAGCGGAGGATTGGGTGCGCTCGCGCACCAAAGCGATCTCGCGGTCAATCAGATTGCGCGGCACGCCCATCAGGCGCAATACACGGGCGAGCGCCTCAACGGCAACCTCAAGCTCGGAGACCACAACGTCACTGGCGCCGCGACGCACCAACTCGTCACGTTCAGACAAGAAGCGCGCGCGCGCAATCACAGGAACGTTCGGCGCCACGCGGCGCATGGTTGCGAGTGTCAGTTCCAGGGCTGACGGGTCGTTAATCGACAACACAAAGGCCCTCGCCTGTGCAATTCCCACAGACGACAGAGCCTCTTCGCTCGTCACGTCGGCATAGTACGCAGACTCGCCGTTGCGCCGTGCGTTGCGAACAGTCTCGGCGTTCATTTCAAGAACGACGTACGGAATGCCCACGGCCTTCAGCGCCGTGGCCACGGATCGTCCCGCGACTCCGTAGCCCGCGAGCACTACGTGATCCTTGAGTTGGGGCGGGTCGTCCGACTTTCCTTCTTCCTTGACGCCAAACAGCTTCTCGAGGGGCCGGAACAGCCTTTCGCCTGCGCGCATGTGGGGACTCAATCGCATCAGCACCGGGTTGACGAACATCGTCAGCACCGCCGCCGCGAACACGATGCGCGCCTCGACCGACTGCACCTCGATCAGACCGTTGGCAGCGGCGCCAGCCATAACCACGAAGCCGAATTCGCCGAACTGCGCCAGCCCCAGCCCTGCGATCAGTGCAGCCCGCGCCGGGAAGCGCATGAAGGACGCAGCCAGGCTGGCCAGCAGCCACTTTCCCAGCAGGATGGCCAGGAAAACCAGGGCCAGCAGCAGCGGGTGGTCAACAATCACACGCGCATCAAACAGCATGCCCAGCGTGATAAAGAAGATGCTGGTGAACAGGTCGCGCAGCGGAATCATGTCGCCCATGGCGCGAGTGGCGAAGTCGGACTCGGCCAGTACGATGCCCGCAACGAACGCGCCCAGGGCCATGGACAAGCCTGCCGCCTGCGTCGCGACCGCCATCCCGATGCATAGTGCGATCAGCGCCACCAGAAACACCTCGCGCGCTCGCGTGGCGTCAGCCCGCAGCAGCACGCGCGGCAACACCCGTTTGGCCAGCACGTACAGCACCAGTACGGCTATCAGTGCCAGCCCCAGCGATTCTGCTGTGCCCAGCAGCAGTTCCGCAGTGCTGCCCTGCCCAGCCAGCACCGGCAGAGTAAGCAGCATCGGGATCACACTCAGGTCCTGCATGATCGAGGTGCCGACAATAAAGCGCCCATGCGGCGCCTCGACTTCGCCCTTTTCTTGAAGGCTGCGCAGGACAATCGGCGTGCTGGTGTGCGCCACCGCAAACCCGATCACGACGCATGCGACAAAGGGAAGACCCACGGCATAGCAGATGCCGCCAGTGACGGCGGCGGTAAATCCCACCTGAAGCACTCCGCCGCCCAGCAGCCGAATGCCCACGCGGCGAAAGCTGGAAAGGGGGTACTGCAGCCCGATCGTGAACATCAGCAGGACAACGCCAATCTGGCCCAGCGTGTTCAGCAAGGCTTCGTCGGTGGCGAGCTTCAGCCCGTAAGGTCCGGCGACTGCGCCAGCAAGCAGCAGACCGGTGATGGCCGGCAGTTTCAGTCGCGTCATGGCCATCATGGCCACAACGCCGGCGACAAGCACAACGCCGACGTCCAGCAGAAATCCGAACTCGCCGAGGTCCAGGGCACCAAGCATGGCAACGCTATATCACGGGGCGCATGCTAACCCAACAGCAGCATGCCCGTATTGAAGTAGATGGCCAGCGTCGCGAGGTCCGCCAAGGCCAGTGTCAGCGGCCCGGCTGCGACGCGCGGGTCAAGCTTCAGCGCATGGAGCAGGGTTGGAATCCCAAGACCCAGCAGCGCAGCGCACGTGATCGCGGCCAGGATACTGCCGCCGATGGCCAGTGCAGCCACAACATCGCCATGCCAGACGTGCACAATGCCGCCAACGATGGCACCGCATACCGCACCCAGCAACAACGCGGTGACAAGTTCACGCGCAGCCCGCTTTGCGAACCAGCCCAGGGTCGCTTTGTTCGTGCGCAGCAACTGCACCGCCAGTGTCATCGACTGCGCCGCTACGGATTCGCCCAGGCCCAGCACCAGCGTAAGGAAGAAGGCCAGCACGATGCTCTGTTCCAGCGTCGCGCCAAAAAGCGACGAAAGCAGGGCGCATGCGGTGCCCCCGGCGATGGTCGCCGTCAGCCACGGAAACCGCAGCCGGAACGCCCGCAGCGGCGACGCGTCGCGGGCCTCAGACACGCGCAGACCGATGGCCTCGAACATGGTGTCGAAGTTGCGCCGCTCGGCGACGTCAAACACCTGTTCGGTGAACGCGTTGACGTCGATTACGCCGACGACCCGGCGTTGTTCATCGACCACAGGCAAGGCCAGAAAGCGGTGCATCACGAACAGTTCCGAGGCGTCACTCAGTTTCATTGTGTGCGGCAACGAAACCACACGCCTGACCATCTTCTCTTCAAGGCGTATGTCCAGCGGCGCGACCAGCAGCGACCGCGTCGGTAGCACTCCCATCAGGCGGCCCGCATCGTCCGTTACATAGAAGTAGAGAATCGGCCCCGGCACTTGGCGGTCGCGGATCTCGCGCAATGCGCGTTCGAATGTCCAGTCGTGGCGCAGCGCCAGAAAGTCATGCGTCGCGTGCGACATCACGGTGTCGTCGGTCATGCGGTCCCCGCCATGTACCAGCCGGCGCTATCAACCATGCGCGCGCCAAGTCGTTCGTGTTCGGTGCGAAGCGGGGTCTCTTGCACGGGGCGCCTCCTTACCGGGACAGCCGGCTTAGCCTGAACAACCGCCCGTCGTCAATGCGGGCGTTGCCACAGGGAATAAGTCGGCCCCACCGCATTGCGCATGTTGAGGAAAGGGCCGGCAAGAGTAGGATTCCCCCCGCCCGATGCTACGGGATCGAGTGTTCACAGTAGAGACGGCCTGAATCATGTTCGACCTGCTGCCCTTGGCCGCTGTTCCTGACATGCCCCTGGTAACCACGATTGCCGCGGGTCTGGGCGTTGCACTGGTGCTGGGCTACATCACGCAGCGGCTGAAGCTGTCGCCGATTATCGGTTACCTGCTGGCGGGTGTCGTAGTTGGCCCATACACGCCGGGGTTTGTCGCTGACCCCGACATCGCCTTTGAACTTGCCGAGATCGGCGTGGCCCTGCTGATGTTCGGCGTGGGGTTGCACTTTCGCCTGAAGGACCTGCTGGCGGTGCGGTCGGTGGCGTTGCCGGGCGCAATCGTGCAGAGCGCCGTTGCCACCGGGCTGGGCGTGGCCATGGCGCTGATCTCGGGCTGGGGGCTGGCGTCGGGCCTGGTGCTCGGCCTCGGCCTTTCGGTGGCAAGCACGGTGGTGCTGATACGCGGGCTTGAGGACAGCAACCAGTTCTCGACACCGGCTGGACACATTGCCGTCGGGTGGCTGATCGTTGAGGACATCCTGACGGTGCTGGTGCTGGTGATGCTGCCGGCGTTGACCATCGCAATGAAAGGCGGCCAGAACGGCGACGGGGGTGCCAGCACGGCCTGGCCGGTGATCACCAGCCTGGGCCAGGCGTTGGGCATGGTGGCACTGCTGGCAGGCCTGATGTTGCTGGCGGGCGCGCGCATTGTGCCGTGGATGCTGGCCAAGGTGGCGCGCACGCGCTCGCGCGAGCTGTTCACACTGTGCGTGCTCGCGCTGGCAATCGGCATTGCCGTGGTGTCGGCCAAGGCGTTTGGCGCGTCGGTGGCGCTGGGGGCGTTTCTGGCGGGCATGGTTGTCGGGCAAAGCCGCGTCAGCCACCAGGCGGCGGCAGACGCGCTGCCCATGCGCGACGCGTTTGCCGTGCTGTTTTTTGTGTCGGTCGGCATGCTGTTTGAGCCCCGTTTCCTGCTTGAAGAGCCGTGGCTGGTGGCGAGCGCGCTGGGCGTCATCCTGATCGGCAAGCCGCTGGCGGCGATGTTCATCGTGCTGGTGCTGGGGCGCTCGATTCACATGGGGTTGGTCGCGGCGGTTTCGCTGGCGCAGATCGGCGAGTTTTCGTTCATTCTTGCCACGGCCGCCATTGCGCTGAACACCACGTTGGGACAGCAGGTGTTCGACCCCCAGGTGATGAGCGTGCTGGTGGCGTCATCGCTGATTTCCATCACGATCAATCCGCTGCTGTTCCGTACCATCCCGGCGATCGAGGGCTGGATACGCCGTCGCCCGCGCCTTCAAGCCTTCCTGCAGCGGCAATCCGAAAACCGCGCCAAGGCGGTCAACAGCATGACCCGACTCAAGGCCGCAAAAGAAGAAGGCGCCTCCGACAAGATCAAGTCCGTGGTCGTCGGTTACGGGCCGGTGGGGCAGACTGTGGCCCGCATTCTGCGCGAGTTCGAGATCGAGCCTGTGGTGGTCGAGATGAACGTAGACACGGTGCTGCGTT
The DNA here is from genome assembly GCA_020849795.1 of Planctomycetota bacterium. GTDB lineage: Bacteria > Planctomycetota > UBA8742 > UBA2392 > UBA2392 > JADJRK01. Next base: position 93,635 of record JADZFR010000037.1, on the reverse strand, counting down.
TGAACGAAGAAGGCCATTCGGCGATTTACGGCGACGCCGCGCGCGAAGACATACTGATTGCGGCGGGCATCAAGAACGCGCGCTACCTTCTGGTCACGCTGCCCGATGCGGCGTCGCGCATTCCGGTCATCATCACGGCCAAAGAAATCAACCCCGACCTTCGCGTGCTTACGCGGGCGCGATTTGTGCGTGAAGCGCCGATGCTTGAAGAAATCGGGGCAAACATGGTGTCGTTCGAGGAGGTCGAAGGTGCCGTCGCCCTAGCCAGCTTGCTGCTGCGCGAGGTCGGCGCGGAACCCGGGCGCATCGACACGGAGGGCGACAGAATTCGCCGGGGTCTCTTCCGCCCTTCCATGCCAGAGATCCGTGCAGCAACCGCACCCGATAGCAGCATCGAGGGCGATGCGGACCAACCCAGTGACGACAGAGTTGCAACGTCGATATAAGTGGCTGGCACGCTGTGCCGAAAGGGCCGGCTGTAAACCCTTATCCGGCCATTGCTAACGAATACGGTAACGGCGCTGGCACATGACCCGTAGTGTATCCGACTCCGGGTACCGCTCCGCCCGGCCACGAAGGGCTGTCAGCCTGTCGATGACTTCTTACAATCTGCCTTCCGTCACAGACTTTCGGGCCTGAAAGGGAGAAGCTATGGGACGCCTGATTGCATTGAGCGCGGCGCTGCTGGTCATCTGGTCGGTCGGAAACACCCAATCGCCCAAAGTCGTGATGGCGCAGGAGTCGGCGGTACTGACCGAGAAGCTTGAACTCGGCACGGTGCGGCGCACGAGTGAGGCGATCGAATTTGCGTCCACTGTGACCTATAGCCCGGGAAAAGACTGGGCCACCGACAACCGCTTCGGGTTCACCATCCAGCGTGACGTCGACGAGTGGATCACCGGCATGGAGGGCAGCCGCGTTAACCAGCTCTGGCGCAGTTACGGCCACATTGTCCGCAAGAACATGCAGGTGCTGGACATGGGCAAAGGGCCTGAGGAGATGACCACGGAGGGCCAGGATTGGAAAGCCAATGTTTCGTTCGTGCTGGCTGTGGCGGCCGATGGTTCGCGCAGCCTCGCGGTCAAGCCGAGCGCCCTGATCGACGCAGAAAACCAGGGGGCGGCCTGTGGCGAACGGCAGCCCGTGATCGCGAACGGCAAGTCGGTGAGCGTCGGCGACAGTTTCAAGTTGCAGCCGGCTCAAATCGGCATTCTTGGGGGTTTCAGCGCCAGCGACGTCATCCGGTCTCACGACATCACGGCGACAGTCTCGGGCCTGAGCACGTCCCGCGACGAGGGCGTCACGGTCAAGTTGAAGCTGGCAATCAAGTTCACGCATTTCACTGAGCAGATCAACCAGTTCGACGACGCGGCCTCCACGCGATACACGACCGAATCGGCGCTGAGCGGCGAGGCTGTGTTCAATGCAACCGCAGGCCGCATGGTCAGCCTGAGCTGGAGCGGCACGCTCAAGGCCAGAGGCAAATTGTCAGGTGCAGAGATTGAGGCCAACGGCACACTCAAAGAGAGTTACACATACAGCTACGGCAAGGTGCGCGATTCCAGGCCCGACAACGGAAGCGCAGGCCCAGAGAAAGGTGAAACCGGCAAAGTGCTTGGCGAGAAGTTCCGGGCACTCGAGGAACACGAAATCGTGATCGGCCGCAACAACGGCAAGGTCACCCGTCTGCAGGCGTTTGACACGAAGTCGAAGAAGATCGTGAAGAACCTGCTCACGTTGTGGGAGGGCACAAGCGTTTCGCAGATTGCCGTGTCGCCGGACCGCAAGCGCGTTGCCTTTTCCAGCAACCTCAACAGCGGCATATGTTCGTTCGAGCGCGACGTGTTCGTGCTGGAACTTGAGACCGGGGTGGTCAACCAGATCAGCCCCCGCTGGGCCGACAACAAGGGCATCGCACAGCCGCTCAAGTCCGAGCAGACATGCACGCTCAAGGGTCGCATCGTGTGGTACGACGATGACCCTGACGGGAGCCGCGACCGACACGACGGCTTTACGGGCTCGATCATCGTCGACCACACGGTATGCCGTGGCGTCATCGGTGCCGACGGCACATTCAGCCTAGCCGGTGTGCCGGTGGGCCATTCGCTGTACATCGATATTCTGGGCACCCTGCCGCTGATCTACCGCAGTGGCAAAACACGCGGGCAGGACGACGTGCTGAAACGTTGGGCGGGCGCGGGCAGTGTGATCATGCCTACCGAAGGCGGCGTGTACGACATGGGCGACATCCGCATCAACAGTCACCGCACGCGACAGGCACTGGGCCGCCCGACCTGGCGCGGCGGGGAAATCTGGTACGTGTACGACGGCTGGAACAGCGCGTTGGCAGCGGGCTACCCCGAGTACACGTTTACCGAACTCAAGTTCGGTGAAGCGCTGGACATGATGAACGGCGGCTTTGCCTGCAGCCCCAACGGCAAAATGTTCGCGTTTACCGCCAACGGCAGACACGTCGGCGTGTGGGGCCCTGACGGCAAGCTGATCAAGACTGTTGCGAACGCGGCGTTTGAGCCCGCCTATAACAGTGAAGGCGCGTGGACCAGTGACAGCGCATACTTCTGCTATTCGTGCTGGACCAACGCGACAGTGGGCGAGTCTGTGTACGGCGCGCCGGGCATCGGCGTGGCGACGATTGCGACCGGCGCCGCCGGGGGCAGGCGCTGGATGCAGCTTGCAGGCCAAACGTGCCAGTCGATCGCGCTGGATGCAAAGGCCTATGTCGCCTACTGCGTGATGTACCGACCAGACGGCAACGTCACCTACGGCGAACTGTGGGCATGGGACAGCCGCACCGACAGCATGGAGCGCTTGACCAGCCTGGGTGATGTTGTGGCGGTAGGCAGCTACGGGCGATAAAGAAAATGCGGCGCGGACCTCCCGGTCCGCGCCGCGACTGTTTCACCTGGCCTAAGCCCAGGTCGTAGGCGAGGCCTGCAGGCCAAAGATGATGTACCACAGGATGAACAGCACCGCGCCAAGCCACATCAGCTTGATCCACAGCGGCACCTTCGGGTTCTCCATGCCGGGGATTTCAGTTTCGATGGATTCGCTGTCCGGCGTGGCGGGCTGATTCGTGTCGGTGCTCATGGCCTCTCCTCCATGATTCCCTCGGCTTCAAGAACCCTGAGTTCGGTCTGGTTGGAGGCCTTGAACGCGCCGGCCCTCCAGTAACCAACGCACAGCATGAACATGCCCATGAAGAACAGCCCGAAGATGGTCACCACGAACAGCGCCGTGTTGTAAGCACCCTCGTCGCAGAAGAAGCAGGCAAGGTTCATGGTTTCTCCTTGTACTTGTCGGCATCGAACAGGCTGGCCAGGTATGCAACCAGCGCGTCTTTTTCTTCCGAAGGCAGGTGCGCGAACGAAGCCATGGTCGTGCCGGGCCGTCCCTGCTCGATCACCTTGCGCACATAGTCAGGTGCATAAACCCGGTCGCGGAAGTGCTTGGGCGAAGGTTTCAGCGCCTTTTCCATGATCTCGGGCACCACGCCGCCTTCGCCATGGCAACTCTTGCACGAACGGTCGTAGACTTCGCGGCCGCGCGCCACGAGTTGCGCATTGTTTGCAGGTTTCAGCGCGTCGGCACGCACTTCGCGGCCCATGTAATGGACGTGCTGGCTGATCGCCCACAGGTCTTTCTCTGTCAGTTCGCTGAAGCTGGGCATGCTGCTGCCCTCACTGCCCATGAACAGGATGCGGAAAACTTCTTCGCGTGGCAGGTATCGCGTGGTCAAATCTGCCGCCGACGGTTTCAGGAAGGGCGAAGCCATCCCCTGCCCGTTGCCGCTTTCGCCGTGGCAGCCGGTGCAGTAGTTCTTGAACAACTCTTCGCCGCGGCGACCGGCTTCGGGTGTGGTCACGGGCGCGCCCGACACCACCACGCGCTCGGGCCATACCTGCCGGCGCACGTCCTGCTTGAAGTTGATGCCCAGGTACTGCAGGTACGCCACAAGGTCTTGTGCGTCTTGCGTGGGCTCAATGCCATCAGCGGTTTCGGTGAACAGCCACTTGTACTTGGGCATGATGCTGGCCGGCACGGTGCTGCGCGGGTTCCACAGGTGCGCGAAGTGCCAGTCATCGCTGCGGCGGCCGGCTTCGCGCGCCAGGTCAGGCCCGATGCGCCGGGTGCCGAACGTGTTGGGCACGTCGTACATGTACTCCCACGCCTGGCTGACGGGCCCGTAGCGGAACTCTTCGTTGGCCACGGGACGCACGAACTGGCTGTGGCAATGCCAGCACGCTTCGCGAATGTAAACCTTGCGGCCGCGGCCGACGGCGTTGATTTCGCCGGTGTCGTCTTCATACGGGTTGACGAATTGCTCGGGCGGCTCCATGCCCAGCTCAAGGCCCAGCCACGGTCCCAGGCCCATGCCAACGAAGCTGAGCAAGAAGAAACCAAGCCCGGCCACGGTCAGCACGAACATCGGCTTTTCGGCGACCACCGCTTTCTCATTCGACATGGGCGACCTCCGGTTGTGCTTGCGGCTGTTTCGTGTCGTCGTCAATGACGGGCTTGCCCTTGCGGGCCAGGCTGATCACGAAGCAGATCGTGCCGGCCAGGATCAGCACACCCGAAATGGCGCGTGTTGCCCAGAAGGGCAGGGCGGCTTCGATCGAGTCCTGCAGCGGCAGAGTGGTCAGCCAGAACATGCCTTGCATAAGGCCTGCGACGGTGTCCGCCACGTAGTACAGCACCCAGAAGCTGACCAGTGTCAGCCAGAAGTGCCACTCAGCAAAGGCGCGGGAGTAGGCGCGGCCCGTGAGCTTGGGCCAGATCCAGTAAATGAACGCGTACACCCACCACGAGAACACACCGAACAGCGCCAGGTGCGCGTGCGCCACAACCCAATCAGTAAAGTGGATCACCTGCTGCACGCTGAGCAGCGCATGGAACGGGCCCTGTGTGCAGGTAATGATGTAGTTGATCAAGCCGAACGTAAGCCAGCGCAGCGGAATGTCTTTCGCGATCTCTTTCCAGCGCCCCTTCATCGTCGCGAGGAAATTGTAGACGACGCTGTAGACCACAAAGATCAGCGTGAACGTCAGCGGCACCGCCAGCACCTGCAACCACCACGGCGTCGGGGAGTAAAAGAAGTGGTGGCTGCCGCCCAGAGGGTAAAAGAAGGCCAGTGTCCAGAAGCCCAGCAGGCTCAGCTTGTGGCTGGCAATCGGGCGCTTCAGGATCACGGGCAGCAGATAGTAAATGATCGCGACGCCCATCGGTGTGACCCACAGGCCGACGGCATTGTGAATCCAAAGGCCCTCAATGCTTGCGCCCGCTGCGCCGGGTGCCACGTGGGCGACGATGGTGTTGGCCATCACGAAGTTCAGGGTCGTGAACACGAACCCGAGAATCAGGTACCACAGCGTGACGTACATGTTCTTCACGCCGCTGGTCAGGATCGTGCCGACGTTGACCAGCACCGCGCCCACAAAGCTGAGCGCAAACACGATGTCGGCCCACCACGGCGCCTCGGCATACTCCACGCCCTCGGCGTGCCCGGTCACCAGGCCGATCGCTCCCACCACCACCGCCACCTGGAAGAACACCGCGTTGCCCCGCGCCAAGCCGCGCATCCAGAGGCGTCGCCCGGTCAGCTTCGGGATCGCGTAATAGCTGAACGCCAGAAAGCCGTTGCTCAGCCAGCCGAAAACCACCGCGTGGGTGTGCAGCATGCGCATGCGGCCGTAGCTCAGTTCTGCGATGTCGCCAAGGAACTCGGCCGCGGCTGCACCGGAAAGGCGGTAGCCCATCAGCGTGCCGGCGAGCATGCCGACAAACAGCCATGTGATCCCGGCAATGATGTGGAACTTGACGAGGCCGAACTCGTCGTGGGTAGCTGGTGGGGCGGCGTCCGGCATTGCTCTCTCCCGAAGTGCAGCGTGGCTGCATCACGGGCGAATATTATACCGGCGGTTTAAAATTTCAACGCACGACATAAAATGGATAAAAGTGGCCCACAAGACCCACCTTGTCCAAAATAGCACGCGCGCCGTGTTCGCAGAGTCGCACCGACCGCCAAGCCTTTGGCGCGGCGGGTTCCGGGCCACATGCCTGCTCAGAAGGGTAATACCACGTTCGACTTGGCGCGGATTTCGTACTTGAGTGTCAGTGTCAGGTTCTCGTGCGGCTTCAACTCAAGGCTGCGTTTCACATAGCCGTCGGCTTGGTCGTGATCCCAGCCTTTGAGGTCGAGCGGCTTGACTTCAAGACCTTCGATTTCGCTGACCGGCAGGCGCTCGGTGATGGCAAGCGGGCGCATCTCAGGGGACAGGTTGCTGATGCGCAGCGTGACCTCGCGCGTGATCGTCTGCGAGCCGGTCAACTTCGCGGTCTCGCGCTGTTCGCTGACGCTGCGTTTGCAGCGCATGCCGTCTTCAGGGCCGAACCCGGTGTCAAAGCGCTCGCCCACGCCGACAAACCCGGCGCGCGAACGCCCGATCAACGACGCGCCGCGGGCCAGTGCCAGCGGACCAGCCAGCAGCGGCGCTTCGCCCTGCCAGTTGGCTGTCGCCTTGAGAAACGCCGTTTGCGCGCGTTCGGGGTACAGGGCGCGCTCGATGCTGCACTTGAGTGTGCGCCTGCTGATCTCGACGCGGATCGGCTTGCCGTCGCCGGCAAGTTTGAAACGGCCCTTGGGCGCGAACTCGACCGGCTTGCCGCCGTCGTCCACACCCGGCATCTCCGGCTCTTCGCGCTTGCCCGCGCTGGCGATGGTCTGCTCGCGCACTTCGACCCGAATCTCCTTGCGCTCCTCGGCGGTCTTCTTGCGCAGGCTCAGCACATCGTCTTCGATGTTTGGCGCGTCGGCGATTGCAGCCGGCCTTGCGGTCGAGAAGCGTACCTCGACGTCGTCCCAGTCTTCGGCGGCGCGATGCCACACTACGCCGAAGCTGGTCCAGTCCATGGTCGGCTCTTTGCCCGCAATCAGCCGCGCCGCGTGCTCGGGACGCCACAGCGCACAGGGCGTGCGGTAAGTCAGTTCAATTTCGCAGTCGCCGCCGGCGCGCGCAGATAACTGCACCTCGACCAGGCATTCGTTGTGCTGCTGCGTGGTTTCGCCAAGGGCGACTCGTTGTTGAAGCTGTGCCAGTTCATGCTGCACATCCTCAATGCGTTCGCGAATCGATTGCACGGTCCCGCAGGCGTCGTCGATGCGCGCCAGCAGGTCCTGCCACGCCTTCTTCCAGTGCTCGATGCTTTCGCTGCCTTCGAGGCGCTGCTGCACAGCCAGCGTCAGCGCCCAGCGCCGCAGCAGCGCCTCGGCGATACCGGCGCGCGTGTTGTGGCGCGACTGCAGCAGCTGCTGCCGCTGAATCTCGCGATGCAGCTCGCTGATTTTGCTGGTCAGCCCGGCAACCGCGTCAGGGGGCAGAGCCGGCGTCTCGCGCGTGTGCCGCGTCACGCGTGCGGCCAGCACCGTGGCGCCGCCCGACAGCACGCGCGCCTGCACGCTGCGGTCATGCAGGAACAGGCCCGCGCCAGATACGCGTACCCACTGCGTGCCTTCGCGCAGGCTGACCGTGGCGGTACGCACGACCTCGGCGCGGTCTTCAAAGAACCGCACAAGCTGCGCTTTGCTTGGGGTTGCCGCGGGCTCAGGCACGACGGTTCCCCCCCTCGACTTCGTAATCTTTGTCAAACGCCAGGGTGTATTGCAGCTTCACTTCCTGCTTGCCACCGGCGGGCAATTTCAACAGCCAGCGATAGCCGCCCTTGACCGGGTAGTCGCGTTCTTCCTGCTTATAGAGCTCTGCCTTGGGTGTGCTGCTGTTGACTTCGATCTGGATGTCTTTGCCGGCTGGGACTGGCACGCGCTCAATCAGTTCGAGCTCGATCTCGGCAGGCAGCGACGACGCGACTTCGAGAGTCACGACGTGGCTGACCGACGCCTTGCCGCCGAGCAGCCCCTTGGTTTCTTCGCTGGCCCGCATGTTGCGCGCCACAGTCACGCGTTGCTCTTCGCCCAACCCGAAGCGCACTGTGCCGCCGCGGTCGACCGAGCCGACCTGCGCGGTAATCAGCAATGCGCCATCCATGAACACGTCCACCGGGCCGGGCAGCAGCGGCGCCTCAAGCGGGTTATCGAGCTCGACTTCACGAAACACGCGTTCGTCGGCCAGCGGCACACAACGCATGCGCATGCGCGACCTAGCGGGCTTGCTCAGCAGGTGAATGCGGTGGGCCGTGCCGTCGGCCGGGATCTCGACAAGGTCTTCGGCTTCGAACTGGTGGTCAAACATACCGCGCGAGTAGCGCGGGTCTGAACTGCCGCCCGGGCCGGAGAGCCCTTCCACGTGATTGAGCGACTGGTGCAGCCCCGGTGCCGAGGCCACGCTGCCGCGCGCAAGCCGCCCGCGGCCGTAGACTTCGCCGGGCGTCACTTCCAGCGTATCGAAGTCGAGCCAGGCCTCAGCATCTGCGCTCTCGGGTGCATCGGTTGAATCTTGCTCGGCGCCGTCCGCTCCTTCGTAGTCGTCCAGGGCCGCGCCGCCGGCCTCATCGGCAGATTCCATATCCATGCTGCGTTTGGCCGACCGTGACCGCTCGACGCTTACGTCTTTCAGCATCTCGCGGTTGGCATCGCCGCGCCCCTTTTTTGCCGACTTTGCCGGCGCTGACTGGGGCGGCATGGCCTTGGCTTCCATGCGCACGCCGGCAGCGCCGCCATAGGCCGATGCCGGTGGTGCCGGCGCAGACATGGTGGGTGCCTGTTGCCATGCTTCCTCAGGGATCGCCGAGACCGCGCCGACCGCCATCTCTTCTTCATAATCGCGCGGTGATGGCTCGGCGATCACGGGCATCGGGATCTGTGGCGGCGTGACAAAGCTGTCGTAACCGGCAAACAGCGCTTCCAGACCTTCCGGCGGTGCGCGAAAACCGGTGCGGCGGGGCGCCTGTCGGCGGCCAAGGCGCAGGCTGGCCAGTTCAGGCAGCGTCACGTCGGTCAGCATGTCGGCTGTGCACAGCGCAATCCGCGCGCCCGCCCAATTCTCGCCGCTGACCTGTGCGACGAACGCTTCCAGCGCGAACTGGGCGTGCTTGCCACCGCCCTCAAGGCGTGCCGAGTACGCGGGCCACCAGCGCGCGGGGCGCACGGTGTACGAGACCTCAAGCTTGCGCAGCTGCGCGCTGCCCGGGGCCAGCGTGACCTGGGCCGAGCGTGAATACTGGGTGCCGGCCTGCGCGCGTGCCGGGTTGCGGGCTGCCCTCAGATCATTGCCCTTGGCGCGTGTTTTCTCGGCCAGCGCCTCAAGCTCTGCGTCCAGCGCGGTCAGGATCTCATGCTGCAAAGCACTGATGGCCAGCGCATCGCCCACCCGCTTTTCGATACCCCCTTGCGGACCCCCATCCGGCTCGTCGGGTACCCGCAAGTCTGCGTCGATCGACATGGCGGCCAGTGCATCGCGCTGGCGTTGCTTGCGTTGAGTCAGTTCGCTCAGCCGGCTGATGTCGCGTTGCAGCCTTGATACCAGTGCTTCGTCTGGAGTTGGCGGGGGCGGATTCTCGGGTGCGATCAGCGGCGCGCGCAGGCTGGTGACGATGCGTTCACCGTCGACCGATGTGCGAAAGCTCGCCGCTTCGGCAAGCGAGGTAATGCCGCGAACCTCAAGCGTCACGCCCTCAGGCGGCACCGATACCGGCAGCTCAACTTCGCGCGTAACGACAGCCCCCCGCGCGTAAACCACGACGCGCGAAATGCGGCTTTCACAGGCAAGGGTGTCGGGCATGGGCAGGCAATATAGGAAAGGCCGCAGGCCGTGGGAACAAGCGTCCCCTTCGGCTGCGGCGTCATTCGGGATCAGCCGCCGGGCTGAGCTGGTACTTCAACGCCAGCTTCGCGCCCGGCTTGAACTCGATCGTGAGGGTCGCGGGCTTGTACCCGGGCACGCGCACCACAATCTTCCGTACCTCGGGCATCAACCCGGGCACCTCAAGCTCACGGGCCGACTTCTGGCGCGGTTTGCCGTGCCAGAAGGGCACGCGAATCGGCTTGTCGGCGCTGTCCAGCCACTCGACGGCGGCCTGCGCCAGCGCTGCGGCATCAAGGCCATCACCCAAGAACTCAATGGTGGCGGTTGCTGCCGCGACCAGCTCCAGCGTGACCTCGGTGCGTTCGCCCGCTTTGATGCTGACTGGTGCGTAACGGCTGGCATAGCCCATGCCGGTAAATTCCAGTGTGTAGTCGCCCGGCTCAATGCCTTCGATGACCACCCGCGCACCTTCACTGGGGAAGATGCTGTCCCCTGGCAGCATCAGTAGACCCTGCCTGTCACGCAGGCGCGCGACGAACATGTTGGTGCCCGGGTTGCCAACCAGCTTGGCGACGATCACGACAAGCGAGCCGACGGGCGCGGGTTGCAGCACGATGTCGGTGACGTCAGTAGACCCGACGTCGATGTCGATGTGGGCGGCGCCGGATGCACCCGCGACGCCCAGCCGCCAGCGCCCGGTGGGGACCCCGTTGAAGTCAAACAGGCCGTTGGCGTCGCACTTCGACTCGGCCCGAAAGCCGGGGCTTTCGGAGTCGATTCGTTGCAGCAGCACAACGCTTTCGGCGTTGCCGCCCTCCACGCGGCCCGTGATTGAGCCGCCGCTGAAGTCGTGATTGAGCTCGACAATGCCGGCGTCCGGCCCTACCTGCACGGGCAGCGACGCCTCGACGCGGCTTGTCTGGTAGGCCTTCAAGTCGTAGGTGCCGTGCAGCACCGATGCAATCTCGAAGCGGCCGTCATCGCCCACGTCGGCCCAATAGCGGGCCCCTGCGCGCTCAAGCACGACCCGGTGAAACACAGGCCGCGAGTTCACACTCAGGCGGCCGATGACACGCGAGCGCCCGGCCTCTGGCAACGCGAGTTTGAATTGCACGTCGCGTCCCTCAACCACTTGCACGCGGCGCGCATCGGCTTCGGGTAACGAGGGCGCGAGGTTTTCGTCGCCGGTCATGACAAGCCACGCGCCCGGCTGAAGATCGGTGAAGACCGCCACTCCCGCGCTGTCTGTGGTGGCGCTTTGGTGTGTCGAGTCCTTAACGATGCGAAGCTCAAGCCCGGCCTGGGGAACACCGTCGTCAGTGACCTCGACCAACAACCTCGACAGCGCCGGGAACGTCAACTCTCCCAGGTCCAGCACAGACAATGGTGGTACATTCACATTGGCGTCGATCAGTGACGCGCGGCCTTCAAAGTCAACGGCCACGAGCAGATACGCACCCGGGGCAACATCGTTCAGCACAAACATCCCTTGCGCGTCTGCGCGCACGGCGGGAACAGTGGTCTGCCGGGACCAGTCCGTGCGTGCGGCCCCGAGCGTTCCGTCCTTAAGCTGCTCGTACCACGAGTTTTCAGCCGAGATCAGTCCCACCAGCGCGCCAAGGGCAGGCAACCGTTCGTGCGTGAGCAGTTTGCCTTCAACCGTGCTGCCGGCGGTCAGCCGTACCGGGTATTCGAGGTCGCCCGCGACTTCCAGTTCAGCCCTATGGCTTGAAAATCCAGCGGCGCGGACCATGAGCGACCAACTGCCAGCGTCCATGCCTATGAGCCTGGCGATGCCGTCCGCCCCGGTGGTGGCTTGGCCCCGTTCGCGCATCCATGCGTGGCCCAACTCAGAGTGCGCGCCGCGGTACAATACGCGCACCAGCGCGCCGCCCAGCGGCGCATCGCGTTCCTGGGTCACCTTGACAGTGAGAACTGCACCGGTGGTAACGCGCAAGTCGCCGACGTCGGTGATCTGGCCTGGCACCACCTCGAACTCTTGCAGCAGCGCGCGCGCGAACTTGGCATGGCAGGCCGCCAGACGATACGTGCCGGCGCCGTGCCTTAACTCAACAATCGTGAAGCGCCCGTCCGTATCCGTCTGCGCGGCGTCCTCACCCCCAAACAGAGTGTCGGTCGGGCGCACAAAGACAAGCGCAGCTTTCAGCGGGTTGCCGGCTGGGTCGAGCACCCGGCCGGTGACACCGCCGGTGGCTTGCAGCACAAGGTCGCCGACATCGTGCTCGGGCGGCGCCGCCGTAAAGCGGTAACTCCAGGGCCATGCCTGTGCGAAACCCGCGGCGCGAGCACCGATGATGCCGGCGGTTGCAGGCATGTTCTCGATGCGAAAGCGCCCGTCCTGCCCGGTGTCGGTGCTGCTCCAGGGCAGCGTGGTAGACGCACTGAACAGGTAGACGTTCACGCGCGCGCCGGGTATGCCGTTGCCCGCGCTGTCCACAACTCGCCCCACGATTGCGCACGGCGCATGCAGCCGCACCGTCAGCAGGCTTGAGTGGTTGTAGACGCTCAAGAGCGTGGTAGTCGACCGGCCTGGCGCGTAGCCCTGCGCTTCTGCGTGAGCCTGCAGCATACGCTCGCCGTTGCTGTCGGTGCCGATGAACACGTCGAACTGTGCTTCCCCGGCGCCATCAGTGGTGCCTGACTTCAGCTCGACCAGCGCGGGCGGATCAAACCAGTCCTCTTCAAACTGGTGCATGCGAGGCATCGCGCGCAATGCGACAGCGGCGCCCGCCACGGGGCTGCCGGATGGCGTCAACACGCGCACCTTGACCTGCACCTCGATCTTCGGCCCGGGTAACGGCTCAAGCACAACCTCGGGCGGGTCGTCGGGTACGTCCGGGGGCGGGTCTTTGGGCGGCGGGTCCTGTGGTGTATTGGACCGATGATCGGGCTCGTTGCCCTTGTGCTGCGGCTTGTTGGTGACTGGAGCGTTTCGGGCTTCGTCGTGAGGTGCCGGCGCTTTGACGTTGGCGTTCAACAGCAACAGCAGCACGACCACGACAACGCCGGCCACCGCCCCCAGAATCACTTTGCCACCAGTAGATCGCATCGAACCATGCCCCGAATCATCGAGCCGGCAGTTTACTCAACTAAAGCAAAGACGCGCCCGCCTTCCGCGCAAAATTTCTGTGCGTTACGGAACTCACGGATTGCCGGTTCAATGGACCGCGGACACGGAAAGTGCCTCGGGCGCGGGCCTTGGCGCGGCTGTTTCGGCGAACAGCAACTCTCGCGGCAGGTTGACCCAGCGGCCGAAGGCGCGGCCGTTGTTCTGGAAACTCACCTCCATGCTCAGCTGCTCCGGGCGCATGATGGTGCGCTGCAGGTTGATGGCGGGAATGCCCGTGGCTTGCAGCGCCAGCTTGATCTTGTGCGTGTCCCAGGTCTGGCCGCTGTTGATGCGCTTGAGCATCTTGTTGTAGCGCACCACGCTGCTGAACCAGGTGAACGCGAAGCCCTTGATGCGCTTGTCGTGATAGTGGTTCGTGCACGCCGTCACCGGGCGTTCGGCGCTGGTGTACTCCACGACAGCCTGGCGCGGATGCAGTTGAAAGCGCGCGGCGGTGCGGCTGCTGTCGCCCAGGATCAAGTTGGTCGCAGTACAGTAGGGCCTGGTTTGCAGCAGCGCGTCGGCTTGCCGCACGTTGGCGCATTCGTGCAGCAGGCGCCGGAACACGGTCGGGAATGGCTGGCCCGTCAGGTGCTCGTGGCGCGATTGCCCGTAGACCAACATCATCGAAAGCGCCAAACCGGCAGTGTTCAAGCCGGTGAGTATCCCCAGAAAGCCCGGCCAGGTGACGCCTGCGTATGCGGGGGCGTCGTCGGGTTCGTAGACGACGACCATGTTGGCTTCGTCGGCGATGTTCAGGCTGGGAAAGTCGAGGTTGCGGCCCAGCAGCATCTCGCCGCCCTGGCTCAGTTTGTCGTGCACGGCGATGGTGCTGCACGCGGCGACCTTGTGGATGTCGAGAAAGCACTGTCCGACCAGCATTTCGTCGTAGGTGAGTTCGCTGGTTTCGCTGAAACCGCGCATCTCTTCAGTCAACCAGGGCGGCAGGTTGGGCTCCATCTCGCGGGCCAACGCCAGGTCGCCTTTGAAGTCGGGCGCGAAACACTGCATGTAGCTATGGAAGGTCTCGGCGGCTTGCACGCCCACCAGGTTGCCGAGCGCGCGGCCCATTTCGCGCGGGGTGCCGCGCACGCGGGCCAGGGGCACGCCGTCGATCAGCTGCAGGCTTCCGTGGGGCAGGGTCAATTCGCGAAAGGGCGTGATGTGGCGCGCGCGGTTGTTGCTCCAGCCGCGCAGCATTTTCACGGCGATGCCGAGTTCGCGGAACGGAAGTTTCTTGCGCAGTCTTGCCATGGTGTCACCTATAACGACATTATGTAGTCTATCACGTCGTTATTGAAAGCCAAGCCGAACTTTCACTTTACCTCAATTTGCCTGCGTCAGGGCTGCAAGTTCGCGAAACGCCGCCGGCAGTGGTCCTGACTGCGCAGCCGGGGTAACCTTTCGCCATGCGCATCGAGATGGAGTTCCTTGGCAGCGGCACCAGCAGCGGCATCCCGACCATCGGGTGCGACTGCTGGGTGTGCCACTCGTCGAACCCCCGCAACAAGCGGCTGCGCAGCTCGATCCTGTTTCGCGTCGGCAGCGGCGACGATGAACGCCGCCTGCTGGTAGACGTCACCCCCGACATTCGCATGCAGGCTTTGCGTGCCGGGCTGACCAGCGTTCACGGCGTGCTGATCACGCACACCCACGCCGACCATTGCCACGGCTTGGACGACTTGCGCGGCCTGTACTGGGGCGGCGGGCGCGAGCGCCTCGAACTGTTTGCGTATCCTGAGTCGCTCGAACAGCTCAAGCGCACGTTCAGCTACCTGTTCGACGACGAGTACGACTACAAGGGCATTGCACGGTTCAACACCCACGTCTTTGAAAACGAAGCGTTTGTTGCCGCGGGCGTAGCGGTCACACCCATCCCCGTGGTGCACGGCAACATGCGCGTGGCTGGGTTTCGCGTCGGCGATTGCGCCTACATCACTGACACGAACGAGGTGCCCGAAAGCAGCATCGCCCGATTGAAGGGCGTGCGTGTGCTGATTCTCGACGCCCTGCGCCGCGCCCCGCACCCCACCCACCTGAGCCTGGGCAAAGCGCTGCACATCGCCGAGCAAGCGGGCGTTGAGCGCGTGTTCTTCACCCACATCAACCACGACCTTGAGCATGAGCAGATCAACGCCGAGCTGCCGCCATGGGCACGTCTTGGCTATGACAGGCTGCGCGTAGCAGTCGAAGCCGACGGAACCGTCCGCGTGACCGAGCCGGTGCCAAGCGACGGTCCGCCGCCCGTGGCATTTTGAGTTTCCGCCCAGTTCTCGGTGCCAGCGCCAGGCCAATCGGAATCCGCATGAAAGCAGAGGTTCTCTGGGTCATTGACCGTCGCATTGCCATCCTGCCGCGCCCGCGCGGCGGCGAATGGCTTGAGGACGAGATTGCCAGCTACGCGCAGCAGGGCGTGCAGGCGCTGCTTTCGCTGCTCGAGCCCGCAGAAGAGCTTGAACTCGGCCTGTTTGACGAAGTGCTGCTTGCCGAGAAGTCCGGCCTCGACTTCATGCGCTACGCCATTCCGGATCGCGGCGTGCCGCGCTCGCCGGCGCTTTTTGCAGCCACCATCAACGACCTGGCTGACAGCGGCAAAGGCGTCGGCGTTCACTGCCGCGCCGGCATTGGCCGCAGCGGCCTGGCGGCGGCTGCGATGCTGGTGCGCCTTGGCCACGAGGTGGAAGCGGCGTTTGCGCAAGTAGGCAAGGCCCGGGGAGTTGCCGTGCCCGACACGCCCGAGCAACGGCAATGGCTGATCCGGCACCGCGACTTGTTTACGGGCTGAACCGCTATGACTTGGCCAGCAGGTTCAGCGTGCGGTCGGCAAGGCGCACGGTGATAGTCTGGCCTTCATTGAACTCGATGAAGTCGGCTTCAATGCCGTCGCCGAACACCACGCCGCCTTCTTCCATTTCGCTGCTCAAGGTCAGCGTTTCGCCCTCGGTGACAAACCCGAAGTTGACTTCTGTGCCGGTGGCGATGCTGGGCCAGGGCTCGCGCACCATGTAGGCCAGGCGGCGCTCCGTCGCCGCCGGCAGCGGCTGCGCGATGCCGCGCTGCTTGACGATGCTGGCTGTCCAGCCGGTTGCGCCCGTGCCTGTCGAGACAATCACGCCGGACGATGAGTGGCGTTCCGATTGTACGGAGTCCGGTCCGCTTACGCTGATTCGATACTTCGCGCTCTGGTGCGAATGGTGGCCGATAAACAGCTCGTTCAGGGCAAGCAGTTGCTGGCCGTCTTCGCGCACTGCCACGACCATGGTTCGGCGCTCCAGCACGAACCCGCCAAGTGTGCCGGCGTTCAGGGCTGCGATCACGGCGGCGGACTCGGCCGGTGTAAACCGGCACAGCAGGCCGCCCACGGTGGCGGGGTCGGGGTTGAACCCGACAAGGGTGTGGCCGTCGAGATACTTGGCCACGTTGGGGACCAGGCCGTCCTGGCCGATCGCGAAGACCACGTCGTCGCGGTTGAACAGAAAACGGTCAAGGTCGTCGCGGCTGACCTGGGCACGGCGCTGCTCGGCCGGGATGGCGCGCAGCACGGCGGTGACGGCCTGCTGTTGCAGCTCGTGGATGTGCAGGACGCGCGCGAAGTCCTGCCCCCGTGACTCGACGTAGAACCTGGCGTTGTCCTGGGTGCCGAAGCGGCGCAGCAACATGTCAAGCGGCGTGGGGCGGGTGATGACCACGATGCGCGGGAGTGTGGTTTTCATGGCTCGGCCCTCCTTTCCGCCCCGTGCTGCGGGCCCGCCTGGGCGGGCCCGGATGCGTGTCAGGCATCGACCTTGCCCTGCAGGAACTCGCCCAGCAGGTCGCCCAGCATGTTGGGGCTGACGTTCAGGTGCTGGATGTGCTCGATCTTGCGTGCAAACTCGATCGCAGCCAGACCCAGCAGCACCTTGCTCGGCAGGTCTTTCCAGGCCGCGGCCCGTGCAGCCTCTGCGTCTGCGTTGGCCTGGCCCAGCGCTCGCGCGGCATCGGCGTCGGCGTCGGCCCGCAAGCGGATGTGCTCAGCCGTTGCGGTGGCCTGCAGGTTGGCGCGTTCGATGCCGGCCAGGGCGGCGAGCTTTTCGGCTTCGGCGTCCTGGGTGACTTCGCGGACCTTGTTGGCGCCCTGCTGGGCGATCAACATCTCGTTGCGCTTTTCGAGCTCGATCTGGGTTGCCAGTTCGTTCTCCTTGATTGCGCGCTCCTTTTCGACCGCGTCGGCGCGGCGCCGGAAAATCGCCTCGTCGGCCTTCTGCTGCATGCTTTCGCGGGCCGGGGTCTGCAGCGCCTTTTCCATCTCGCTACTGGGCGACACGCGCACGACGTGCACCTCGACAATCGCCAGGCCCATGTCTGCCAGCTCCGGGTCATGTTCAAAGGCAGCCCGGATCGCGTTGTGCACGGCTTCGGCTCCGCTGCGGACCGCCTCCGTCAACGCCATGCCGCTGAGTGCCTTGCGGGCGGGCTCCTGCACACGCTGGTGCCAGAACTCGGTCAGCTTCTCGAGCGGCTGCTCGGTCCATGTGCCGGTGGCTGTGCTGATCGTGAAGTTGACGCGGCGGGCCGCACGCTCGGGGTCGTGGATGCGGTAGCGGATGACGGCCTGTACATTGATCGCCTGCATATCGATGGTGCGTTCGTTGAGGATGCAAGTGGCTTCTGCGTCTTCGACCGGCAGTTGCGCGATGCTTGCGCTCATGGGCAAAAACCAGTAGGCGATGCCTGCTCCCTGGCGGGCCAGCTTGCCGGCGCGGTAGTGCAGGATGTACTGGTTGGGCTCGGCGCGCAGGTGGCGAAGCCCTGCAAGTTTGGTGATGGTGGCCATGGCTCGGCGCTCCTCTCTATGTGTGTCCTACACACTTAGTATAGTGTGCAAACAACACTATGCCAAACGGAATCCGTGATTCGTTCGTCCGTTGGCCCGAATGCCCGGAAGGGGAACGCCATGGCGATTTATTTCTACGGCCGCACAAACCAATGGGGCGAGTTCAGCAACTTTGCCCACTATCCGTTTGAGCTGCAGGGCAAAGTCTGGCCCACCAGCGAGCACTACTTCCAGGCGCAGAAGTTTGCCGGCACGCCGCACGAAGAGGCGATCCGGCTTGCGCGCAAACCCAACGACGCCGCGCGCATGGGGCGCGAGCGGTCACGGCCCTTGCGCGCGGACTGGGAACAGGTCAAGGACGATGTCATGCGCAAAGCCGTGTGGGCCAAGTTCACCACCCACCCCGAACTTGAGGCCCTGCTGCTCAGCACCGGCGAGCAGGAACTGGTAGAAAACGCGCCGGGCGACTATTACTGGGGTTGTGGCAAAGACGGCAGCGGGCGCAACATGCTGGGCCGCATCCTGATGGAAACCCGCCGGAAGCTTCAAGCCTGATCATGGAACGCGACGAACACATGCTGGTTGACCAGACGCGCCCTACGGGGCTGCGCGGCTGGATTTACCGCACGGCGGTCAACTTCGCGGCTGGGCTGGGGCGCGCGTTGCTGTTCTGGCAGCCGCTTGGGGTCGAGAATATCCCCAAGACCGGGCCGTTGCTGGTGCTGGCCAATCACCCCAGCTACCTCGAGCCGCCGACGCTGGTGGCCTTGATGATCTATCACGCCGACCGCGACCTTTCGATCATGGCCTGGGACAAGCTGTTCCGGATCCCGGTGGTCAGCTTCTTTGCCCGTACTTACAAGGCCTACCCGGTCAACCGTGCGAACCCCGGCCGCGGGCCCTATGTCACGCTGGTGCGCATCCTTGAGCAGGGCGGCGCAGCCGGCGTGTTCCCGGAGGGTTCACGCAGCGAAGGCCGCCTGATGGGCCCATGGAAGCCCGGGGCATTGCGCGCAGCCTTTTCCGCCAAGGCAACGATCCTGCCGATCACGTTTGTCACCGGCGGCGAATTCTGGCCGAAGTCGCGGTGGCGCCCGTATTTCTTCCGTCACCACACGCAGGTCGTGCACAAGCCCCTGACATACGAGCAGTACATGTCCGAGATTCCCGAGGGCATGCGCGAGAAAGAGTACCAGGAAGTGCTGTCTGAGCGCATTCGCGGCATCATCAACGGGCCGCTGGTCGAGCGTGAGCGCGAATACCGGCAACACCTTGAAGCAAAGTCGGTCGCGCGCGACGGCCTGAATGCGCCTGACCCGATCCGTACGCGTCGTGAGCGCATGCAGCAGGCCAGGGCGCGCCTCGTGCCGTAGATTCAGGTCCGATTTGGCCCAAGCCGGGGGCGCCGGATTGCCGATATACACGCATGGCATTTGGCCCGGTTTCCCCCTGCTTGGTGGAAAGCCGGATATGTATAGTCTGGCCCCCTCATGGAGGATGGGATGAAGCGTTCGCTCACATTCCTGACATTGCTGGCAGTGCTGCTGATCGCGGGTTGCAAAACCACCAACGGGACCAACAAGTCCGCATGGGGCGAGCCCTACGCGGACGTGCCGGTGCCGGCGAACTATGAGCCTCACGACAACCCGGCGTTCAAGCGCCAGGACAGCAGCGCCGGCAAGCGCATCTATGGCCGCTACAGCTATCGCAGCACCGGCGACGCCCTGGACACGCCCAGCAAGGTGCTGGGCTGGTTCAAGGACACGCTGCCCGGCGAAGGCTGGGAACTGATGGTAGAAGACCACAATGACGCCGAAGGCACCATGAAGGTGCGCTTCAAAAAGGCAGATGACCAGTTAGAGTTGCAACTCGCGCCCGACGCTCGCGTGCAAAGCAGCAAGCGCTTCAGCGTCCTTACTGTTGAGATGAACCCGAAATTCGACTGACGCAGGAACCCATGGTCCGTACCAAAGTCAAAAGCAAGCAAAAGAAGGGCGAGCTTGTTGCCGCCTCCAAAGACGCCAGCCGCGACGTGCTGCCACGCACCGGCATGGGCCTCGGTGCCACGTTTGTCGACAGCGCCAGCAAGTTCCTGGCCGGCTACGGCAAAGTGCTGGGCCCGGCCATTGTTCTGATTGTGGCCGGCTTCTTCATCGTGTACTTCCTGATGCAGTCGCATGCGTCGAGCGAAGTCGCGTTCAAGAACAAGATCGACCGTGCGGCCATGGTCGAAAAGCTGACCGAGCTCAAAACCGGCATGGAAGTCGTCATCGCCGAATCGGAAGAAGAAGAGCAACTGGTGGCATACGCGAACTACCGCTTCGGCACCCGCGCCTATGCCCTGCTTTCGCACCCCTACAAAGTCAAGGAGTTGAAAGACGTCATCGGCATTCTGGGCACCGCGGCCGACAAGATCAAAGCGCTTGAAGATGCCGCCAACGACGCCTGGGTGCGCCACCTTGACGGTCTGCAAGCCAAGCTCAAGGCAGACCTTGAGTTCCTTGAGAAGCCGGAGAACAAGAAGCTCCTGCCCTGGGATCACCACAGCAAGGTTGACAAGCCCGCCGCCAAAGAAGTGGACAGCGGCAACCCGATCGTGGTCTTCGAGACTGCAGTCGGCGCGCTGCGCATTGAGTTGTTCGAAGACGAGGCGCCCAACGCTGTGAAGCACTTCGTCAGCCTGTGCGACGAGGGTTATTTTGACCGCGGCGACGCGGGCACACTCAGCTTCAGCAACAGCTTCAACCCGACCGGCCCCTTCAAGGGCGCAACGGTCATCAGCGCGGGCAAGCAGGGCCGCCCGACCGGCGTGAAACTGGAAAAGCCCACCACCGCCAAAGAGGGCGATGACGTAGACACTGTGGCCGTGAACAACCCGTACCAGATTGACTACCAGGGCAGCACGACGCAGCCCTTCACGGTCGGCTCGATCGCGCTATCCCGCGACGCGGACGACCCGTCACGCGCCCGAGGCGAGTTCTTTGTCGTCATCGAAACCAGCCCGGCGCTGGGTCAGAACTTCCTGCCCCTGGGCCGCGTGCTTGACGGCGAAAAGGGCCTCAACGTAGCGCGCCGCCTTCACCAGGCCGAGATCTACTACACATACGTCGAGCAGAAGCGCAAAGCCACCAAGTACGTCCCCAAGGTGTATTACGACGGCTGGCCCGTGCCGATGGACAAGCGCACGGAGGTACCCAAGCCCGTTCGCTTCAGCGAAGCCAAGATCGAAGTCGTGCCAGCCACCAGCAAGCTGAACCCGATTGTCGTCTTTGAGCTGGAAAAGGGCGACATCGTGATCGAGCTGTTCGAAGACGCCTGCCCGAATACCGTGGCCAACCTGGTCAACTTGATTGAGGAAGGCTTCTTCAACAGTGAGTGCGAATTCTACCGCGTTGAAGGCACAGCATCCGATATCGCCGAGATCTACAAGGCCCAGGGTCTGCGCATTATCCAGGGCGGCTTTGCACAGGCCGGATCGCGCGACGGCTACGACTACGGCATCCGCAACGAGGCAGTCGACAACCCGAAATACAAAGCGGCCGGGCTGGGCAACAGCCGCGGCACGATTGCGATGGCACGCACCAGCGACCTGGACAGCGCCAGCACCGAGTTCTTCATCAACTTGAAGGACTGGCCGGACTGGGACAAAGAGCAGAGCCCATACTGTGTGTTCGGCGAGGTGATCTACGGCATTGAGCTCGCGGCTCTTGTGCAGAAAGACGATGCGATCAAGCGCGCGAAAGTGATCCGTAAGCGCGACCACAAGTACGTGCCGCAGGTCAAGTACAAAGAGGGCGGCGGCTGGGTGGACAAGAAAGCCGTAGAGCTGCCCAAGGTGCTGGACCCTTAGCAGTTCACTTGACCTCGACTCCGTCGCTTTCCTTGGGTTCTTCGCCCGGGGCCCAGCCTTCGTCTTCATTGGCGGCTGTCCAGGTTTCGCCCTTGGGCAGGTGCTCAAACTTTCCACTCACGCCGTTCATGCGCACCTGCAGCGCGTTGCTGTTGCCCTTGGGCGTGGCCAGAAACCAGCCGCGCACCAGTTTGCCGGCGGCGTCAAATTTCAGCGAAAAGAAGGCATAGCCGATGTCGGCGTAGTCTTCGGTGGGAATAAGGTCTTTTTCGGAGGCGCCGAAAGATTCAAGGTCGCTTACCGAGTGTGGCGGCGCCTTCTTGGCTGCGTAGTACTTGAGAACCGAGTCACGAATCCGTTCAAGATTTCCTTCGGCCGACTTGGCGCGCTGGCGCAGGTCGCTGTCTGTGGCCTCTGCTACGGTGTTGGCACCACCGCCGCAGCCTGCAACCAGAACAACAAACAGCAGGAATACTGAAACAATGCGCATGCGTTTCCTCGGGGCGTGAGCCAGAAAGCGGCAGAGAGACTATGCTAAGAACGTCCGGAAGGGAACGGAGTTCATGAACGAACCGCTGGTCACCGCGACGCGGCTTACGCGCACCTACCACCTTGGCGGCGAAACTGTCAGCGCATTGCGCGAGGTGGACATTGCCATCGAGCGCGGCGACTTTGTGGCGCTGCTGGGTCGCTCGGGCAGCGGCAAGAGCACCCTGCTGAACCTGCTGGGCGGGCTGGACCAGCCGACCGGCGGCAGCATCGTCGTGGACGGCCGCGAGCTCGCGGGCATGAGCGCCACTGAGTTGAGCCTGTACCGGCGCACCACGGTCGGGTTCATCTTCCAGAGTTTCAACCTGGTGACGTCGCTGCGCGCCTGGGAAAACGTGGCGTTGCCGCTGGTGTTTCAGGGCGCCGGCCGTCTTGAGCGCAAGCGCCGGGCCACAGAGTTGCTTGAGCGCGTGGGGCTGTCCAAGCGCGCCAACCACGTGCCAAGCCAGATGTCGGGCGGCGAGCAGCAGCGCGTTGCGATTGCGCGTTCGCTGGTCAACAACCCGCGCATGCTGCTGTGCGACGAGCCCACGGGCAACCTCGATACCGCCACCAGCGAGCAGATCATGGCCATCCTGCGCGACGCACACCAGGGCGGGACCACGCTGGTCATGGTCACGCATGACCCTGACCTTGCTGCCACCTATGCCAGCCGCACCCTGCGCATGGCCGACGGCCAGTTTGTGCATGAGGGGGCGGCGGCATGAACATCCTTGCACTGGCACTGGAAGGGTTGCTGCGCAAGAAATCGCGCAACCTGCTGACCATGACGGGCGTGCTGATCGGCGTGTTCGCGCTGACGATGATCGTTTCTCTGGGTCAGGGCCTGAGCAGCGCCATCACCGACACCGTCAGCGGCAGCGACAACCTGCGGCAGATCGGCCTGACCGGCGGCTTCGGCATTGAGCTGTCGAACAACCCGGCCGAGGTGCAGATCGACGGAGAAATGGAAGAAGACCGGCGCGAACGGCTGCGCCGGGCAGCGATCAACCGCCGGCAGATCCGCCAGTGGAGCGGCCGCCGCGTAAACGAGATCGACGACAAGACGATCGCCGCGCTGTCGCAGCTTGATCACGTCGAGAGCATCACGCCCGTGATCATCGAACGCTACGCGATTGACGCCGGCACATGGAACAGTGAAGGCAGCCTCAGCGGCGGCGTGGACGTCACGCGGCAACGCTATGCCGAGCGCGTGATTGCCGGGCGCTACTTCAGCGGCCCCAACGCCGACGAAGTCATCCTGCACGAGTACATGCTGTACAAAATGGGCCTGCTGACCGTGCAGGACTACCAGCAGGTGCTGGGCAAGACGATTCTGCTGCGCAGCATCGTCAACCCCAACGATGACCCGATGGCGGCTGCGCCGCCGCAACTGCGCGCCTTCATGGACAGCCTGACCGAAGAAGAGCGGCAAGCGATGATGAAAGTGCTGCCCAAGCTGCTGGAACAGTTTGGGCAGATTGCCAGCCAGGCCCGCAAGCCCGTGGAACGCGAAGTCACCATCGTGGGCGTGCTGCGCGAAGCGGTGCCCGGCGACGTGTTTAACGTGATTGAAGACGGCAACGCGGTGCAAACCGACGTGTTTCTGCCGCAAGAGACTGCACGCAACCTGTTCAATGCCAGCGCCGTCAACCGCGAGCTCGGCTATCCGCGCGCGCTGGTGCTGGTGGACGACGCCGAGAATGCGCCCGCCGTCGAGCAGGCCCTGCGCGACAAGGGTTTCACGGCGTTCAGTGTCGCCAGTGTGCTGCAACAGGTCGAGACGATGCTGACGGTGATTACGGTGATCATCGCATTTCTTACGGGCATCGCGCTGATTGTCAGCACGCTGGGCATCGTCAACACCATGATCACCAGCGTGCTGGAGCGCACCCGCGAAATCGGCATTTTCAAGGCCGTCGGCGCCACCAACTGGCAGGTGCAGGCGGTCTTCCTGACCGAAAGCGCGCTGATCGGGCTGATCGGCGGCACTCTGGGACTGCTCGTGGCTGTGCTTGCGATGATCCCCGGCGACGCCATCGCCGGCAGCATGATCGCCGAGCGCGCAGCCGTGCCCTACAATGGCAGCGTGTTCGTGTTGCCGCTGTGGCTTGCGCTGGCGGGCCCGGCGCTGGGCGCTGTGACTGCCGTGCTGGCGGCGATCTTCCCTGCGCGGCGCGCGGCGCGCATCGACCCGGTGAAGGCCCTGCGGCACGATTGAGTGTTCGTGCCAACATGAATCGCCCGCGCGTGTGCGCGGGCGATCTGTTTGATGCGTCGATTGCGGCTGCTACTTGGCCGACTTGGCCTGTTCCATGACCTTGGCGAACGCGTTGGGGTCGCGGATCGCCAGCTCGCTCAGGCTCTTGCGGTTCAGTTCGATGCCGGCTTTGTCCAGCAGGTGAATCAGCTGGCTGTAGGTTACGCCATGCGTGCGGGCGGCGGCGTTGAGGCGCGTGATCCAGAGGCGCCGGAAGTCGCGCTTGCGGGCCATGCGATGGAACCACGCATAGCGCCATGCGCGTTCCACAGCGACGCGCGCCTGCCGGTATGTCGTGCGGCGGCGGCCCCAGTATCCCTTGGCGAGTTTGCGGAACTTCTTCTTGCGCGCGTGACGCGCGACCCGGCTGACTGCGTGTGCCATGTGCCTTCTCCTTGGTGCCTTCCGGGCGGGACTTGCCCGACTTGAATCCGGTTGGCGTACCGATTGTGCCGGGCGAGTTCACACTCGACTTGAGACCGGCGGGTCAAACATGCTGCCTAGCTGGCCTGTTCTTTCAATTCGCTTTGCGGCGGTGTCGGCGCCGGCGGCTTGCGGCGCACGCCCATCAGCTTGGCGACGTTGCGCGCGTGGGTCGGGCTCAGCAAGTGCGTGCGGCGTTTGTTGCGGCGGCGCTTGGGGCTCTTGGTGCTCATCAAGTGCGAGCGACCCGCGTTGTGGTGCTTGATCTTGCCCTTCTTGGTGACCTTGAAGCGCTTGGACGCTCCCTTGTGGGTCTTCATCTTCGGCATGTCTCTGTCCTTTCGACGTCACGCCGGGCGAACCTGGTTCGACTTGGAACCGCCGTGCGCGTCTTGGTTTGGCCCCGCTGCTTGTGCAGCAGGCGCCGGTCACTGTTTCCCGCGACCATTGCGGGGTGAAGCTTTTAGCTTTGTTGGGCCTTCTCTGCCTCTGCTTTTTTGGCGGCTTCTTCTTTGGCCTGCTTGATCCGCAGTTCCAGAGCCTTTTCTTTGTCTTTCTCGATCTGCTTCTTGCGGGCGTTGCGCTCTTCGGGCGTCATCGGCGTCAGAAGCAGGTGCATGCGTTTGCCTTCACGGCGGATCGGCGACTCCACCTTGCTCAAGTCCTTCAGCTCCTCGATAAACCGCTTCAGGATCTCGTCACCACGCTCTGAGTGCGCCAGCTCACGGCCCTTGAACCACACCTGGATCAGCACCTTGTCGCCGCGCTCAAGAAACCCGATGCTCTTTTTCAGTGCGACCTGCACGTCATGCTCGGCCGTGTTCGGGTGAAGCCGGATACCCTTGACCTTGGCCTGGTGTGCCTTGTTGCCCTTGGCCCGCTTCTTCAGCGAGTATTTGTACTGCCCGTAATTCATGATCTTGCACACGGGCGGGCGCGCGGTCGGGCTGACTTCTACGAGGTCCAAACCGGCTTCTTCAGCCAGCTTCAGGGCATCTTCCGTGGCCAATTCCCCGTGATTCGTGCCTTCATGGTCAATCAACTGCACGCGCGGGATGCGAATGCGCCGATTGATGCGGTGCTCTGTCTGCGGCCCGCGAAATGCGGTAACCGGGGGTGGCCGTTTTGCTCGCATAGACTCCTTCTGGCAGCAGCATAAAGGCGCACCCGTCGGGCGCGCCGGTAAGTCAATTGGCGGCGGGATGATAGCAGCAGCGAGTTTTTCCACAACCGGGAGCAGCGGGTTCCGCGCCTTTCTCAGTGTCCTGGCGGTTTGCCGTTCCGGAGATTCCTGGCTCTCCACACCAGGCCTGACAACGAGGAACCCGGGTTAGTGCGGCGGGTAGATCAACTCGACTACCGGGTTGGCGGGGTCCGTGGCGTCTATGTACAGGCCGGGATACATCATCCAGTCGCTGGTCTTGTCTCCGGCCGTGTTGGTCCATTCCCGGTGCTCCTCATGCAGGAAGATGACCAGCCGCCCCGCGTGGGGCAGAACGACTTGCCACATGCCGGTGGCCGGGTTGTACTTCCATTGGCGCGTGTACCAACTGTCGTACTCCCACCATGGTTGCCACGGCTGCTTGACGGCCTGTTCAAGGGCGCGCGTGTTGTCGTAGACGTGGTGCGGGTCATGGGTGTCCCGCACGTATGGCTTCATGCGGTAGAGTTGCCACGTTGCGTACTTCATGCTTGCCTTGGGGTCTTCGTCCGGGGCAAACACACGACGGTCAAAGCGACCGTGGTTCTGGGTAGAATCGGCAATCGTTCCGTGCGGAACGCCCTCGGGCAGCAACAGGTAGAACTCGACTACCAGCTCGTCGCCGTGCAGCACGACGTCGGTGGTGGTGCCGCGGAGCAGCTCTGCGGCATGAAGAAAAACCGGAACCTTGCCGGGGTAGTGGATGGCGATGGGCGCGGAAATTGTCCACCAATATTTTACTTGCTCGTTCGGTGCTGCAAAGTCTGGCAGGGCAAAGTTCAGCATTCCGTATTCATCGGAAAACCCCAGAACCTGCGCACCAAGGTACGCCACGGAGCCGCGAAGGCAGGAGCCTTGCCGATCTACCACGCGAACTGATGCACCCAGAATCTGATCCGTAGATTTGAACAGGAGGACGTGCAATACAAACTCAAACCTGCGCGGTGATTCGATTCGGCCTTGAAGAGCGCCTATCGATGGGGAACCGGCAGCCGTCCCGAAAGTCGCGAACCCCACGCGATCGCCAGCTTGAACTCGGACCAGGAACGTTGCGTCAGTTTCGTAAGGAATTTGGAACCCGCCAGTGCCGCTTGCCCGAAGCGTATTCGCACCGTCAATGACCTCGACGAGATCGGGCTCAAGGCTTTCGCCGGACATTGCATCGTTGGCGCGCACTGTAAGCAGGAGCGTGTTGTCAGGAATCGCCCTCGCGCCTTTACGGCCGGTCGTGGTGCTTAGAGGCTTGTTTGGCTTGGCAATCCCCGCTTGGGTGCATAAGTCAACGTCCGGGTCCCAAGATAGTGTTGGCGGCGACCAGCGGATTAGCGGAGCAGTTAGCGCTCGTGCCACAACTCTGCCATCGGAGCCCGCCGCGCCCTCACCTGTCTCGCGGGGTTTGTTGGTTCTTCCTATGTCTGAAGATTGGGGCAATCCCTGTCGATTGCCTTTACCGTTGCCGGATGCATGGACCGGGCTCGGATCGGAGGAACCGGCTCTCGTTTGGTTCGCGGCTTGCCCGGCATACTCGGGGTTCTTGCGGATCTGGCTTTCCGGTGCGGGTGCGCTCCAGAAGAGCCAGATGACTAGCCCCAGCCCGAGAATTACAACGGGCATCAGCGTCCAGACCAGCAATGTGTTCGTGCGTTTCGGCATTTGACGCGTTTACCAGAGCGCTACCGGCTGTTCGCCGCTGTTCTGCGTGTAGTCACGGAAGTGGTCATAGAATGCAGAGAAGTCGTCGACGTCCTGGTCGTTCAGGTAGAACCTGTCGGCGTCGCCCTGTCCTTCAATAACGTCCGCCGTCGGGTTGTCGTTGGGACTATTGTAGGTATCCAAGGTGTCGTCGCCGTCGCCCCCGCGCAGTGTGTCAACGACGCCAGACGTCCAATCTACCAACGTATCGTGGCCGGCGTTGCCGTTGAGCGTATCGGCGCCCAAGCCGCCGTAGAGCTTGTCGTCTCCGTCGTTGCCGTAGCAGGTGTCCGCGCCACCTTCTGCCCAAATCACGTCGTCGTCAGCACCGCCGCTGATGTCGTCCCCGGTGCCCGCCGCATCATCGGTACCGTCGTCTCCTGCGACTCGGTCGTTCCCGTCCTCGCCGTTCAATTTGTCCTGACCTAAACCTCCCCATATCTGATCATTGCCCTTACCGCCTTCGATGATGTCGTTGCCTGCGTTACCCCAGAGGAGATCATCGCCATCACCACCAAGGATCCCTGGTTCGGTGCCGTTCTTGTCGTTACCCCCGCCGGCATTGATTTCGTCGTTTCCGTCTTCACCATCCATCGTATCGGCATTTGCCCCGCCGTTGAACACCGTGTCGGCTTCTTCGCCACAAATGATGCTGTAGCCTAGAGATTGGTGCGACCCGTACACGTAGATGATGTCGGCGCCTTGGTATGACCAATGTTCTGCCTGCGTCGACGCATAGTCTCCATACACGTAGCCTTCACACCCGAAGAGATAAATCTCGTCGCTCCCCGGCCCTCCAACAATCTTTTTCAGCCCGACGGGGTTAGCGTACGTGGCGACGTAAATGCGGTCAAACCCGGGGCCTGCCCAAACATTGTCGTTTCCCCCAACGGTGAATATCTTGTCCTTGTCACCACCATCGCCATCTTCTTCGTCCTCATCCGCTTCCTTGCCGCACAGGGTGTCGTTGCCCGGACCGCCCCAAATTGTGTCTTCGCCTGCGCCGCCCTTCGCGGTCTGGTCCTCGCCATCGCCGAGATGCAGGTAATCGTTGCCCGCCCCGCCGTTTAGTTCGTCATCACCGGGGCCGCCCCAAATCCAGTCGCCATCTGCTCCGCCGCTCAGCGTGTCGTTTCCCAGCCCGCCGTAGATAAAGTCTTTATGGTCGCCGCCCGTGATCGTGTCATTGCCCGCGAAGCCGAACGCGATCAGTGGCGTGTCGGCTGTGTGCGTGTATGAGTTGTTCGCCGACGTGCCGAACCAGATCGTAGTGCCCTCGAAGGTCACTGTCGTGACGCCATCCAGCTTCACTTCCTCGGTGTCGGTCGTAACCCAGACGCCCAACATCGTGTTGTAAGTCTGATGCCGGATGGTCGCGCTGTCGCCGCCTGATTCAAACGTGACCGTGATTCTGCCCGCGAAATCCTCACCGCAGATCACGGTCACGGGCGGCGATGACCAGTAGTCGATGTCGGACGGCACCACGGGATAGGTGCCCGAGTATGATTCGAACACGCTTGACGCGGCAACCAGCGCAGCCGAGCACGCGCAGCCGAAGCCACTGAGTAAGAGAACAAGCATCAAGGCGGCCACAGTTCTGTACGGCATCGCATTCTCCGGAAGAAAGTCCCACCTACGATACCCCCCCCAAAAAATCTATCGGCAATGCCTTTTCGGGCTTTTCGCTGTATGTTTTGGTGTGAAATGCCGTGAATCGTCGGAACGACAAACCGCAGAGGCGGGCACGGGCGCGACGTCTGTTCTCCCACCGTGAAACACCGAAAAAACGAACCCGGCGCCTTGTGGGCGCCGGGCTAAGGGATTAGGTGCGCAGGCGAACAGAGATAACTTCAATCCCCCTTAAAAATCGAAGTCACGATCCTGCCCGCCTGCGCGTACCGACACCGAAGCCAGATTCCCCCCCTTAAAGGAAACCAACTCCATACGGGTCGGCGTAAGCTGTGGTTGTCAACGCCGGTACCATACCACGCGCCGTGCCATGTGTGCGTCTCTTTTGGGCATTTTTTCGTGTTGGGGTTTGCGGCTTTTCAAACAGCGAGTTTTGGCCTCGCCAACACGCGAAGCCCGGCAAACGCCTGAAATTCCGGCCTTTCCTCAAGCCCGCACACAAGTCACGCCGATGAGGCTTGCCGGAGGCTTCATGCCCGTTGCCGCAATCAAGCGCATTACCACCCGCATCCGCAAGCTGATCGCGGAGACCGAGGCGCCAACCAGCGCGCCACCGGTGCGCTCCAACCCCAACACCCAGGTTGCCGGCCGCCTGTGCATGCAGGGCGCCGCCCTGCTGCGTAAGCGACTCTTCCGGTTGCTGGCAGATCAGCATCGACTGCTTTCGGTCGACCTGTCCGGCGTGCGATTCATGGATGGCTGCGCGCTGGCGGTGCTGGTCGAGTTTGCCCAGGCCTGCATGGCGCGCGGGACAGCACTGCAACTGATTCAGCCGACGCGCCAGGTCTGGAACGCCTTCACCCTGTATGGCCTGCGCGAAGTGCTGGTCGAGTACGCGGACAACAGCGACCCTGAGCTTGAGGGCACGCTGATCATCGTGGAAGAGGACTTTCCCGACAGCATCCGGCTGCCGGCATTGCTGGTCGTGGAAGATGACTTTCCCGACAGCATTCGCCTGCCCGCCGCGGCTTGAGACCTGCCCACGTAACGCAGAATAGCGCTGCCCCGCCCGTGGGGTTATACCCACGACATGGCGCATGTGGCTGTCATTGGTGCAGGCATCAGCGGCTTGACCGCGGCATATCGGCTTGCGAGGGCCGGCGCGCGCGTGACACTGTTTGAGGGCGGCGACCGCACGGGCGGCGTGATCCACACACTGCACGAGCAGGGCTGCCTGCTGGAAACCGGCCCCGACTGCTGGGCCGGCAACAAGCCCGCGGGCGTTGAGCTGGTGCGCGAACTGGGCCTGGAGGCCGAACTGATCGGCACGCGGCAGGGCGTGCGCCGCAGCTTCATCCTGCACAAGGGCACGCTCAAGCGCCTGCCCGAGGGGTTCTTCCTGATCAGCCCGATGTCGCTGGGCGCCCTGCTGAAGACGCCGATTCTCAGCGCGCGAGGCAAACTGCGCATGGCCTACGAGCTGGTCTGCCCGCGCAAATGGGGCGGCGGCGACGAGTCGCTGGCCGCCTTCGTGCGGCGCCGCTTTGGTGTCGAGGCGCTGCAGCGCATTGCGCAACCGATGATCGCGGGCATCTATACCGCAGACCCCGAGAAACTCAGCCTCAAGGCAACCTTCCCGCAGTTCATCGCCATGGAACAGGAGTACGGCAGCGTGATCGCCGCCCTGCGCAGCAAGGCCCGCCACGGTGCAACCAGCGAGAAGATTGACGCCAAAGCCGCCGGCCCGCGCTATGGCATGTTCGTCACGCTGAAGCAGGGCATGGGCACACTGACCGGCGCGCTCGAAGCCGCGCTGCCGCCCGGCTGTCTGCAACGCAACACGCCGGTGCTGGCGCTGCATGCAACAGACAGCGCCGTGTCGCTGGCGCTTCCGGATGGACCTGTCCAGGCAGACGCGGCGGTGCTGGCGCTGC
Source organism: Planctomycetota bacterium (assembly GCA_020849795.1). Classification (GTDB taxonomy): domain Bacteria; phylum Planctomycetota; class UBA8742; order UBA2392; family UBA2392; genus JADJRK01. The sequence goes on along the minus strand of JADZFR010000037.1, from coordinate 62,396 downwards.
CGGCGCACAAAGCCGCTGGCCTGCTATCGGGCACCGATCCCGCGTTGGCGGGCGCGCTTTCGCAAGTCGAGTACGCGGGTGCGGCTGTCGTGAATTTCATCTTTGAGCGCACCCAGATCAGCCATGCCATGGATGGCATCGGCGCCGTGATCCCGGCCGTCGAGAGGCGGCGAATCGTGGCATTCAGCTTCAGCAGCGTGAAGTTTGAGGGCCGCGCACCGGAAGGGCTGGCGGTGGTCAGGGTGTTCATGGGCGGCGGTACCGCGCCCGAGGTGGCGAAGCTGCCGGCTGCTGACTTGACGGCCCTGGCCCTTTCCGAGCTGCGCGAGCTGATTGGGGTATCGGGCGAACCGAAATTTGCAGTTGCCGCGGCCCACACGGGCGCGATGGCGCAGTATCACGTGGGTCACCTCGAGCGCGTGGCCCGGATTCGCGAGCTTGCCGCCCGGCATGCGCGGCTGGCGATCTGCGGCAACGCCTTCGACGGCGTCGGTATTCCCGACTGCATTCGCGGCGCAAGCGAGGCTGTAAAGTCGCTGACGGCACGAGTTGGGTGATGCGTAGCGCCGAATGCGCGCTGTCGCGTCCGTGGGTACACTGTAGCCATGAGTCGCGCCTTCATTGACCCGGTGCCAGGCCCCTTTGTCGCGATCGACTTCGAGACCGCTGACCACGGCGCTGATTCAGCCTGTGCCATCGGCATGGTGCGCGTCGAGGGCGGGCGAGTGGTGCGGCGCGTGCGCCAGCTGATCAAGCCGCCGCGCGAGCAGATGTTTTTCACCCACATTCACGGCATCACGCTGGATGAAGTCGCCGACAAGCCCGTGTTTGGCCGGGCGTGGCTGCTGCTGAAAGAAGTGCTCGATGGCGCGGTGTTTCTGGCCGCGCACAATGCGGGGTTTGACCGGGCAGTGCTTGAGGCGTGCTGCGAGACAGCCGGCCTGGAAGCGCCGGACCTGCCGTGGGTGTGCACGGTGCGCCAGGCGCGGCGCACGCTGGGGATTTACCCGGCGCATTTGGGCAACGTGGCGCGCGTGCTGAACATTTCGTTGAATCACCATGATGCGTTGAGCGACGCCGAGGCATGCGCGCGTGTGGTCATGCTCGCGCGCAGCACGCTCAAGCGCGCCGTGTTGAGTCGTTCGTAGCCGGAATCTCTTTCAACCTGCGACCCGAAATCGGTTACCTTGGTAGTGCATGGGCACCCAGAACGTCAGCGTTCCTACCCTGATCGGCCCGCACTCGGTGCCCCTGGGCCTGCATTCTCACGAATGCAGCTATCTGCCGGATCGCCAGGCCACCGAGGAAGCGTGGCTGGCGTGGCAGGTCAGCCCGGCGGCTTACCACGAACTCATGGACCGCGGCATTCGACGCAGCGGCAACATCCTGTACCGCACGCGTTGCCAGGGCTGCCGCATGTGCGTGCCGATCCGTGTACCGGTGGCGGATTTCAAGCCGACCAAGAGCCAGCGGCGCGTGCTGCGCCGCAACGCGGACTTGCAAGTGTCGATCAGCGAACCCGAGTTCACGCCCGAGAAGCACGACGTGTACAAGCGCTACCTGGCGGCCCAGCACGACAAGAGCCCGCAGGGCGCGGACGAGAGCAGCCTGCGCGAATTCCTGTACTCAAGCTGCGTTGCCAGCATTGAGGTCGAGTATCGTGATCCGCACGGGCGCCTGCTGGGCGTGAGCATCTGCGATGTCAGCCGCCGCAGCATGAGCAGCGTGTACCACTTCTATGAACCGGCCGAAGCCAAACGCAGCATCGGCGTGTTCAGCGTCCTGAACGAGATTGATCTGTGCCGCCAGAAGAAGATTCCGCACTATTACCTTGGCTATTGGGTCAAGGGCTGCAGCACGATGGAGTACAAGCAGCACTACAAGCCCTATGAGCTGCTGGTCAACGGCAAGTGGCAAAGGCCCCCGGCTTGACAGCAAACCGTGTCGGGATAACCTCGCGGCCATGTTCATGTGTCCGAGCAACTGTTGTTGTCGATAACCCGGCTCCCCGCCGTGCGACCAACGTTGTTTGACTGTTCGGACCCATCCCATGTTGACGATTACCCCGGCCATCAAGGCCTCGATTGAAGTTCACGCCGTTGAAGCGTACCCGCACGAGTGCTGCGGCGTGCTGGTCGGCCGCATCGACGCCGGCGGGCGCGTCGCCGTAGAATCGGCACGCACGGGCAACCTGAACACGCAGCGTGCCCACGACCGCTTTGACCTTGACCCGAAAGACTACATGCGCATCGACCGCGACGCGCGGGCGCGCGGGTTGGACATTGTCGGCATCTATCACTCGCACCCCGACCACCCGGCGCGCCCCAGCGAGACCGACCTGGCCGCCGCATGGGAGGGCTACAGCTACATCATCGTGGCCGTGAACCAGGGCAAACCCGGCGACTTCCACTCGTTCGAGCTGGGCGAAGGGGTTTTCAGGCAGGAAGAGCTGCGATGTTAAAGGAGCGCAGGCCTCAGGCCTGCACCTGCCGTGGGCGCCTCGGCCACGGCTTGGCGCGGACAAGACGTCCACGTCCCGGGCAGGCAGGAAGCCTGCGCTCCTGAAGAGAACCAGCCATGACGACGACACTGACATCCGTGAACGAGCTCAAACGCCGCGTGCCGGCCTTGCAGTTGATCGGCCACACGCCGCTGCTTGAGGTCAACGTCTACGAAAACCTGTTCCCGCAGCTTTCGATCAAGGCCAAAGCCGAGTGGGTCAACCCCGGGGGCAGCATCAAGGACCGCCCTGTGTTGAATATGCTGGCGAAGCTGCTTGAGGACGACACGCTGGGGGGGCGCCGAGTGCTGGACTCAACCAGCGGCAACAGCGGCATTGCATACGCCATGATCGGCGCGGCACTCGGCATCCCGGTCACGCTGGTCATCCCGGGCAACGCAAGCCTGGAGCGGCTGCGCCGCATCAAGGCCCACGGCGCCGAAGTCATCCTGACCGACCCGCTGCTGGGCTACGACGAAGCCATGCGCAAGGCCCACGATCTGGCCCACGCCGCGCCGGACAAGTACTTCCTGATCGACCAGTACAGCAACCGCGCAAACTGGCAGGCGCACTACTTCGGCACCGGCGCCGAGATCGTTGCGCAAGCCGGCGAGATCACGCACTTCATATCCGGCGTCGGCACCGGCGGCACGCTGACAGGCATTGGCGAGCGCCTGAAAGAACACAATCCCGACATCCAGGTGGTGCTGGTGCAACCCGAGGAGTTTCCGGGCATCGAAGGCCTGAAGCCGCTCAAGGCCCCTGGCAGCATCAAGCCGAAGAATTTCCACGAGCATCTCGTGGACCGGCGCATCGAGATCACCGTGGAAGAAGCCTTCGAGGCAAGCCGGCTGCTCGCGCGCAACGGTCTGTTCGTGGGGCAAAGCAGCGGGGCGAACCTGGCCGCGGCCCGCAGACTCGCCGAGGATGAGCCGGGCGCGAAAATCGTGACAGTGTTCGCCGACACCGGCGAGCGCTACTACTCCACGGGCCTGTGGGATTGAACGCAGGTTACTTGCCCGTCGAGCCAAAACCGCCGCTGCCGCGAATGGTGTCGGACAGTTCTTTCGCTTCGTGGAATGTCGCGTGGCTGACCGGGGCGATGATGATCTGCGCGATGCGCTCGGCGCGCTTGATCTCAACGGGCTCAGCGCCGAGGTTGACCAGCAGCACCTTCAACTCACCGCGATAGTCGGCGTCAATCGTGCCCGGGGTGTTCAGCACCGTGACGCCATGCTTGGCCGCCAGACCGCTGCGCGGGCGCACCTGCATCTCGTACCCGGGCGGAATCTCATAGCAGAAGCCGGTCGGCACCAGTGCGCGCTGGCCCGGCGGCAGCAAGACGGGGGCCTCAATCGCGGCGTGCACGTCGGCACCGGCGGCGTGTTCGGTTTGATAGGCGGGCAGCGGCAGGCCCGAACCGTGGGGCAGGCGCTTGAGTTTCAGCAGTACGGCCATGCGTGCGGTTTAGCGGCAAGCGGCAACAGGTGCAACGCCGCTATCGCGGGGAAACCTGGACCGGCTTGTCGGCGGGCACCAGCCGGGCTTCAAGCCGGGCCACCAAGCCGGCAGCGTCGAGGCGGCGGGCATCTTCGGCGGGCAGCTTTGCGCTTTGTTCGCGCGCTTCGCGGGCCAGCAGCATGGCGGCTTCTTCAAGGCCCTCGCGCTCAAGGGTGCGGGCATGGCGCAGGCGAACGGCCACGGGCACGGGCTTGTCCCTGTCCACTTCGGCGCGCAGGCTGCCGTCGGGTTGTGGCGTCAGCCTTAGGATGGTCTCGGACTCGCAGTCGGCCATCGCCTTGCCATCCAGGCGGTCAACCACGCGCGTAGTCAGCAGCAGACTCTCGCCTTGCTCTCGCAACTCGCTGCTCTGTTCGCGGACAAAGCGTTTGCCGATTTTCACGGTCGCCGAGTGCACCCAGCTCTGGCGCACCGCAAGCTGTCCATCGCGCAGGCCGATCAGCCGCCGCAGCGCCGACGACACTCCAGCCTGCTCGCTGGTTTCATCCAGCAGCACCCAGGTCTGGCCGGCCAGTTTGCGCGTGGCAAGTGCCAGGGTGCCCGTGCTGCTGAAGGTGCAGCGCCCCAGCGGCGTGGTCCCGCGCATGATTACGACGGCAGTCGCGGCATCGCGGCGAACCACCACGACCCGGTCGTCAGCGTCACCGAAATCGCCCGGGGCGGAAAGTGCCAGCGTCAGCGGCTCGACTTCGCCCACGTCCAGATTCATGTGCTTGCGCGTGGCCTCGTCCAGCAGCGCGCGCCGCGCCCAGCGCTTGGCATCGGCGTCACCATCCAGGGCGCGCAGCGGCGCCAGCGCGGCGACGCACAAGCCGGCCAGAATCACGAGCAGCGGCGCAATGCGCACGCCGCCCGGCAGCCTGGGCAAACGGCTGCTGGCGATTCTGAACCGTGTGGGGTGTGGTGAACGCATGGCGCTGCCTCAGTGCATCCTGTCGGCAGCGCAGGGCTTATTCCTTGAGGTCGTCTTGCCCGATCTCGTCCATGGTCGCGCGGCGACGGCCTGACAGCAGCGCGAATACCGGCGTGCGGTTGGGCAAGTTACACTTGGGGCAGACCGCCAGCTTTTCGTCCAGTTCGTCGGGGCAGATCTGCACTTCGCCGCGGCAACCGGCGCAAATGATCGTGTATCGCAACGGGCGCGAAATGCGCAGGGGCTGCTCGCTCACGAAAGCCTCCGGCCCAGCAGGCGACCGACGGCTGCACTCAGGTCTTCGCGAGAAAAAGGCCGGCGCAGCAGGGCGTCGGCAGGTCGAAGGTCGGCTTCCGACACGTCGGCATAGGTACAGATCAACACCGGGATCTGCCGGGTGTCCTTGTCAGCCTTCAGGCGCCGTGCCACGTCGCGGCCCGTCAAGCCGGGCATCTCGTAGTCTGACACGACAAGGTCGGGGCGCTGCTCGTTCACGCGGTCCAGCGCGTCGGCGCCGGACGCTGCTGTTTCGGTGCCGAAGCCTTCCGCGCGCAGCATGGCGTCGGTCAGCGCGGCGTTGGCGGGCTCATCGTCGACAATCAGGATGCGCCGGTGATCGGTGCCGGGGCGCTTGAAGGTGCCGGTGGCCGCTTCGCTGGTGGTTCGAAACGTCGGCAGTGAGGCGTCTTCCCATGCAGCTTCAATGGCCAGTTTGATTTCGAAGTTGCGCGTGCGCAGCACCTGCCATTGTCCACTGTCGTCGGCGCGCGGTGTGTCGGCGTCATCGTGGCAGTCGGCCAGAAAGTAAAACCCGCCGCCGTACACGCACTGCTCGATGGCGAACTTCATGTGCGGGTAAAGATAGTTGCCGAGACGAAGCACAAACCGGCGGCAGGCATGTGCCGTGCGGCCGGTTTCATCAGCGAATCGGTTGAGGACTTCGGGTAGCGAGAGGTCGGACCAGTCGGGCAGCACGGGGCAGATACCCGATCCTGCGGGCCATGCATGGCGCCAATAGATCCGGAGTGCCCGGATGACGTCGTGGTGCGAGATGTTCAAGTCGGGCGCCACAATCGCCTCCACCTTCATTACTTTAAACGTCAAATAGGCATCAAACACTTCAGCAAAAGTGCGCGTTCGGGGCGAAATGCGGGGTTTTGGGGCTCTCTAGGCGGCTTCAGACTGTTCGACGACGCGGGCGTCGGCCCAGGTTTCGTCGATGCCGTAATACTCGCGGGCATCAGCCTGGAAGACGTGGACGATCAGGTCGCCGAAGTCCACCAGCACCCACCAGCCGCTTTCGCGGCCTTCAACTCCGATGGGGGTGCGTTTGCCGCGCAACTTCAACTGGTCGCGCACTTCGTCGGCGATGGCCTTGGCATTCACCGAGCTGCTGGCGGTGCAGATGACGAAGTAGTCAGCGACAATCGTGAGCCCCCGGACTTCGAGGATGCGGATATCGGTGGCTCGTTTCTCAGCGCATGCGGCATAGGCAATGCGCGCGGCTTCAAGGGTGTCTATGGTCCGGTCTCCTGTTTCGCGCCGGCGGCGCGGCCTGCCACCCAATACTACCTTGGTCATGGCGATGTGCAGGCCCAAATCAGGTTTTCGTGCTTAGAGGCTGTTTCAGAATCCTAGGGCGAGGCCGGTTTGGAGCGCGACGCAGAGATGCGAAGTGCCCCGCCCAAACCGGTCCGCGAGAGGGTTTTGCATCAGCCTGCTAGACCTTGCGGTGCTTGGTGCGCGTGCGTTCACTGCCGTCGCCGAGCTTGACCACCTCGTAGTCGCCGAACAGGTTCGGCGCCTCTTTCAGCAGCAGGCGGCAGACGTCGCAGGCCAGCGCACGAATCTCGGCCTCGGCGTGAATGTCGCCGCGCAGCTCAATGAAGTGCCGCCATGCGCGCGCGTTGCCTGTCACGAAGATCTTGGTTTCGGTCGCGTTGGGCAGCACGGCACGGGCGGCTTCGCGGGCAGCCTTGCGCCGGGCGCGTACCGTCAGCTTTTTGAAGGCCTTGGCGGCATCGGCATCGTCGGCGACGAGTTTGCGCCATGCTTCAATGCTGAGCGCGTTGCGGCCCGCGACGGGCTCACTGAGCGAGAACTTTCCGGTTTCCCCCTCAGTGAGCATCTCTTCCCGCAGGGCGAAATCGACCAGCCCTTGCGGCGTCGCATACTTTTCGGCCAGCGCGTCCGTCAGCTCGCCGTAAACCTTCAGGCTGACGTTGCAGAACTCACGCAGCTTTGCTTCCAGTGCAGCATCACCCTGCAGCGCCGGCGGCACAATGAAATTGGCCTCGGACTCGTCGACGTAGCGCTGTGAGAGCTGGCTGTAGCCAAAGCCGGCGCGGTGGCGGATCAACTCGTGGGTCAGGCTGCGCGAGATGCCGGTGAACACCAGGCTGAAGACGGTGTGTTCAAGCACGCTGCCGTGGCCGACTTGCAGGATATGGCCGAGATAGCTGGCGTTGTCCTTGCGGCCCTGCTTGTCACCGAAGCTCATGTAGCAGATGCGACCCGCAAGCTCGGGGATGCGCTGGGCGGGGTTGTCGGTGTCGGTTTGCCACAGCGCGCCTTCATCATCCAGGAAGCGCTGCACTTCGTCGGGGGGCATCACCTGCCGGCCGACGACATAGATTTTCGCACGAGAGAAGTATTTGGCCATGGCGCGAACATAGCAGGCAGAGCAGCGAGCGGCGCAGTGTGGAAAAGTGTCAGTCGCGCCGCCTACATCATCATCGGGTCGACGTCTTCTTCGTGGGCCATGCCGGTGTCTTCGGCGGGTGCCAGCTCGGCCCCGTCTTCAGGCTCGTCGGGTACCGTGAACTCGCGCGTAGACTTGTCAATGCGGTCAAAGTGGTCCAGCGCGGGCTTGGTGGTGACGGCATCGTTGGGGTTCATGGCTTCAAAGAACCGGATCTGCGCCGCCATGTCCTGCGCGGCACGAGCGACCTCTGTAACCGCGGTGGCTATGCGCCCGCGCAGGTGGCGAATGTCGCCCGCTTCCAGCGTCTTGTCCTTCATCAGGCCGTCGTTGAGCTTCTTCAGGTCCTCGTACGTGCCCTCAAGCTCCTGGCATACCTGCTCATAGTCATCGGCCAGTTGCTGCGGTTTTACGGGTTCGCTGCCCGTGGCAAACGGCTCGGTGATCGATGCGCAAAGCCGCGACGCCTCTACGCGTTTTTCTAGAAACAGGAGAGTCAATTCCGCCGACATCACGCCCTCGTTTCTGCCAATAGATCGGCCCATGATAGCGTCAGATTCGTAAGGGCTGAACACTGTTCATGTTCCAACGCGAAACCATTTGTCGGCGGGGACTTCATGTGGGAAACTGGGTTTGAGGTCACTTATGGCGTATTGCTTCCTAGACATGCCCGCCGACTCGTCGGACCTGGATACGTTCCATGGCTACTTCGTTGCCCGCGCGCCGCGCGTTGCCAAGGGCGGGCCGATACGCCGCCCCGGCGATGAGTTGCTGCTGAATCTCCCCGCGGCTGGCAGCGTCCGGCCCTACCCTGCGCCGGTAGAGTACCGCCGCGGGAAGCGCGTGGTGGTGCTGGCCCGGCACCAGACCCCGCTGGCGCCGAACTATCTGCTTGCTTCGTGGCTGGCGGTGCCCGCACTGTGCGGTGCGCTGGTCTGGATGATTGGCATGATGGGCTGGTGAACGAAACCGGCAACGAAGCCTGCATTCCCCTGCCGCACGAGTTTGCGCTGCTGCGGACACTGCGCAACATGGATGTGCCTCATGTTGGCCTGGGCGATTATCCCACTGCGGTTGAGCACCTGCCCGCGCTGGGCGATGTCTGGCTGAAGCGCGAAGACGCCAGCTCGCCGCTGTACGGGGGGAACAAGCTGCGCACCCTCGAAACGCTGATCGCTGACGCGTTGGCGCACAAGTCAAAGCGCGTCTGGACCCTGGGCGCCTACGGCAGCAACCAGGCACTGGCACTCATCCTGCACGCTCGCGAGCTGCCACTGGCCACCGGCACAGTGTTGTTCCCGCAACGCGCCACGCCCGCCGCTGCCGAGAATCTTCGCGCCATCATCAGCCACGGCGACCGTGTGGTCACACTTCGCAGCATTGCCACGTTTCCGGTGCACTGGTGGGCGCGACGGCGTGCCCACGCCACCGAGTACCTGATTACTCCCGGCGGCGCGGTGCCCCTGGGCGCTCTGGGCCACGTGAGCGCCGCGCTGGAGCTGGCCGAGCAGGTTCACGAGGGAAAGATCCCGCCGCCGGCGCACATCGTGCTGGCTGTGGGCAGCACCTGCACTACCGCCGGCTTGTTGGCCGGCCTGGCGCTGGCACGCAAGGTTGAGGCGTGGCCGTGGCCGCTGCCGATTGTGCATGCCGTGCGCGTCACACCGTGGCCGATCACTTCTCGCGGCATGATTCTGCGGCTGGCCCGTGCCACAGCACGCGAGATTCCGGCGCGCGGCGGCCCGACCGTTGAAATTGACCCAAGCCGGTTGCGGCTGCACACGCGCTACTTCGGCTGGGGTTACGCCCGCATCACCCGGGCCGGTCTGCTTGCTGCGGCGAAGTTCCGTGAGCTGGCGGCGCCGCCGCTCGACACGACGTATGCGGCCAAGTCGGGGGCAGCGCTGCTTGACTTCATCGATCTGCCCGGGCCCAAGCTGTTCTGGTGCACGAAAAGCAGCGCGCCCCTGCCGCCGGATAACGCAGAGAGGCTCGCAGCCGCGCCCGCGTTCATTCGAAGTTGGCTGAAACGCGCGCAGTCGAACGCATCCGCGTGATGGCTTCCGCCCGCGCGCAACCATGCGTTGCCCTACTTCATGAGGCTCAGTGCCTTGGCCAGTGTGATGCGGTCTTTCAGCGGCCTCTCGGTGTCAAGCATGGCGCGTCGCAGCGCACCGGCGCCCGCGGTGCCCTTGAGCTTCTTCAGGGCCTCTTCTTCGCCGCCGAGATAGCTGGTCACAAGCGCGTCGTAGTCAGAGATTTTCGCCAAATCAATGCCGCGCACCTGCACATAGCCCACGCGGTGGGTATCGCTGGCAATGCCTGCCGGCAGCGTGAGCTTGAGCTGCATCAGGTCGTCCAGCGCCTTGGCTGTGCGGCGCCATGACAGCGTGCCCTCTTGCTCAAGCAGTTCTGTGTTCCAGCAGCGTTCGAACACCCTGGCCTGGGCCTCGGTGAGTCCTGCGTTGCCTGTTTCCGTGGTCAGCGTGCCTGCGGGCCCGAACGTGGCAACGCTTGCGGCGGGGTCCAGCGTGACTTCGCCGGGCGTGTCGCCCGATGCCGCGGGGACGCTGACTGCGTGCAGGCGCACGAGCTTGCCGTCAACTTTTACGCACACGCGCAGGTCCAGGAACGGCTCGGCGGTGAAGTTGCGCACCACGAGCTTGCCGTCTTTCACGAACAGGTCCGACTCTGGCAGATATGCGGCGCTGCCTTCATAAAACAGAAAGCGCTCGGCTTCGCCGTTCACTTCAAGATAGCTGGTCGAGCCCTCGCGGCTGAAGTTGGCCCAGTGCCGGTCAGCCACCTCGCGAAGCTTCGGCGGCGGCAGCGACTTGTCCCGCGGCGCCAGGTCACTCGTCAGCTTGATGTTGTCCCACTGCAGAGTGGCAGCATCGGCGCGGCGATTGGCCTTGGGGTAGTGCCAGGTCGGCACGCCGCAAGTGAACTTGATGTCCAGGTCAAACGTGAGGTCCTGCGTGCACTCAAAATACAGCACCGGCTTGCGTTTCGTGATTGGCCGGTCAGGCTTGTCTTGCGGCTGTGGCTGGGGTTTTGCGGGCGCGGGCTCAATCGGGATCTGTTCGGCCTGCCAGTAGAACACGGGCACGTCTTCCGGCGGCTCGGCGCTGCCGTCCCAGTTTTCCGTGGCGACGCCCCACTCATACACCTTCAGCGTGACCGGCGCGACTTTGCGTGCCGCGTCTGTTTCGTCCCGCGCCGCTTCCTTGCGTGCTTCTTCTTTCTTGCGCTCTTTCTCGTCAGCGCCGGCGCGATTCTGGGCCGAGGCCACCACGGCTGATGCAATCAACGAAGTCAGGGCCAGCACGGGCAACACAAGACGCAAAACAGACATGGCATCCTCCGGTAGCGACCACCCATAGGATGACACAGCCGACACCGGGGTTCCGTCGAAACCGCGAATTTCGCTTACTCGTCCGTGGGGGTTGATCCCGGCTTGGCATCAGACGGTTGCAGCGTGAGGCGCCCGAGGTCGCAGGCCAGGCCTTCCATGATGTTGGCCGGCACAGTCTCGGGCTTGTAGCCCCATGCCACCACCTCGACGTTGAAGTTGCCGACGGGGGGCTCATTGGCGCTGAAGTTGCCGTCCTGGTCGGTCATACCATTGAGCTTCCTGACGCTTTTGCCATCGGCATCCTTGAAGTTCAGCGTGACCCACGCGCGCAGCGGCTGACCGGTGGCGTCCTGCAACGCCAGGCGCACGCTGCAAGTAATGGCGACGACAAAGTCGGCAGCTGCGCGGGTTTCGGCGCCGGGCTTGACCTTGATCTGCGCGGGACCACTGACCTCGCGGTATCCCGCGCCACGAAGCTTGAGGCGATAGTCGCCTTCGGGCACATTTTCGATGCGATACTCGCCGGAGCCGTCGGTCGTGGCGGACAGCTTGCTGCCCGCACCCCCCATTTCAATTTCCAGGCCCAGGTCGCCCATCTGGCTATTGCCGCTCAGGCTGACCTGCATGCCGGCGACGCCCGCGCCCGACTGGTCGACCACTCGTCCAGCCACGCTGCCCGCCTGGCGCAGCGCCAGCTTGATGCCTTCTTTGGTGTCGCCGTTCTTGAGCGTTACGCCGATCGTCTTGCTGTCGGCGTAGCCCTGCAACTTCCCCGTCAGGTCAACGTGCAGCCCGGCCTTTTCGCTGACCTTGCGATTGACGTCGATGCGGAAAGCCCCGCCCGAGTCGGTGGTGGTCAGCAGCTCGCCGATGTCCTGCCCGTCACCGCCGATTGAAACGCGCAGCACGCTGCCGCCGCCACCGTAGTTTTCGCTGAACTCACCATAAATGCCGGCGCCCGCAACGGGCTGCCCGGCAGTGTCGCTGACGGAACCGGTGATCGTGGCCGTGAAATCAACCTTCGGGCCGTTCAGCATGCCTTCGGGGTCGAAGATGTCGCGGCCCTCAAGCTCTTTCAGCTTCTTTTCCAGCTCTTTGATCGCCTCGGCTGCTTCGGCGGCGGTCTTGGCGTCGCCGACTGGCTGGGAGCTGTCGGGCTTGGTGCCGGCTTCGACGGGTGGCTGGTCAGGCTTGTCGCCGGGTTGGCCCGTCGAAGGGTCGGTGCCCGCGGTCGGCTTGAGGTTGCCGGTCTCGGCGGGTTGGTTTGCGGCGGGCTGGTCCGCGAGCGGCAGTACGACCTTCTCGCGCTCAGGCTGAGTTGCGGCGGGCGTAAGGTCGGCAGTTTCAATGTGCGGGGCGGGCGGCGGCACGTCTTGCTTGGCAATGAAGTACCCTGCGCCGAAAGACAACCCGCAGGCGAGAATCATCAGCAACAGCCCGAACATCCAGCCCGATGAGCGCATGGCAACCTCCAACAGCAGCCCGTTTCAGACTCTACGTGGCTGACCCGCCTGATGTTACGACAAATCTTACACCCAACCGAAGAAAAGGTTGACCACATACAGCACGTAGGCGCCCAGCAGCGAAATGCCCTCGAGGCGAGAAAGGTCTTTGCCGCGCCAGGCCATGCTGGTGACCCACAGGCTGAGGAACAGCATCACGATCATGTCGAGTTGCATGACGCGTACATCAATGGCCAAGGGCTGAATCACTGCGACCAGCCCAAGCACCATGCACACATTGAAGATGTTGCTGCCCACGACGTTGCCCAGGCTGATGTCGCTTTCGCCTTTGATTGTGGCGATCAGACTGGTTGCCAGTTCTGGCAGGCTGGTGCCGACTGCGACTACGGTCAGGCCGATCACCAGTTCGGGAATGCCCAGCGATTTCGCCGAGCTTACGGCGCCATCCACGAACAGTTTGCCGCCGATCAACAGCACGCCCAGCCCGACCAGTGTCAACAGCACGAACAGGCCGCGGCCCTTTGGCTTCTCGGTCAGCTCACCTTCGCCGCCGCCGCGCGCGTTGCGAAACGTCAGCCACATGAACAGCGCCATTGCGCCCAGCAGCACGCCGCCCTTCCAGCGGCCCATCATGAAGGCGACGCCGTTTTCCGTCTCGACGGGCCCGCCGATGAACGGCAAAACCGCCAGCAGCAGCGCCGCGAACAACATGAACGGCAGGTCGCGCTTGAGCGGCTCGATCTGGATCTTCATCGGCCGGATCAATGCCGACAAGCCAAGGATCAATCCGATATTGGCGATGTTGCTGCCGACCACGTTGCCCACGGCAAGGTCTGCCTTGCCCTGGAACGCGCCCCCCAGGCTTACTGTCAGCTCCGGTGCACTGGTGCCCATCGCCACCACGGTCAGGCCGATGATCAGCGGTTTGATCCCGAACGTCAGCGCCAGCTTGCTTGAGCCCGATACAAGCCAGTTCGCCCCGTAGTGAAGGCCCAGGACGCCAAACGCAAGCTGCACCGCTATCAGCACGTATTCCATGGGCAGGCGTTACTTGAGAAAGCCGATCTCGACCTTGGCCTTGCCGGCCGACACCTTCAACGCGTAAAGCCGCACCTGGCGCGCATGCGCGCCGAGCTCTGGACGAAACGCCTTCACGAACTGCGCAAAATCAATCGTGACCAACGCGTCCTTGTGGCGCAGCGCGTCGATGCTCACGGGCAGCTTGCGCACGATCTTGCCCAGCAGGCCGATCAGCATGTCAGCGAACGTACTGGAGAAATGCAGCGGCTTCTCGACACGAAACATGACGCTGCCGGACTCGCCCGCTTCGCTGTGGGTCACGTCGCGTACGCCCAGTTCAACGCGCGTATCCACGGGCGGGCGCGGCGGCCAAGCCTTGCCCTTGACCTTGATGTTGCACGAGAACAGGCCGGCGTCTTCAAACAGGTCAAGCCGCACGTTGCTGATCTCGGCTTCGTCCTGGCTCGCCGACGCGGACTCAAAGGCCGCGGCCAGCAGTTCCTGCGCCAGCTCCAGCGCGATGACGGTGCGGCCCGTGGCGCCGCGCTGGTACAGGTCATCGACCATGCCGACAAACGCCAAACGTGCCTGTTCCATGTTTCCAGCCATGGCGCGCAAGGCTAACGAATGCCGCACCGGCGGCAAGGACAACGCAAGCGGCCCGGGCTAGACTCCGCACCCATGAATCAACCCGTTGCCCAGACTGCCGCGCCTGAGGCCTCCCGGCGCACCCGCAACCTGTTGCTGCTTTGGGTGGGGCAGTTTGTCTCGGGCACAGGCGACTCGGTGTTCTCGGTGTCTGTGGGTTTCTTTGTCATCTACCTCGTGGGGTCGAACTCGGAGACGCAGGTCGGCCTCACGCGCATGATGGATGCGCTGCCGTTTCTGCTGTTCGGGGCCTACGCGGGCGTGCTGGTCGACCGCTTTTCACGACGCGGCGCGATGCTGCTTTCTGACATCGCCCGCGCGCTGATTGTCGGCGCGATTCCGCTACTGCACTTCGCGGGCTGGCTGGAATGGTGGCTGCTGCCCGTGGTCGCGTTTGCCAGCTACGGGTTTGCAACACTGTTCAACCCCGCCCGCGACGCGCTGATCCCCGACTTGGCCGAGGGCGCCAACCTGCTGCGCGTCAACAGCATCTTCCAGACCAGCCAGCAACTGGCCGTAATCCTTGGCGCCGGACTGGTGGGCATATTGCTGGCGCCGGCCATTGCCGGCGAGCGCGCGGGCGCCGACGGCATTGCGTGGCTGCTGGTGGCCGATGCGGCCAGCTTTCTGGTCAGCTTTGCTTGCATCCTGCTGATTCGCACGCCGCGCAAAACTCTGGCGCAAGCCGGCGTGCGGCCCAGTTCGCTGTCAGAGCTGCGCGAGAGCCTGAGCACAGCCTGGCGTGACGCGCGCCTGCGTTCGCTGCTGTTCCTGACCGCCGTGGACAACTTCTTCATCATGGGCCCTGCGATTGTCGGCGCGATGTTCCTGATCAAGGGCACCCTCGGCCTCGAGATCTGGGCCTACGGCTTGTTCGAAGCCTGCCTGGGCGCGGGCTGGCTTGTTGGCACGCTGATGCTTGCGCGTTTCGGCCGCAAGCTGCGCACCGGGCGGCTTGTGATCTGGGGGATGCTGCTGGATGGCGTTACCTATGTGCCGTTCTTGTGGTTGCAGACGTTCGAGACGTTCCTGGTCGCGATTTTCGTGCACGGCCTGAGCATCCCGCTGATCACGGTCGGGCGCGCGACGCTGATCCAGCGCCACTACCCGCGCGAGCGCCTGGGGCGCATCTTTGCGCTGGTTGCCATTACCGTGCAGGGCTTCACGGCGCTCAGCGCGCTGGCGACGGGGCTTGCGCTGCAATGGCTTGAGCCGCGCGAGCTGTTCTTCTGGGGTGGCTTGTGCGGCGCGCTGTGCGGCGTACTCGGCATCAGTTTCCAGACGTTGCGCCGCACCGGGTAGGGCCGGGCCGCACCGGGCATTGGACTGAAACGAGTGAACGCTAAACTCTGGCTCAACCACGGAGGCTACCATGAAAATCGGCATTCTCGGCACTGGCGACGTCGGCAAGGCCCTCGGCACCGGTTTCATTGCGCTGGGCCACGAAGTGAAAATGGGTTCGCGCAAGGCAGGCAACCCCAAAGCCACCGAATGGGTGGGCAAGGCGGGCAAGAAGGCCAGCGAAGGCAGTTTCAAGGACGCCGCGAAGTTCGGCGAAATTGTGGTGCTGTGCACGCTGGGCAACGTCAGTGAAGAAATCGTCAAGGGCGTCGCATCTGACCTCAAGGGCAAGATCGTGTGGGACGCCACCAACCCGCTCGACTTCAGTACCGGCGCGCCACGTCTTTCGATTGTCGGCCACGACAGCCTCGGTGAGCATGTGCAGAAGGCCGCGCCCGGCGCGCAGGTGGTGAAAGTCTTCAACACGGTGGGCAACGCGCTGATGTTCAAGCCCAAACTGGCCGGCGGGCCGCCCACCATGTTCATCGCCGGCAACGATGACGCAGCCAAGAAAAAGACCGAAGCCCTGCTGAAGGATTTCGGCTGGGAGACAGCCGACATCGGCGGCATCGAAGGCTCGCGCTATCTAGAGGCGATGTGCATGACGTGGGTAGCCTACGGCTTCAAGCATGGCGTGTGGACCCACGCCTACAAGCTGCTGAAGTAACGCGGCGCCCAACTGGCTCAGGGCCGAAGTCCAGCGGTTCATCGACAAGACCCTGCAGAGCCGGAGCTAGAGCAGCGGCAAAGTGGCATCGGCGTCCCTCCGATGGCCGCCTCGGCGACGTGCAGTCAGGTGCGAAGTGCTTTCACACTTGTTAGCCCCCAGCGTAAGCTGGGGGCATTGACGGGCACCGAATCGAGGCGCGGAGCGCCGACACACGCGCGGCCGCAGGCCGCGCGACATGGACGAGGGGGTCCGTGCCACGATGTGCCGGCTCTCCGCGCCTCGGTTCGTTGCTCGCTGCATACCCCCGGCTGACGCCG
Source organism: Planctomycetota bacterium (assembly GCA_020849795.1). GTDB lineage: Bacteria > Planctomycetota > UBA8742 > UBA2392 > UBA2392 > JADJRK01. Next base: position 45,947 of record JADZFR010000037.1, on the reverse strand, counting down.
GGGGCTAACAGTTGCCAGCCTGCTCCGCAGGCTAAGCGGCTGGCTGAAGCTCCGGCTCCAATTCGGAAACCACCTGAGAAACTTCCTCTGGCGTCGAGATGATCTCCCCCTTCGCCTTATCAACAGCCTTCTTGGTCACTTCAAATGCCCGCTTCATGTCTTCGCGGTCAGCTGCATCAAGTCTAAAAGCGTCATCCTTGAGCGGGTCAATCAACACAATCCACCGAGTCGCTTTACCCTTGATTCTGGACACCTTTGAGGCCGCGAAACGCGCCCTGTCAATTTCAACATTGGTTCGATCAGGGGATTCGTCCACCTCGATCTTGTCGATTGCTACGATCTTGCCGTTTTCGAGTACACGGTGGGGAGCCCACAGGTACTCACCGCCCGGCGTTTTCAATGCGTGGCTCTTCTTGAGGCCGCGCTTGTCCAAGTTGCGTTCTTTGCGAATACGGCGGAACTCAGAAGCAGGGTGATCAGGCCGACCCGGCGACAGGTCCCTCTCAACTTCCTTGCGGCTAACAAGACGATTGTAGAGCTTTTCCAAAATGCCGTCGCTGGAAGTCTCGTCGCTCGTCGTCAACCTAAGCGGCGGTGTCATCGTAACAGTGTCGCCAGTAAGTGAACGCAGATACTTCCAAAAGTCAGGCGACTCGCGCGAAGGTCTGAAGATCGACTTTTGCTCGCCGCTTATCTCTTCCTCCAAGAAGTCGCGCCAACGCTTGTACACATTCTTGTCAATGCCCTTCAACCGGCCAAAGTGATTATCAAGCTTGAGCTTCATGCCCTCCGCGCCCTGTATGACAACGCCAATGTTGAGCGGCTCCATACGTTCAGGGTCGGGCACGTAGCGAAGTAACACGTAAGTGAACTCTTGCTTGGTCATGTTGGCCCTCCCAGATTGGGGAAGTGTGCTCTGTCCGCCAGAATATGCTCGCGAAGGTAGTGCCGCCGCTTCTTCAAGAACTCTACGAGCGCCGCGCGTTCCGCCTCATCAGGCGGATTCACAGCCGCCGGAATCATGTTCACAAACGATTCCAGCATGAAGTCGGGTATTTGCTGAATCCTCTTTAGCCAATGATCGGTCATCTTGATGTCAGACAATGCTTCCCAGTACAGGTTCCCCTCGCTGCCCTTGTCAAACATTGCGGCCAGCGAAGCTTCGACGGTCTTTAGTCTAACAATACCTGCGACGACCTTGGGTGATTCGCGAGGTCTATAGAAGCAGCTGTTGCCGTGGTCATAAAGGAAGAGGTTCCCATCGTCATCTAGCGCAAGGTTCCGTCGAGCGGGCAAGAATGCGCGGTCGTTATTTGCAATGAACAAGTCAAACACAATGGCACCATGAATGAGCAGCTGGTTCTGCCTGACGAACTTTTCCATGGCAACGGCGCCGGCACCTGGCCCGAACTGCTTGTCACCGTACTTCCGCATTTCTTGGCTGAAAAAGTACGGTTGACCACCAATCTCATCGGTGATGCCGGGCGCAACCGGCAGCCCGAGCACCAGACCGATTGCCGAAGCCACGGTTTCATTGGCAACGGCGTAGGGGTAGTCCCGCGATGCCATCTTGCCGATGAACTGAACGGTAAACCGTGCCGCTGTTCCAGTACCACCGCCCAACTCGTCGGTCGGGTTCTCCCGGTACTCTTTGATGTACCCTCGCCCCATCGCGCACCATGCTAACCGCGTATCCCCACCTCAACACCCCTGAACCTTGTGGGTGCGCCGCCGTGGGACATTTCTGCTGTCTGGCCGGGTTGGCCTTTGCCGCAGTTGATTACGCCCCACAGGTCCCAGTGGTCCTGGTTGCAGATGGCGTCGCAGGCGCCCCAGAACTCGGGTGTGTTGCCTTGATAGTTGGGGTTCTTCACGATGCCTGTGATCTTGCCGTTCTTGATCACGCGCCCGATCTCGGCCCCGAACTGGAAGTTCAGGCGCATCTGGTCGATGCTCCAGCTCTTGTTCACTTCCATGATGATGCCGTCTTTGGTGTCCGCGATCAGATCGTCGTACTCCCACTCGCCCGGCATCAGGCTCAGGTTCGGGATGCGCGTGATCGGGATGTTGTTAAACCCCTCGGCCCGGTTGCAGCCGTTTGAAAGCTCGCGGTCCACCAGCGGCGCGGTTTCACGCGTAGTGAACCATTCGTTGTGAATGCCGTTCTGCACCACGTGAAAGCGCTGCGCGCGCACGCCGTCGTCGTCGTAGCCGATGGTCGCCAGGCCGCCTGGTACCGTACAGTCAGCGACCAGGTTAACGATCTCGCTGCCGTATCTAAAACCGCCCTTGCGGTTGTGCAGCTCGGGCAGCATGAAGCTGCGCCCTGCGTAGTTGGCCTCGTAGCCGAACACGCGGTCGAGCTCGTTGGCGTGGCCGACGCTTTCGTGAATCTGCAGCGCAAGCTGCGGCCCGTCCAGAATCAAATCCATACGGCCCGAAGGGCACTCGGGCGCCGTCAGCAAGGCAACGGCTTCGTCGCGTATGCGCTCGGCGTTGCCCAGCAGGTCATAGGCGTGCACGATCTCGTAGCCCAAGCACTTGTGGTTGCCGCCCCAGGACTGCGGGAACGAGCGAATCTGCACGTCGCCGTTGCCGACTGCGGTCGCGCTGTAGCCTGCGCCGCTGCGCAGCAGGTCTTGCACGATGAAGCTGCCGTCGGTGTCCATGTACCACTGTTTCTCGCGCGCGAACTGCATCGCGGCGCTGGCGACCTTCACCGCCGGGTTCTTGCGCAGGATCGTGTCAATCTGCAGCAGCAGGCCCAGCTTCTGTTCCAGCGGCACCTTGAACGGGTCGATGGTGAACGGCGTGCACCAGATGTCTTCGACGGCGGCTTTGGGGGCCAGCTTCACGTCCTGCTTCTTGACCTGCGCGCTGGCCCGCGCGATTTCGACGGCACGTGCAGCCGTGTCTTTCAGGCTGGCGGTCGTGACCTGGTTCGTGCTGGCGAAGCCCCATGCGCCGTTGACGATCACGCGAATGCCGGCGCCGAAGCTCTGGCCGCTGGCAAGGTTGCAGGGGTGGCCGTTGCGCAGCGCGACGCCTTCGCGGCGATACTCAATGACGCGCACGTCGGCATAGTGCGCGCCCAGCGACTTCGCGGCATCAATGGCTTCCAGGCATTCAGCTTTCATGGCCTCTCCAGTGGTCGCGATTGTCGCAAGGTTTGGCGCCGCGGCAACTGGCATCCGTACCTCGCGTTCGTCGGGTGCAGCGGGTGCGCGCGCAGTCTGTCAAAGCGTGCGCAGCGCGGGGCGTCAGCGCATACCAAGCCAGATGCTATGACCGAACAAGATGAGCGCCGGCAACCCGAAGCCGACGATCACAAAAAAGCCTCGCATTGCCTTGTTGACAGTTCCCTCATCTTCGTCCAACACGCCGAACAGGCGACTGTACGTTACTGCATTCCACAGGATGGCGATCGGGACAACGATTGCCGCGCCAATGTTCCAGGCTTTTGCGACGGCAACCGTGAGGGCCACGGCGATCGTGATGGCTCCGATGGCACCGATCAAGGCGAACCAGATTGCATCTGACCCGTCTCGTTCTTTGCGCTTGGGAGTTCGTGCATTCGGCCTCAATGTGTACACGCCGAACGCGGCACCTGCCGCTGCAATCTCGACCAGCCCTTCAACCAGAAGAATTGAATAATCGAGCGTGCCAGCAGAGAAGGCGCCCGCCAACAGAAATGCAGGCGTATCCAGAGTCAGAGCCAAGGCGAGCCATGGGTTCGCGGGAGCGCGTATCAATACACCGGCCAGCACCACAAACGCGAACCACCCCTGGATTGTGGCCATGAGGACTAGGGCGTTGACCAGCGGCACACTGTTCACGACCGCCAAGAAGTCCTTGCTGAAGGTTTCGGGAAGCGTAATCCAGCCCACAACCGCAAGCGCGGGTACCAACGCCAGGTACACGTGAAACAGCCCTCTCGCAAGCCGCTTCCACGTGTTGCGTTCAGCGTTGCTTGGCCTCCCCGGGTTTTCGTGGGCATCGCCCGTATGCACCATGGCAAGACCTTGGACTTGGCAAGCAATGGATCAATGCCGTAGAACCCTATCATGAGCCCGGCCCGTGACACAATCGAGCATTGGGTCAGCGAGTACCTGACCAGCACGCCGGGAGAGATGCAGGCCCGCGCGATTGGCGACCGCACCGGGCAGGTGCTGGTTGCCTTTCTACAGGGCACAGGGGCAGACCCGGCCGAGCTGGATGAGCCCGCCATCCGCGACGGCGTGGCCATCGGCCTTGGCCCGCTGCAACTCGAGCAGGCGGAGCGCGAAGCAGTGCCCGGCCTTCTGGAGAGCTTCCTGGCGTACTGCGAAAACGCGGGCCGGCTCAGTGGCGGCGAAGCGCTGGGCAACTACGCGCGCGTGACCGCCACGGCGCACCTGCTGAAGAAGCAGCAGCGCAAGCCCACGATCAAGGTTGGCCCCAACGACCCCTGCCCCTGCGGCAGCGGCAAGAAGTACAAGAAGTGCTGCATGAACGCCTAGCCGCTTTGCTTGCGGGCGGGCGCAGTTAAAAGGTCAGCCAAGGAGACGACGATGAAACTGCTGCTGCACGCAATTCCGGTTCTGCTGTTTGCCGTTCTGCCGCTGGTCACCTCGTGCCAGACCGACCCGCTGACCGGCAAGTCCACGCTCAACATCTACGATTACCAAAGCGAAAAACAGCTCGGCGACGAAAACGTTCAGCCGATCCTGGCCGAACTTGGCGGCTTGTACCCGGACCGTGCCACACAGGAGTACGTCAACCGCGTGGGCCAGAAGGTCGTTGAGGCCGGGCGCACGCGACTTAAGGGCGAGGCGCAGTTTCCGGACTGGGAGTTCAACTTCTACGTCGTCAACACCAGCATGATCAACGCGTTCGCGCTGCCCGGCGGGCACGTGTTTGTCACGCGCGGCATCATGCAGCGCCTGAAAGACGAGTCCGAGCTTGCGGGCCTGCTGGGCCACGAAGTCACGCACGTGTTCGGGCGCCACGGCACCGAGCGCATGAGCGAAGCCACGCTGGTCATGCTCGGGCTGATGCTGGTGGCCAGCACCGGCGACGAAATGGAAGGCGTGGCGCTGATCGGGCTGGTCGGCTACCAGTTACTGAGCCTGAGCTATTCGCGCGACAACGAAAAAGAATCCGATACCTTCGGCATGCGCTTTGCCGCCCGCGCGGGCTATCACCCCGACGGCATCATTAACGTGATGCGGATGCTTGAGCAAGTGACGCAAGAGCACGGGGGCGGTGGTCCCGAGTTTCTGTCCAGCCACCCCGACCCCGGCAACCGCGTTGACTACCTGAGCCGCCAGCAAAAGAACGAGTACAAAGGAGACGGCCAGTACCTGCGCAACGAAGGCGAGTACAACAACGCGCTGGTAGACATGCGCGCGGCGCAGCCGGCCTACGACCTGGCCGACCGCGGCGACGCGCTGGCCGGCGAAGCCCTGCAAAGCAAGGACGCAGCAGTGCGCAAACAAAAGCTTGAGCAGGCGCTGGACTTGTACACACAGGCGGTAAACCAGCGCAGCGACCATGCCGTGCTGCATGTCAACGTGGCGCAGGCGCTGTATTACCTGGGCCGCTACGACGAGGCCGAGCAGAGCAGCCGCAAGGCGCTGGCGCTCGACGGCAACGGCTTCTGGCCCAGTTTCATGGGCGGGGCGGTTGCGTTGCGGCGCAGCGACTGGGCGGTGTCTGCCAGCCGGCTGGAGCACGCGTTGGCCCTGGTGCCCGGGTCACCCAGCGGCATGTACCTGCTTGCCCAGGCCTATGACGGCGCGGGCCGCAACGCGGATGCCGCGGCGTGGTACCGCAAGACCTATGACACGTTCGGGGGAGAGGGCGAGATCGCCGAAGCCTGCCGCGCACGGCTGATCGCAATGGGCGAGCCGGACCCCGCGGCGAAGTAGGCCGCTGCAAATTTCATACTGAATCCGGATATGGCCGACGGCCCCCGGGGCGTTATTCTGGCAACGGAGGCCACTGTGACGGACACCCTTGAAGCCTTGCCGCGCAATTACCCGCGCAGCTTTGTGCCGCACGGCCTGGTCGTGCGCACGTTTGAAGATGTTGCCCCGCTGTTCCAGCGGCTGATTGACGCGGAACTTGGCGACGCCGACGCGCTGGAACAATGGATGCGCGACAGCAGTGAACTCGCGGCGGTCATCAACGAAGTTGGCGCGCGCATTCACATCCGCACCACGCTGGACACCGCCAGCGAAGCGAACAAGCAGGTCTTTCTGGACTGGGTCGAGAAGTTTGAGCCGCAATTGAAACAGGCGGTTGACGCGCTGGACCGCAAGTTCCAGGCGGCGCCGGCGCGCAGCGCCCTTGACCCCGCACGGTACGCCGTTTACGAGCGCGCGGTGCTGGCGCAGCTTGCGCTGTACCGGCCCGAGAACATTCCGCTGCAGACCGAGCTTGCCAAGCTGACCAAGCAGTTCGATGAAATCCAGGGCGCGGTCACCATCGACTTCGAAGGCAGCCGCTATACGCCGGTGCAGATGGCCAAGTTCGGGCTGGAACAGGACCGAAGCCTGCGCGAACGGGCGTGGCGAGCAGGCAACGAGCGCCTTCTGGCCGAGCACGAGGGCCTGGGGCGGCTGTTCGAGGGCCAATTGCGACTGCGCGAGCAGATCGCGCGCAATGCCGGGTGCGCCGACTTTCGGGATTACACGTGGCAGAGCTATCTGCGTTTCGACTACACGCCCGACGATTGCGACGTGTTTGCCCATGGCGTAGAGCAGGTGGTGCTGCCGGCAGTGCGGCGGATGCAGCAGCGGCGCGGCGAGGCGCTGGGGCTGCCTTCGTTGCGCCCGTGGGACCTTGACGTTGACCCAACCGGCAAGCCGCCGCTGAAGCCCTTTGACGACGTGGAACAGCTCAAGCTTGGGTGTTCGCGCATCTTCCACCGCATTGACCCGGCACTCGGCAACCAGTTTGACCACATGCGCGAGCTGGGCCTGCTTGACCTTGCCAACCGCGAGGGCAAGGCCCCCGGCGGATACCAGAGCACGTTGTGCGAGGCGCGCCTGCCGTTCATTTTCATGAACGCCGTGGGCCTGGACTCTGACGTGCGCACACTGCTGCACGAGGGCGGCCATGCCTTTCACGCGTTTGCGGCGGCGGAGCAGCCGTTGTTCGCGTATCGCCACGCGCCCATGGAGTTCTGCGAAGTTGCCAGCATGTCGATGGAGCTGCTGGGCATGCCGCACGTCAACGAGTTCTACGCGCCAGCCGACATCAAGCGCGCGCAGTCCGAGCAACTGGAGCGAACGCTGGAAGTATTGGTGATGATCGCGCAGGGCGACCAGTTCCAGCACTGGATTTATACCCATGCCGGGGCAGGCAGAGACGCCGTGACCGCGCAGTGGCGCGCGCAGGCGCTGCGCTTCAATGCCGGCACGGAGTGGACAGGGCTGGAGAAGTTCCGCGACGCGCGCTGGACCAACATCGGCCACTTCTTCTGGGCCCCGTTCTATTTCATTGAGTACGCGATTGCCCAGATTGGCGCGCTGCAGGTGTGGCTGCACTCGCGCAAGGACACCGCCGCAACGCTGGCCCAGTATCGCCACGCGCTCAGCCTGGGCGGCTCGCGCGGGTTGCGCGACTTGTTCAAGGCGGCCGGCCTGCGCTTTGGCATGGACGCGGAAACGCTCAAACCGCTGGTGGATGCGGTCGAAGCCGAACTTGACCGCCTGTCCGGCTGATCAACCACCCGCGATTGGCATTGCGTGAAGGCGCGGCGCGTCTACGCTTCTGCCACCTATGGCAGAACCGACCACCACCGTGCAGGGCCCGCGCACGCGCCTGATCGCGACGTTGGCGCTGCTGTCGGTGTGCATCTTCTGGGGCGCGACCTTCCTGTGGATGAAAGAGGGCACCGATGCGCTGCAGGCCATCTACGGCGCAGAGCGGCCAGCCGCCGTGGGCGCGTTCTTCCTGCTGTGGCGCTTCCTGGTTGCCGCACTGCTGATGCCCATCGTTGTGCCCCGCAGCGTGAAGCGGCTGGACCGGGCCGCGCTGAAGTGGGGCTTTCTGCTCAGCCTGCCGTTCACGCTGGGCTTTCTGTTGCAGATCTTCGGGCTGGCGCAATCCGACGTGCTGCCAAGCCAGTCGGCGTTCCTGACCAGCCTGTACGTGGTGGCGACACCGTTGATTGCGGCGATCGTGTTCCGGCGCGTGCCGCCGCGCGGAGTGATGATCGGGGTGGTGTTGGCAACGCTAGGGGCCGCGTACATCAAGGGGCCGCCGCAGGGCGGACTTTCACTGGGCGCCTGGGCCACGATCGGGTGCGCCGTGGTGTTCGGCGTGCACATTCTGATGACCGACACCGGCACGAAACGCGCCGACCCGATGGCCGTCACGCTGGTGATGTTCGTGTTCGCGACGCTGTTTACTGCCGTGGCCGTGGTGCTTGCGCCCGGCGGTATTGCACTGTTTGAGCCGGTGCCGCTGGCTGCGGCGCTGTCGAGCGTCGAGTTCTGGCGCACCATGCTGCTGTGCGCCACGCTGGCGACAGTCGTGGCCGTCAGCGTGCTCAACCGCTGGCAGAAAGAACTGCTGCCGTCGCGCGCCGCCATCGTGTACACCGCCGAGCCGGTGTTTGCATCCGTCATCAGCATCATCGCAGGCCGTGACCGGCTGGACGGCTGGCTGGTGTTTGGCGCGGTGATGATCCTGCTGGCAAACGTCAGTGCCGAGTTTCTGCGCAAGCGGTCGCGGCTGCCGGTGAACACACAGACCCCCGCGCAGGGCGGGGGCCTGTAAGCGAGCATCAGTTACTTGAACTTCACGTTCCAGTCGTCGAGTTCAAAGACACGCATCGTGCCGGCGTAGCGGGCATAGTAAGCCTCAAGCCACTTGGCCTTGGTGGTGCTGCTGGCGCCGTCCCACCACTCCTGCAGTGTCGGCACGGTGGCCGGCACCTTCAGGTGCGAGATGTCCTGCTTGCCGATCGCGGGCGCGCCGCCGTCCTTCTTTTCGCCATCGGACTTGGCGTCGTCGCCGGCAATCTTCTTCAGGAAGTCGCGAATGTCCTCGGGCTTGATGCCGCCGGGAAGCTCGCCGCCCTTCTTTTCACCTTCCTGGAATCCCTGTTTCTTCAAGAAGTCGCCAATGTCTTCGCCGGGGACCACGCTGCCGCTGCGGTCGCCGCCGGGGCCTGACCCGCTGCCGCCGGGGCCGGGGCCCGGGCGCCCGCCCGGGGGCGTCGGCGTCGTCGGATCGGGCTTCTTGCCGTTGATCGGCAGGTGCCCGCCGACAATCTGGTAGAAACCAGTCTCGCCAAAGCTCGCCTTCTTCATGCTCAGGCGCAGCTTGCCTTCGGCTTCAAGGTTGAAGCGCTGGATGAAGCGCTTCTTCATGTCGTCGGCGGTGGTGCTGCCGACAATCTCGGCGATCCTGGCGCAGATCATGTTGTCAATTTCGCGCCGCGCCCAGCTGATGCAGTCACTGATGGTGAGGCCCTTTTCTTTCAGTTTGGCGCGCGTCACCGGGCGCATCTGCTTGTACCACTCGGTCACGACAAAGGCCGTGAACTGCAGGTCGATCTCGGCGTACGTCAGGTCCCACTTGGCCAGCACGGTTTCGGTGGGCTTGTACTCATTCTTGGCGTTGGTCAGCACATCCAGCGCAGTCTGGAACTTCTTTTTCTTGGCAAGCTGGCGCGCACCTGCCAGCGCCGTAAGCAGGCCCTTCTGCCGGATCAGTTCGTCCAGCGTCGCGTCGTATGCGGTCAGTCGCGCTTCCAGCTTGGCGTCCGGGCTTGCGGCCAGGGCCAGGGTGACAAAGTCCTTGGCCTCCATGTACAGGCCCAGGTTGTCCGCGATGCGCGCCATTTCGTAGAACTGGCGGGCATCTTCCAGCGGCGAGCGCTCGTCTTCAGCCAGCTTAAGAACTTCGCTTTCGACCATCATCGACGAGGCATCGATCATGATGTCTGTAATGAACCCTTCCTCGACCACGTCCGCATCCGCGATCGTTCGGCCTTTGGCGAAGTCGCGGTTGACCACTTTGTAGCCGCCGCTGACCTGGGTGATGTTGCCCTCGTAGATCGTGCCGTCGATCAACTCAAGGCGCGCACCGGGCACCATGACTTCCAGGTTCAGGCCTTCGTCCGGGTCTTTGTCGTTTGTCAGGCGCTTCTTGAGTCCGGCATCGACCTGGCTCCAGCGCAGGAACACCTTGCCGCCCGTGTCAGTCAGCTTGAACACAAAGCCGTCGTCCTTGACCTCAGCGACTTCGCCCTGCAGGTAGCGTCCGTCGGACAGGCGAATCTGTTCAGCCCGGGCCAAGCCGGAAATGGCAACTAGGGTCAGTGCACAGATGGCCAAGGTCAAAAATAGGCGCATAGATACTCCTCAGTAGAGGCGATGGAACACTTCAAGGGTATGCAGGTTGCGCATAACCGCAAACACAAAGAGGCCTTGGAAGGCGGGACGAGGCGAGTAGCTTCGTGAGTTCGCAAGAATTTCGTCCAATTGTGCGCTTCGGGAATGACAAGCAACCAACCAGTCGTTTAATAAGACGAGGTGAATCAGCCGGGTTTATCGCCCGCCCGCAACCTGGCTGACCACCACACCTTCCGGGCCTTTTGGCCCGGAAGGGACCAACTTGACGCACAGCAGGGGACGCAACGCCGCGGAGAGATCCGCGGCGTTTGCATTTTGTGCAAGTGCTGGCGGCGGCAGCGGTTCTAATGCGATAGCTGGACTCGAAACCTACTCAGATTCGCCATTGTTGTCGTGGGCCGGCGGCTGTGCTGGTTCTGTGCCGGGCCCTGTGGTCAGGATCTTCCGCTTCAGCAGTTTGCTCCAACGCAGGCCGCCCAGTGCATCGGTCTGCTCTGGCGCCTCTGCTTGCTCGCGCAGAAAGGCATTCATCTTGGCGTCCATCATCTCGATCGTATGCACGACCAGGGCTTCGGGTGTCATGGGCGGCTTGGGGCTGCCCCACTCCTGCAGCCCGTGATGGCTCAAGATGATGTGCTTGAGCAACACGCCTTTGCGGTGCGGAAAGCCCTCAAGTTGCTGCAATTTGCGGTCGAGCAAGTTGATGCCGATCGTGATGTGCCCCAGCAACTCGCCTTCGATGCTGTAGTTTGGCGCCTCTTCGCCGACCAGTTCCACGACCTTGCCGCTGTCATGCAGGAACAGGCCCAGCAGCACCAGGCCGTGGTCAACCCACGCGTAGTGCTCGCACATGCGCTCACCAAGGCGCATCACGCTGTGCACATGTTCAAGCAGCCCGAAGCGATAGGGGTGGTGCATGCGTTGCGCAGCAGGCCCGATTTCGAAGCGTGCCATGAACGCCGCATCGTCAAGATACGACTTGGCAAGCCGGCGCAGGTCTTCATCGTGCAGTCCCAGCAGCATGTCCTTGACCTGCTGCAAGAGATCGGCGGGGTCAAACTGGGGCGAGTGCTCAAAGGCTTCGCGCAAGATGTCTTCGGCCTGCGGTTGGCGCAGCGCCGAAATAATGATCTGGGGGGCGTTGCGGTACAGTTCAACGGCCCCGGTAATCTCGAGATAGCTGCCCTGCCGTGCCGTGGCGACTTCTTCGTCGCTGACGTCCCAGCGCTTGGCGCCGATGCTGCCGGTGTTGTCCATCAGGGTCAGCGCGAGATACGGCTTGCCGTTGCGGGTCGTCAGCTTGCGCGCATCCTGCACCAGGTACACCGCGTGGATGGGGCCCTCGGCAATGTCTGCGACAAAGATGTGGCCGTCCTCAAGCATTGCCGCAAGATAGCAGGGTGCGAAAGCGATTTGGATTTCGGAATCCGAATTCCGGCGCGCGGAACGCCCCACTGAAGACTCCCGCCGTGGGGGCGATGACTCTATGGTGGTCGCTGGTACGCGAGCATTCGCAGGTCAGGGGCCACGAGTACGGGGTTGCCGCATGGGCGACGCAAGCAGCTTGGCTAAGCCGCGCGTGCAGGGCACAGTCGCGCCCGGATTTGAGTGTGTGCGCGACGAATTCGAGCGAAACTTTGCCGCGCGCGGCGAAATTGGCGCCGCGGTGTCCGCCTACTGGCGCGGCCAGAAGGTCGTGGATTTGTGGGGTGGCCGGCGGTCACCTGGTGGCGACGACCCATGGCTTGAGGACACGCTGGTCGTGGTCTACTCAACCACCAAGGGTGTGTCCGCGCTGACACTGGCATTGGCCCACTCGCGCGGCCTGCTGGACTACGACGCGCCGATTGCCAGGTACTGGCCCGAATTTGCCCAGAACGGCAAGTCGGAAATCACGGTGCGGCAACTGCTCGGCCACGAAGCCGGGCTTGTGTGGACCGACGAAAGCCTGACCATCGCCCGGCTGCACGACCTGGACGATGTCGCACGCATACTGGCGCGGCAAGGGCCTGCGTGGCCGCCGGGCACACGCCACGGCTACCACGCGATGACCATCGGGCTGTACATGCAGGAGCTGATCCGGCGGGTTGACCCCGGGCATCGCACACTGGGACGGTTCTTTCACGAGGAGATTGCAGTACCTCTGGGCCTCGAGTTCTACATCGGCTTGCCGCCGGAGATTGCCTTTGGACGACTGGCGACCATGCTGCCGTTCAGCACGGGGCGGGCATTGCGGGCGATGTTGTATACTCCGTGGCCGATGCTGCTGCGGGTCCTTTGGCCCTGGTCGCTGTTGCGCAAGTCTTTCTTGTGCCTGCGCGACCTCGATTACAAAGACCGGCGCAGCTTTGACATCGAGGTGCCGGCGGGCAATGGGGTCGGCACGGCACGGTCCCTGGCACGTCTGTATTCGGTGTTCGCGGAAGGCGGCGGCGAGCTTGGCGTCGGCCCCGAGACCATGGCGCAGATTACGGCAGCGCCGCCGGCGACCAATCCGCGCGACGTGGTGATGGGCGTGCCGACGTGGTATTCGCTCGGCTTCATACGGCCGGGCCCGGATGCCGCGTTTGGGTCCAGCGGTCGCTCGTTTGGGACCCCCGGCGCCGGCGGCTCGTTTGCGTTCGCCGACCCGGATGCCCGGCTGGGCTTTGCCTACGTGATGAACAAGCAGGACTTCTACATGTTTGACGACCCGCGCGAGAAGGCACTTCGCGACGCGATCTATCGGTCCATCAAGGCACAAGCCTGAACATGGGGCGGTTGCGCGTTGTTTCTGCTGCGCGCCTGAACGCCTTCGCGCCCTGAACGCCCCACTGAAGACTCCCGCCGTGGGGGCGATGACTCTATGGTGGTCCGGTGATGGGTGACGGCAACACAGTTGAGCGGGCGATGTCCGGCCTGGGCAGCACCATGGTGCGCGCCGGCGAAAAGCTGCGCAAAGCCCGCACCGAGTTCGGCAAAGCACACGAGCCGCGCCAGCGCGCCGTCACCGCCCTGCTGGCCTGCATCGCCGCCTGCGCCGTCACCAGCCTGCTGCTGGTGCAGTGGGACGACGCCGCTCTGATCGACTACGTCGAGTTGCCAAGCCGCGACGCCCGCGTGCGCACCATCGAAACCAACGAACAGCGCGACCCCGACATCCTGCTGATCAACATTGACGAAGCCGCACTGGCATACGGCGACTCTTGGCAAAGCGCGCAAGACGGCAGCGCTGCAGCGGACCGTTACGCCTGGCCGTGGCCGCGCCACGTGTACAGCAAGATCATTCGCTACTGCCGCGAAGGCGGCGCCCGCGTGGTCGTGTTCGACATGATTTACAGCGAAAGCGGTCCCAACACCAACCAGGCCATGCTGGTGCGTGAGGTCAATGGCAACCTCACGCGCATGTGGACATTCGACCAGGCCGGCGACGACTTGTTCGCCATGGAGGCGACCGCACAAGACGACGTCGCGCTGGCGCTGGTGCTGGGCGCCACCAATCGCAGCAAGGACGTGCGAGACGACCTGCTGCCCGCCTACGCCGGAAAGCTCAAGGGCGACGGCCAGCCGGAGTTGCTCGACAGCGTGGCGGACCGCTACGCCAAATTCCGGACAGCCGAGGCGCCCTATCCTGCGCTGCTGGACGGGTGGCCCTCACTCGTTGCAGACGGCCGCAGCGGCGCAGAGGGCGCCGACAAGAAACTCGCCAGCCTGCGCAAGCGCATCAATGGGGACCCGTGGCTGAACGATTCGCCGCGGCTGCGGTCGCTGCTGCCGGTGGCATCCACGCCGCCGCAAGGCGTCGCGGGGCTGGGCCTGGTGATGGGTTTTGAAGACATCGACGGCGTGCTGCGCCGCTACGACGTGGTCGGCGCCCACGACACGCGGCTTTACCGCACGCTGCCGCTGGAGACATGGCGCCTGTTTGTGCTGTCTTATGCGCGGGAGTTCACGGCGGCTGGCCGGCTGGAGGATTTCAATTCGCGCTTCAGCGGCCTGGTGCTTACGGCGCAGGGGCTGGAGTGCGACGGCGTAACGTATGTGCTCGCGAACGAGTTGCAGGACGTGCCAGTGAGCATCGAGGGCGACACCGCCAGCTACCTTGGCCGTGCGATGCCGCTGGACGGTTCGTCGCGCGTGCTGTTGCGGTACCGCGGGTACCTGCGCCCGGACCAGAACGCGGACTGGAACTACCTGTCGCCCGAGCAGCAGCAGGCAGTCAGAGACCGTCACCCGAACGACCGCCTGTTTGCGGTGTACCCGCAGTTGTCAGCCACCGACATCCTGCGCGACTGGGACTTCCTGAGCGACAACCGCTTCAAGACCGCTGAAACGCAGCGGTTGAATGCCTTGATCCCTGACCTGGAAAAAAGCCTGGCGTCAGCCGCCGAGGAAGACCGCGACGCGCTTCAGGCCCAGCTTTCCGACGCCCGGATGCGGCTGAAAGCCGTCAAGTCCCAACAAGTTCACACGCTGGGGCTCGGCGAGCCATCGGCGATCGTCAAGGACAAGGTGGTCATCATCGCAGCGACAGCGATCGGGTTGCTCGATCGCCACGACACGCCGCTGGACAGCAACACACCCGGCACGTGGGTGCTGGCAACGTTTTTTGACAACCTCAAGAACGAAGACTTCATGACCGAGTCTCCGCGCTGGCTGGCATGGCTGCTGGCCCTGTTCGGCGCGGCGTTCACAGTCGTGACCGTGTTGTACGCCGGGCAGCTGCGCAACGGGCTGGTGCTGACACTGTTGCTGGCTGTGCTGGTGCTGGTCGCCGGTTGGGTGGCGTTTGAGCAGCAGCACTTCTTGCCGCTGGCGGCACCGTTGGCCGGCCTGCTGTTCGGGTTCAGTCACGGCGCGCTTGCCAAAGCGCTGACCGAGGGCGCGCAGAAGCGCCAGCGCGAATCGTTCGCGCGCCAGTACATGGGTCGCGAGCTGGTCGACTACGTGATCAAGAACCCCGGCGCGCTGAAACTGGGCGGCGAGAACCGCGCCATGAGCGTGTTTTTCAGCGATGTCGCCGGCTTCACCACGGTCACCGAAACGCTGGGGCCGAACAACCCCGAGCGGCTGGTCGAACTGCTGAACATTTATCTCGAGCGCATGACTGACCTGATGCTTGAGACCGGCGGCGTGATCGACAAGTACATCGGCGACGCGATCATGTGCTTCTGGGGCGCGCCCGTGGACCAGGCCGACCACGCCGTGCGTGCCTGCCGCGGCGCCTTGACCTGCCGCGCCGAGCTGCAACGCATGCAGCCGCTGTTTGCCGACAGCATCCGGGGGATTGCACCGCAACTGATCAAGCCGGACGGCACCGTGCTGTACGCACGCGCCGGCATCAACAGCGGGCTGATGACGGTCGGCAACATGGGCAGCAGCAAGCGTTTTGCGTACACGGTGATGGGCGACGCCGTGAATCTTGCGGCGCGCCTTGAGCCGCAGTGCAAAGAGTACGGCACAGACATCTTGATCGGCCAGAACACGGAAAAGCTGATCCGCGGCGAGTTCACGACACGCGCGATTGACCTGATTGTCGTCAAGGGCAAGTCTGAGCCCGTGGAAGTGTTCGAGCTGATCGGCGGCAAAGATGTGCCGCAGTTCGTCGCCGACATGCTCAAGCACTGGAACGAGGGCATCACGCTGTTCCGCACCCGGCAGTTTGAACAGGCGCTGGCGTCGTTCCGCAACGCGGCGCACCATGAAACCACGCAGGAAGAAGGCGAACTGAACCCAAGCCGCCTGTACATCCGGCGCTGCGAAGAGCTGCTGAAATCGCCGCCGCCGCCAGAGTGGAACGGCGTCTTTGTCAAGAAGACGAAGTAGGGCGTGCTGTGCAACACCGCTTCGAGCTTCCCCTTGCGCCGTCGTTGCGATATTGTCGCCCGCCTGGAAAACCCGATCTGAGAGGACCCAATGAACTGGTGGAAGAAATTCCCGTGGCGCCGTCTGCTGGCCGTCGTGCTGGCGTGCGCCGCCCTGGTGTTCGCCGCTACCTTTGCGCGCGGCGAGGCAATGTTTGTCGGCGTGGACGCATCAAGCCCCGACGCCGTGGTACTCAGCGAGCCTGACCTGTTCGATGGCGAGCCCCTGGGCAAGCTGGTCGCCAACCAGGAAGTCGAAACCCTGGGCGAGTCGAAAGGCGAGTACGTCAAGATCAGGGTCGTGATCAACGGCAAGAAAGTCGAAGGCTGGGTCAAACGCCTGGCGCTGCGCAAAGAGCCGTTGCAGTCACAGCCGCGCGTAACCGAAGCCAGCGGCGCCAAGCAAAGCGCGCAGGCAGGCAAAGGACTCAACGACAAGATCGAAAAGGAAATGCGCGAAGGCAGCCCCGAGATGAACGCCGCGCTCAAGCGCGTCGATGAATTCGAGGCATCGCGCAACAAACTCATGGGCGGCGACGCCAAGAACCCTGACCCCGCCAAGCAGAACGAGCATTACAAGTCGTTCGGCAAAGACGGCCAACTCAGGAACTAGGAGCGAAACCATGAAAAACAAAATCCACCATCCATGGACCAGTGCCGCGCTTGCCGCGATCCTGTTGTTCGGCCTGGCCGGCTGCAAACTGTTTGAGGCACTGAGTGAAGGCGTTGGCGCCCTGGAAAAGGCCAAAGTCGCCGACAGCTACGACCCGAGCGAGGAGTACTACATCGGGCGCGGCGTTTCGGCCGTCATCATCGACAAGTACCCGCCTGTCGAAGCCAGGGACAAGCGCACCGAGCGCCAGATCACCTACGTGAACGAGATGGCAGGCTATGTCGAGGCCGCAACCAAGGGTGTCACGCGCAGCGCGATGCGCCTGGGCAGCCACATCGCCAACGAAAAAGACCGCAACTCGCGCGGCGAAAAGGCACAGGAACGCGTGGCGAACCTTGTGCTGTACAAGGGCTTCCAGGTCGGGCTGCTGCAGACGGAAGAAGTCACCGCGTTTGCCACACCGGGCGGGTTCCTCTGGATCTCGATCGGCGCCGTGAACCTTTGCAACAATGAAGACGAACTGGCCGCCATCGTGTGCCACGAACTCGCGCACATCATCTTGAACCATGGCATGGACAACTACCGCACTGCTTACAAGGGCGAGATCTTCAGCTCGACGCTGGGCGGATGGTTCAAGGGCGACGGCTTGGGCGCCAACTTCGGGCGCCTCGTCACCAGCGTGGCCGAGGACGCCTTCAAGGGCTACAACCCCGAGCAGGAGTACGAGGCCGACGCCTGGGGCACTCGCGCGCTGGCCCAGGCGGGCTACGCCCCCGAGGCAATGGTAAAGGTGCTTGAGCGCATCGAAGCGTACGAGAAGGCGCACGAGATCAAGGAAGAAGACTACCTCGCGCACCACCCGCCGATTTCGAACCGCGTGAAGTACGTCAAGGACCTGATCACCAAGGAAAAGCTCAAGCCCAACCCCAAGACCATGTCCGGCGAAGCCATCCAGGCCCGCAACAAGCGCTTTGAAGAGGCTTTCCGCTAGGCTCGTGGATAGACCGATACGCCAGAGGCGCCCTTTGGGCGCCTCTTCTTTTTGGCATTCAGGGTTCCATGGGATAGACTTGCCTCGCTCACGTCATTCCATCGGCTGCGCCATGCGAATCTTGTGCTGTCTGCTGTTGGCATTGGCTGCCGGGTGCACCCTCGCGCCGCAGCGGCAACCCCACACACAACCAATCCTGTCCTCAAGCCGCGACAGCGCAGAGCCCGAGCGCACCGCATACGTGGTCGTGCATGACACCCACCCAGAGTGTTTTCTGCTGCAAGAGCCCGAGGCGTTTTCCGACGTGCTGTGGCCGCTGAATGCGAACCAGCAGGTCTTGGTGGTCGCCAGCGACTGGGACCGCAACCACGCCTATGTCCGCGTGCGCGTGACCAGCAACGTCGGGACGGTCACGGGCTGGGCCCCGCGGGCGATCCTGGGCGCGCGGCCGGTCTGGACCAGCCGCGAAGCCAGCGAACGCTTCGGCGCCGAGCATGCAGCGGTGCTGACCCAGAGCAGCCTGGAAGTGCCGTCGGACTTTGACCCCGCCGGCGGCGCGCCACAGGTCGATCAGCTCGAATCCACAATCCAGAAAGGCGTGGGCGGCAGCGCGACGCAGCCCGACCCGCGCCTGATGCGCCGCGTGTTGCGGCAGTTCGGGCAGCAGGGCGGCCTTTTGCCCGGCGACAGTGACTGAAGGCCGCTTACGGATTCTGCTGCGCGGCTTCACAGGCGCGCGGGATTGCCCTATCCTTACGGCATGTTCCGACAGGATCGTTCGGTTGAATCACTGCTCGCCAAGCCGGTGCCGGAGCGCTATCGGCTTGCCGGCGCGCTGATCAAGCGCGTGCTGGGCAGCCTTGACGGCGCCCCCGGCGACGCGGCCCGCGCGCGCAGCCTGATCGACTCGGTGCAGATCAGCCTGGACGATCCATCCGACATGGAAGCGCTGGACGACGCCGTGGAGCGCTGCGTGGACTCGCTTACCGCAGACCCGTGCTACGGTCCGGCCCTGTTGCTGGCAGGGCGCGCCTTGATGCTGTATGGGTTTATCGATGACTGGGTGTGGCACCCGCGCCCCCTGCGCGACGCGCGCCGCCTGCTGGCCCGCGCCCGCGAGCTTGCACCCGACGACGCCACGGTGATCGAGGCCGAACTGCTGTGTGAACTGTACGCCCAGCGCTTTGAGCAGGCCGGCGACCTGTTGAACGACATCAAGAGCAATGACTCGTTGGCACCCCTGCACGCTTATGGCCGCGGCGTCTGGGCCGCGCTGCACCAGAACTGGAAGTCGGCCGAAGAGTGGTTCAGCGCCGCCGCAAAATCGGCCACCGACCCCGAGCACAAAAGCTGGGCGCTGGTCTACCTGGGCGAGGCCTGGGCGCGACTTGGCAACCTGCCGATGGCGGACGCGCGCATGGGCGAAGGCGTGCTGCTGGGCAAGCCGCACCGCAGGCGGCTTCACCTGTGGAGCCGCGTGAAGTACCAGCGCGGCCGCTATGATGACGCCTATGAGCTGAACCGGCGCAGCCTTACGTTCGGCCACTTTGAGGCCGGCCAGCTTTGGCGCCAGGAGCTGCTGGTGTACTTCCGGCGGCTGGGATTTGTGCCCAAAGAGCCGCATTCCCTTGACGAAGAAAAGAAGGCCGGCATCGACGGCCCGTTCCGGTTTGTGGGCGGCAGCAAGCCCGACACCGGCGACATGGATGACCACCACGACGACGACGAAGAGTTCGTGCCGCTGTTTCGCGCCAACCTGTTTCTTGAGGGCGAACACCTGCCGGTCGTGAGTGAGGTGGCCGACCCCAACGCCAGCTTTGAGGGCCGCGCCAAGCTGACGGCGCGGGTGCTTGAGGCCAAGACGTTTGAAAAACGCCCGCTGCAACCCGGCGAACGCTTCAAGCCCGGGCAGTACATCATGACTGACGCCACAGCCGGCATGGTGTTTCACGTGCTGCTGATGAAGCGCCACAACCTGCACAACCCGTACCTGGACCTGCCCGAAGAAGCCCGCACCGTGTTCGACTTCGACAAGGCGTCGCTGCAACGTTTCGAGAACGCGCCGTGGGACGTGCGCCTGATGCTGGCCGAGCCCGGCTTTGACCCGCTGCGCGGCGCGCTTGCCACGTGCAAGCTGGTCGATGCCTTTCTGCGCTTTGCCGGCGGCGTCGGCATTGACCTTGAAACCGGAATGGCGATTCGCGCCGGCGAGTGGCGCAACGAGGGACCGCAGGGCTTTGACATTCACAAGCACGTGGTTGTGCGCGCCTCTGAGACCGGCAAGGGCCGCTATTGGGTGCGGACGTACGGCCTGTGCAAGTTCCGCCGCGCCGAGCTGGAAGTCTGCGAGCTGCCCCTGGAACTGGTCGAGGGCGCGCGCAGCCTGTTGATCGACGCCGCGGAACAAGCCGCCACCGGCGCGATCTACCGCGAAGGCGACATTGCAGGTTCGCCACGCCAGCCGATGATGCTGGTGCCGAGTCGCCGCAACATGGAAGAAGCGGCACAGCGCGAGGTGTTTGAGCTGGTGGACGTGCTGCCCGGCAAAGAGCCGGTGCACAGCGGAGCCGCGAAAGGCATTGAAGCCATGCTGCAAGCGCGCAAGTAAACGGAGCCCCGAAGGCATGTCGAATCCTGAGCTCGAAGACCATGTGCGCGCGCGTATCCTTGAGGCGGACTTTGCCCTTGAGCCCGTGCATGGTTTTCTCGAGCTTGAAATCAAAGACCTGCTGCCCGGCGTGCGCACCCAGGCCGAGGCATTCCTTGCCAATGCGCCATCGCTGTATGGCTATGAGCGCGACACCGAGCGCATCTACATGACCCTCGATATCGCGGTCTCCGCGATGCAGGCCGACGCGACTTTCGGCGGAGGCTATGCGCTGGCGGCTGCGTGCATCTATCGCCTTGGCGTGCAGGATTCGGACTTGTTTGACACGCGCGCGCTGACGGCGGCGATTCCGTGGGCGTTTCGCGCGGTGACCGTCGACCCGGAATGGCAGGACGGCTGGGAAGTTTACGTGCAGCTTCACTGCTACAAGGGCGACTTCGGCACAGCCGAGAAGGCCTTGGGCGAAATCTTCAAGCGCTTTGGCGACAACGACCTGTATGCGCGTTGCGCGTTTCTGTACTTCCGGCTCAAGGGCGATGCCGCGCAGGCCATCAACTGGGGTGCCTTGGCGTGGCAGACCGAGTGGGACACCCACCGCCTGGTCCAGACCCTGTTCGCGCTGGGCCTGCTGTACCGTGACATGAACCTGTGGCCCAAGGCGCTGGATGCATACCGCGTGATCACCGAGCGTGACCACGAAAACGCCTGGGCATTTCATTACTCGTCGATCTGCGCCGCCGAGCTGGGCGACTTCACCCACGCCCTTGAGCTGAACGAGAAAGCTGTTCACTACGGCCAACTGCACGAGTTTCGGGCCTATCGCGAGGACCTGAAGAAGCTCGCGGGCCGCGCGCGACTGGGGCGCGGGCGCATCACGACTTCACCCGTCGGCAAGCCGAAAGTGGTCGCCGCCCCGCCCGCGGTGGGCAAAGTCGTCGCGGCCCCGCCGCCCGCCACGGGCAAACTTGTCGCGGCGCCACCACCGGCAAAGTCTACGCGCGTTGTCGCTGCGCCGCCGCCTGTGGCGAACAAGCCCGCAGGCTCAGACGACCCCACACGCATGGTCAAGAAGCTGCCGCCGAAGCCGTCCACGAACATCGTGCCGCCGCCGCCGCCGGCAAAGCCGCCCGTGCGGCCGCCCACGCGCAAACCCAAGCGCTGAAACTGGTGGGTTTCACAATTGATTTGCAGTCTGGAGCGCGAAGCGTCTGCGCGCGGGTGCCACAACGCGGCGACAATCCGCATGGTTCTTGCGCGGCGTCGGACGGGCCGCTCGCTTACGCTTCGCGCTCCAATCAGTGAAACTGCTGTAGATGCTGCAGGCCGGGTTCCTGGCCTGAGTCAGCGCCCAATGCCCCTGAGAGGCAGATCCATGGCGAAATGCACGGACAGGGGCCACCCGAATGCAAACGCCAGCATGCAGCCGGCAATCAGGAGGCCAACCCCAGGCCGCCGTCGACCGAGTCTCGTGACAGCGAGCGCCACCGCGCAAAGGAGCAGCGGCATCGTGAAGGCCAAATGCCGGCCGGAAATGCACCACGCTGTGAGCCTTGGCAGTTCCGCCCCGAGATCTGCAAGCACCGCACTGGCAGCACCAATCTCGCGATAGGCAAGGAAACAGCCAACCAGACCCGCAATGGTTGCGACGGCAACCGCAGCCAACACCACGTAATGAAACCGACTGGCAGTTTCAGGAGCCTGCATCACTTCACCAGATAGAAACGCTCAAGGCCTTCGCGCAGGTTGTTGATCTGGATCAGCCTGAATCCTTCGGGCGCGCGCACGTTTTCGCCGCGCAGCCGGGGCACGACCGCCTGCGTGAACCCGAGTTTGCTGGATTCATCCAGTCTTTGCTGCATCAGGTTGGCGCTGCGCACCTCGCCGCCCAGGCCGACTTCGCCGATGAACACCGTCGCCGGCGGCAACTTGACCTCGTTCGCGCTGCTGGCGATGGCAAAACATGCCGCAAGGTCGGCGGCCGGTTCTTCGACCGTGACACCGCCCACGACGTTCAGGTAACACTCGTCCTGCGAAAGCCGCAGCCCGCCGCGGCGTTCCAGCACTGCCAGCAGCATGTGCGCGCGGTTCTGGTCCAGGCCCGTAAAGCGGCGCCGCGGGCTGCTTAGCGGGCTGGGGCTTACCAGTGCCTGCACCTCGACTAACAGGACGCGCGTGCCCTCGGCGGCTGGCAGGATCGCGCACCCGCTGCGCGTGTTGTCGTACTCGTCGAGAAAGATCTTGCTCGCGTTGGCGACCTCGACCAGGCCCTCCTGGCGCATCTCGAAGACGCCAAGTTCGCCGGTACTGCCAAAGCGGTTCTTGCTTGCGCGCAACAGCCGATAGGCTTGAAACTTCTCGCCCTCGAAGTTGAGCACGGTGTCGACCATGTGCTCCAGCGTGCGCGGACCGGCGACAGTGCCCTCTTTCGTGACGTGGCCGACGACGATCACCGGCATGCCGATCGACTTGGCGAGCATGATCACGCCGGCGCAGCACTCGCGCACCTGTCCCACGCTGCCCGGGGCGCTGGGCAGCTCCTGGTCATACAGCGTCTGGATGCTGTCGATGATGGTCAGCGCCGGCGACAGCTCGCGAATGTGGTTGCGGATTGCGTCCAGGTTCGTCTCGGCCACCACGAACAGCTCGTTGCCCAAACAGTTCAGGCGCTCGGCCCGCAGCTTGACCTGTTCGGCTGATTCCTCGCCGGTCACGTACAACACGGCTTTTTTTGTGCTTTTGGCGAACCGGTGGGCGGCTTGCAGCGTCAGCGTGCTTTTGCCGATGCCTGGGTCGCCGGCCAGCAGCACCGAGCTGCCGGGGACAAAGCCGCCGCCCAGCACCCGGTCAAGCTCATGGATACCGGTAGAAATGCGGCTGGCGGCCAGCGGCACCACGTCGGCAATGCGCTGGGGCCGCGTGGTCTCGTTCAGCGCGGCGCGGCGCGAGGGCCGCACACTGGCCGCGTCCATTTCTTCGACAAAGGTGTTCCACGCGCCGCAGGCGGGGCACTTGCCAAGCCACTTGGGCGAGTTGTGCCCGCACTCTTTGCAGGCAAACACGAGCTTGGTCTTCTTGGCCATGGCCGGAGTGTAGCGGCGGAGTGCCGTAAAGGCAGCAGCATCCTCACCCGTGTGCCAGGCGACTTTCCAGGTCAGGAGGAGCGAGAAAGATGAACTCTCGGCCGCGAACTACGCGCCGCAGCAACCCCCGCTCTTCCAGATGAAGCAAGTCGCTTCGGGCCGTCTGGTAGGTCACCCCGTGACTGTTGTGGTGGGACGCAAACGTGTACTCCTGACCAGGGTGTCGAACTGCGTGCAGGATGAGGTCGCGCTGGCGGTGGTTGAGTGTCGCAACGCCTTTCAGTTTCAGATGGACGCGCTGGATCTCATCGCGTCGCTCTTGAATGTAGCTCTCCAAGGCTGTCACGGCGCGGTCCAATACCTGCAAATGAAAGATGACGAAGTACGTGAGGTCATTCTCGTCAGTTTCCGTTTCCAGATACGCGCGCAGGTACTTTGCAGGCGCCTTACGGATAATACTCGATATGGAGACGTACTCGCACAGCCAATAGCCACCCCTCTTCATCGCCCAGTAAAACAGCGCACGTGCTGTGCGGCCATTTCCGTCAACGAAAGGATGGTCGTACGCCAGCCAGAAGTGCAAGGCAATTGCGCGCACGATGGGGTGGACGAACCCAGACTTCAGCTCTCCGTTAGCGAATGCGCACATCGCTGTCATTCGTTGTGGCAGTTCCTCCGCAGCCGGCGGCTTGTGCAGCACTTCATTGGTAGTGTTGTCGTATACAGCAATGTCGTCTGAAGCCTTACCGGTGAGACGAAGCCTGCCGCGGTCTTCGTCGGGCAGGGTTTTCTCAGTGAGAATTCGGTGGAGTTCAAACACCAGTTCGGCGCTCAAGTCTACGCCATCAAGCTCGTTGATCCGCCGCATCGCGAGGTAGTTGTTCACGATCATCTGTTCGTGCGCGTCTCGTGGTTTCCTGCCGCTTCGCAACATCTGCTCGGCAACCTTGCGCGTGGTAGCAGCTCCTTCCAGCTGGCTGGAGGTGATGGCCTCCTCAACCAGTGAAGAGATAAGGTACTTGTCTTTGGATTCTTTGGTTGCGAGTCGCTCCTCCAACCGCATGTTGGAACCTAACGCCAGCGTCAACTTGTGCAGCAACTCTTCAACCGTATCGGGCAGGATGAACGTGAATGGTTTCCCGTTCACGTCGAGCAGGGGCAATGCGCGCCGCCCACCCAGTCTCGCCAACTTCACCGCGTCCCACCACTGTTCATGGCTGAGGCCTTCGGGTGGCTTGTAGAATCTCAGTTTGTCCCAGTGCAGGTACTTGCCCGCAATCAGCGGGCTTGCCATGGCCCGGCGAAACTCGTCTGAATCAAACGCTTCAACGATACGCCGAAAGCGCTCGTCGGTGCCGAGCGGGTCTGGAGGTTGCCGCACAGTGACCATGTCGAGCCTCAACTACCAAGTTACTACTAATAACCTTATAGTTTAGTAGTTCCTGTTTATCTACTAAATCGTTTACAATTAGTAGTCGATTAGTAGATGACTTACGGCGCACAGTACCCAGCATCTTGTGGGTGACACCATCGAGGCTACTTGCCCTCGTAGCCTTTCCAGTAGCCGCTGGGGCTTGGGCCGGTTTCGTCGGGATACACGGCGCGGCCTTCAATCACGATGTCGGGACCGACGGTGCGGGTCTTGAGGTGATCAAACCGGATGGCCCGGTCCACGTCCGGCACTCCCGGGCCTTCCACGGGCGTCGTGGCGGCTTCACCGCCGAACACTTTCGGCGCGACAAAGATCTTCACGCGGTCAATCGCGCGCTCCTGGAAGGCGCTGGCAAACAGCCCGCCGCCGCCCTCAATGATCGCGCTGTTCACGCCGCGCTCGCCCAGGTCGTGCAGAATCTCGTGCCAGCGCAGGTGCCTGTTGTGGCGCGGCAGCAGTATCAGGTACACGCCGGCGTCTTCGAGTGCCGCCTGCCTCTCTTCGGGTGCGTCTTCGGCACAGTAGATGAACACCGGCGCCAGTCGGGCCGACTTCACCAGTTCGCGGTCAAGCGGAATGCGCAGGTCTGCGTCGATCACCACGCGCAGCGGCTGGCGCCCGATACCGCCGCGCGCCGTCAACTTCGGGTCGTCGCGCTCGACGGTGCCGCGGCCGACAATCAACGCGCCGGTGCAGCCGCGGTCGTAGTGCACCTCTTTGCGTGATTCTTCGCTGCTGATCCAGCGAGCGTCGCCGGTACGGGTGGCAATCTTGCCGTCCATGGTCATGGCCCACTTGGCGGTGACGAGCGGCCGGCCCTTTTCGGTGTGGGTAATGTAGGCGGCATTCAGCTCGCGCGCTTCTTCTTCGCACTCGCCGACGTGCACGTCGATGCCGGCGTCTGCAAGCTGCCGTATGCCCAGGCCCATGACGCTGGCGTGCGGGTCGGGCATGGCGACGACGACGCGCTTGAGACCGGCTTTGATCAGCGCAGGCACACAGGGCGGCGTCTTTTTGCCTTCAAACGCGGTGCAGCAGGGCTCAAGGGTGACGTACATGGTGGCGCCCTGGGTGTTGCTGCCGGCCTGGCGCAGGGCGTTAGCCTCGGCGTGCAGGCCGCCAAACTCTTCGTGAAAGCCTTCGCCGACCACCTGGCCGTCCTTGACGATCACCGCGCCCACCATGGGGTTGGGGGCAACGTAAGGCTGGCCGCGCTTGGCAAGCTCCAACGCGCGCCACATGTAGCGGCGATCCTGCGCCATGGTGCAACCTCTCTCGGGGCGTCGCAGTCTAGCGCGCGTACCGATGTGACGGTAGCGAAACTACAGCTTGCGCACTCGCTCTGGGATATCCGGCACGTGTTTGAGCACTGCAGCGATGATCTCGTCGGGTTTGGTGCCCTCGGCCTCGCCCTCAAAGTTCAGGATCAGCCGGTGGCGCAACGACGGGTAGGCGCATTCTCGAATGTCGTCGGCGCTCACATTGTATCGGCCGCGGGCCAGCGCCAGCATCTTTGCGCCGCGGATGATCGCCTGGCCGCCGCGCGGGCTGCTGCCAACGCGCACGAACTGCTTCACAATCGGTGCGGCTTCGGTACTTTCGGGGTGCGTGGCCAGCACGACGCGCGACACATACTCGGTCAGGTGCTGCGCGATCGGCACCTGCTCGGCCAGGGCGCGCATTTCCATGATGCGCTTGCCGTCCACCACCTTGCCGGCGCGGGCCTTGTCGGCGCCGGTCGTGGAACTCAGCACCCTGGCAAGCTCGGCCACGCTGGGGCTCTTGACGTCCAGCTTGAACATGAAGCGGTCAAGCTGTGCCTCGGGCAGAGGATAGGTGCCTTCCATCTCGATCGGGTTCTGCGTGGCCAGCACAAAGAACGGCTGCTCAAACTTGAACGTGTGGCCGGCAAAGGTGACGCTGGCTTCCTGCATGGCTTCCAGCAGGGCGCTCTGGGTCTTGGGCGTGGCGCGGTTGATTTCGTCGGCCAGGATGATGTTGCCGAAAATCGGACCCTTCTGGAACTCAAAGCGGCGGCGTCCCTCTTCCTCGACGACAATGTTGGTGCCGGTGATGTCGGCTGGCATCAGGTCAGGCGTAAACTGAATGCGCGAGAACGTCACGTCGACGGCGTCGGCCAATGTGCGCACCAGCATGGTCTTGCCAAGGCCGGGCACGCCCTCAAGCAGGATGTGGCCGCCGGTGATGAAGCCGACCAGCGTCTTGTCCACAATCTCGGTATGGCCGACAATGACCTTGCCGACCTCTTCTTTCAGCTTCGTGACCGTGTCGGCGAATGCTTTTGCCTGCTGTTCAATGTCCATGCTGGTTCCTGTTTGGTGGGCGGATGATAGCGAACACCGGGCACAGGGGGCAGACCGCACCGGCCAGAAATCGTGCCTTGCCGGCAATATCGGGCCCTGCCTGCCGCGTTCTTATCGCGGCTGAGAGGTCCTGCAACAATAGAGTTGTTCCACACTTGGCAGTTTCTTTACAAGTCCTTCACTTAACATCGGTATAGCTGCACCCGAGGGACACACATGCCAACGCACGGCCACCACCTGGCTCGCGAGCTTGAGCAACTGAAAAAGAACCTGCTGCATGTGGGCAAGCTGGCGCTGTCCGAACTCAGCCGGTCCATGGAGTCGTACAACACCCGCGACGTGGCCCTGGCGGAGGGCGTCGCCGCAGCCGACAAAGACCTCGACGCCAAGGAAGTGCGTGTCGAAGAAGAGTGCCTGCGCATCATTGCGCTGCACCAGCCGGTCGCCCAGGACCTGCGCTACCTGACGAGCGCGCTGAAAATCAACCAGTTGATTGAAAACACCGGCGACACCGCCGTGAGCATCGCCAAGCGCGCCAAGTTTCTTGCCACGCGGCCGCCGCTGCCGATCGACGTGGATGTCGCGGCAACCGGGGCACGGGTGGTCGAGATGTTTGACCGCGCGTTGCAGGCTTTTGTCAACCTGGACGAGCTTGGCGCCCACGAAGTCGTTGATATGGACTCGGCCGTGGACACTGCCTACCGACAGACGACGCAACGGCTGATCCAGGTCATGGAGAAGCACAGTGACCAGGTCGAGACGGCACTGCAAACGATGAACCTGATGCGGCACCTTGAACGTGCCGCCGACCGCGCCACCGACATCGCCAACCAGGTGCTGTACATCCTGAGCGGCGATATCGTGCGGCACATGGACCAGACAGAATAAGCATGGCAACCACCATGAACAAAACCCATCGCATACTGATCATCGAGGACGAACCGGACATTACCGAGGTCTTGAAGTACAACCTTGAGAAGCACCACTACCAGACTTCCAGCGCCGGCACCGGCGAAGCCGGCCTGGCTGCCGCGCGCGAAACCCTGCCCGACCTGATCCTGCTTGACCTGATGCTGCCCGGCATGGACGGCCTGCAGGTCTGCCGCAAACTGCGCGAAGACCCCCGCACCCGCGACCTGCTGGTGATCATGCTGACCGCCAAAGGCACCGAGGCCGACGTGGTGGTGGGCCTGACGCTGGGCGCAGACGACTATGTCGTCAAGCCGTTCAGTACCACCGAGCTGATGGCCCGCATCAAGGCTGTGCTGCGCCGGGTCGAGCACCGTGAGGACGAGGGCGAGCAGGACTTGCTGAAGTCCGGCCCGATCGAGCTTGACCTGAGCAAGCACCAGGCCCGGCTGGACGGCACCGTGCTTGAGTTGACGCTGTCAGAGTTCAAGCTGCTGAGCTTTCTGCTGCGCAAGAAGGGCCGGGTGTTCACGCGTGATCAGCTGCTGAATGCTGTCGTTGGCCCCGGCGTGTTTGTGACCGCGCGCAACATTGACGTGCACGTTGCCGCGTTGCGCAAAAAGCTGGGTAAGTTAGGAAGCTGCATCGTGACTGTCCGCGGGGTGGGCTACCGATTTGAAGAAGCGTAGCATCTGGCGTTCCCGACTTCTGTGGCGACTGTTCGCGGTGAACGCGATTGCGGTCGTGTTGTTTCTGGCCGCCGCCGGCAGCTGGATCGAGTTCAGGCTCAAGTCCGACCTGCTGGCAGAATCGACCCGCGACCTGCAAATGCGCGCGCACCTGGTCAGCGACGCGATTGCCAACAGTCGGCGCCCGCCCCAGCAAGAGGTGCAGCACCTGGCCGAGGTCGGCGGCACCCGCATCACGATCATCCAGCGCGACGGCACCGTGATTGCAGATTCCGAGTCCGTGGCCGCCAACATGGAAAACCACAGCGACCGGCCCGAAGTGCGCGACGCGCTTGCGCGCGGCGTGGGCTCGGCCATCCGCTATAGCGAAACCCGGCGCAGTGACATGCTGTACGTGGCCTACGCGGCCGATGAAAAGGCACAAGTCGTGCGTGTGGCGATTCACCTGCACCAGGTGGATGCGCGCCTGCGCGTGGCCGAGCACACAATCCTGCTGACCGTGGCTGCGCTGTTTCTGGCCGGCCTGGGCCTGAGCTTTCTGGTGGCGCGCTTCATTGTGAAGCCCATCGAGGCCATGCGCAGCGCAGCCCAGGAAATTGCACGCGGCAACCTCGACGCCACGATCGAGATGACGCGCCGCGACGAATTCGGCGAACTGGTGGCCGCGTTCAACACCATGAGCCGCGAGCTCAAGTCCCGCGTCGGGCAGATCGATGCCAACCGCCGCGAGCTGTCCGCGATCATGGACAACATGGCCGAGGGCCTGCTGCTGGTCGACAGCGACGGCGTGATCGCCGTCAACAACCGTGCCGCCGCCCGCATGCTGGAAAGCAAAGAGTCGTCACTGGCGGGCAGCCGGTTGTGGGAAATCATCCGCCTGCCTGAGGTCGATGAGTTGCTGGCCAGCCTGCCGAACCTGACCGAGCCGCGGCGCATCTGGGTCGAAGACCGCACCCACAGCCAGCGCCGCGTGCTGGCGTTTGTCGCCACGCCGCTGTTCGACACCGGCAAAGGCGAGCGCCACGCCGTGCTGCTGATCAGCGACGCCACCGAGGACCAGAAGCTGCTGGAAATGCGCCAGGACTTCGTCGCCAACGTCAGCCACGAACTTAAGACGCCGCTCACCAGCATCAGCGCCTATTGCGAGACCCTGCTCGACGGCGCCGACAAAGACGAAACGGTGCGCCGCCCGTTTCTGGAGAAAATCCAGGTCAACTCGGCGCGCCTGACCAAGCTGGTCAGCGACATCCTGAACCTGTCGCGCCTCGAAAGCGGCATGGGCGACGAGTCGCGTAAGCAGATCGACCTGAACGACCTGGTCGCACGGTCTGTCCAGCGCCACGCCGACGTCGCCGACCAGAAGAACGTAAAACTCTCCATGCACCCGATGGCCGAGCCGGCGATCGCGCTGGTCAACGACGAAGACATGACCGAAGCCGTGGACAACCTGATCACCAATGCCGTCAGCTACACGCAGGCCGGCGGCAGCGTCGACGTCACCGTCTCGCGCAACGCGTATGACTTGCAGGTCGAGGTCAAGGACACCGGTTGCGGCATCTCGCCCGAGGCACTGCCGCGCGTGTTTGAACGCTTCTACCGCGTAGACAAGGCCCGCAGCCGCGCACTCGGCGGCACCGGCTTGGGCCTCGCGATCGTGAAACACGTGGCCCTGAAGCACGGCGGCCATGTCGAAGCGAACAGCGAAGTCGGCGTCGGCAGCTCGTTCCGCATTACACTGCCCGCCATGCCCTCTCACCGCGAGTGAGCGCGCAGCGCTATTTCTCTTTCTCGAACCTGCTCCTGGCGCCTTTGCGCTGCCACTGCTTGCCGCTTTCCAGCTTGTACGTGTTCACCAGCGGCTGGATGTCCTGGCGTATGCAGCGCGCCGAGCGGCCGCGGCCGTGAGTCACGCCCGGCTCGTCATACTCCAGCAAGAAGTAGCGCGCGCTGGTGCCCAGCTCGCCCACGGTCGAGTCCACGGGCACCCACTCGCCAAGCCACACCTCGGCCCACGCGTGATACCCAAAGATGCCCTCTTCACCCATCGTCACGTACACAATGCCGCCCGCATTGCGCGCCGGCAGCCCCGCCGCCCGCGCAAGCGCCACAAACAGCGCCGCGTGCTCGGTGCAATCCCCCTTGCGTTCTTTGTACGCCTGCTTGGCGCTGGCCGAGCCCGTGTCGCCGCTGCCCGCGCGCAGCCGCTTGCCCACAAACTCGATCAGCGCCCGCGCGACTTCAGCGGCCGTCTTCTTGCCCTTGGCCAGCTTGGTGGCTTCGGCCAGCAGGTCGGCGTCGTCGGACTGGCACATGGCTGTGGCCTTGAGCAACGGCTTGGCGTCGTCGGCAACCTCGGCAAGAGGGTATGCCAGCTCGGCGGCTGCCTTGGACATCCGGCATGCCTTCAGCAGCAATGCATATCCCTTGTCGAACTTCACGACGTCGTGATACGCCGATGTGTCGAACAGCGCGGGCAGGCCGTCGCCGTCGTCGTGCTCATAGGCCATTTCGACTTCCATTGCTTCCAGCGTTTGAAAGGCGGGCACGGCGACGTTGCTGGCCATCACCGTGCGCATGCTGACCTGCTCGGGCACAAACGGCTGCGGGATCGTGTCCACGCGCTCCAGCGCAAAGCCGGCGGCGCTTTCGTAGTACAGCGGCATATCGTCATCGCCAAAGATCACGGTGCTGGCGCGGCCCGAGCGCAGCATGCTGACCTGCACGCCCTCTTTCACGTCGCCGCCGATCAGCTTGCGCTTCACGCGGCCGTTGACAGTCCAGGTTTCGTCAATGATGGCGTGCTCATCGGCTTCGATGGCCGCGAACTCAAGCTTGGTGCCGGGTTCCAGCTTGCCAGCCTTGAGTTTCAGCCACGCGCCCATGTTGCCGTACACCGGCTTGTCGCCGCGCTTGAGCTCGGTGACTGTGGGCTTGCCCTTGTCCACGGTCTCGCTGATCTTGATGGTTTCGCCGTAGGTGGTCTCGACGGTGGTGGTCTGGTTTCCGTTGACCGTGACGTCGAGCTTGCGGATTTCCTGCCAGGCCGGCGTGTACCAGGTGTCGGTGGTGCCGGTGATCTTGAAGCTGGCGCCGTCGAAGCTGCGCTTGATCACGAGGTACATTTCCTCGTGTTCCAGAATGGCCTTTGCACCGTCGATTTCCACTTCGCTGACTGTGCTTTTCGCCCACCCAACCTTCGAGCCGAAATAAGTCAGCAGGTAGTTCCAGGTTTTGGCCTCGGGCGCGTCGCCCTCAGCGACGGCGGGGGCCTGCACCAGCAGAAGAATCAGCAGCAGCGGCGCAACGCGCATCAGTTTCATGGCAACCTCCGGCGCCAATGGTAGCGCTGTCCGGGCTAGTTACCAATGCGCAGAACGCCCTGCACGCGCAGGTGATCGTCGGCGAATGTTGTGATCAGCGCCAGGTCCTTGAAGAAGCGCAGCCCGCCCATGTCGCCCCGAAACTCGGACTCATAGCGGTTGCCTTCGACCATGCAGACGCGAAGCCACTCGCCCTTGCGCTCGTTGTAAATCCGGGTGACTTCGGGGTGCGAAACGTCCTCGGTGCCGACCTGCGCGGCGATCTCGCGGCGCACTTCGCCCGGGTCGCGGCCTTCAATCAGACCTGTGTTGTACTTGTTGTCGCGCAGCACCTTGGCCAGCTCGGGCCCGCCCGCGTAGGCCGCAAACTGGTCAAAGTTCAGGTACATCGTGGCGCTGCCCGTGCCCGGCAACAGCCGCCAGGCCGAGCCCGGCTGTCCCGCCAAGCCGCCATCTTGCGCGCCGAAAGCGTAGCTGAGCATCTGCTCGCTGTTGGTCAGGATCAGCCATTCGCCGACCAGGGCCGCGCGAATCTCGCGGTTCAGGCGGCGGATAAAGTTGTCATCTTCGCGCGGGTCCAGAAACCCGTATGCCATGCGGCCGTTGATCGGCTTTTCGACTACCGTGACCACGCCCGTCGGTGCAGCTTCGCCGGGTTTGCGCGCGCGACCGCGCTGGGCCGCCAGGTACTCGTCCAGCAGGGCGCGGGCGGCTTCAGGTTGCGCGCCGGGGGCGCGGAACATCAGGGAAAAAGCAGGCAGCGGAAACTCGGCGCCGCTGAGCGGAATCGACGACCCCGGCGCATAGCTGCGCGGCGCGGCGGCAAACGCCAGCCCCTGGATGTCGCCCGAAAGCTGCGCCTTCACCGAAGGCCCGCGCAGCGCGACGATAAAGTCGCCCACCAGGCTGGCCCGCGCGGTTTCGTCAAACACATCGTTGTACAGCACCTCAAGCGGCTGGCGGTAGCTGACCTGTAACATGGTGTCAGGCGGCAGCAGCTTGAGTTGTGTTTCTTCGGCGGGTGCCTGCGCCCATGTCTTGCGCAGGTAGGCGTAACGGTCCTGTGCGACACGGTCCTGGCTGACCAGCAGGTACTGGTCGAACATCAGCGCGCTGGGCTCGCTCACATCCAGGCCGTAGTACGCGGCATGGAACGGGCGACTGTCGAGGTCGTGCTTCAGGATGCGATTGACCGGCGCAAAGATGTCGGGGTAGATGCCCTCAACTTCTTTGGGCATCGCGTTGAAGCGGTCGATCGGGCTTACCACGGTGCCGTCGGGCTGTTCTTTCCCGGGCATGCGTTTGCGCAGGCGGTCCAGGTCAAGCCAGATGCCCGCCACGTGCTTCTCTAGCTGTTCGTCGCTGACCAGCTTGAGCGTCTCCACATAGTCGGCACGGCCCGACATGCCGCGGCCCTTTTCGCTGTGCAGCCGCACGGATTCATTCAGCATGCGTTGGCTGTTGCTGACGACCAGCACGTCATCGAGCAGCGTGATCAGCATGGGCACGGGTGCCGGCGCCTGTTCGGTGGGCTGCGGCGTCACGTACAGGACGCCGCCGTTGTACTCAAGTTTCGGCTGGTTCGGGCCCTCGGGAAAGAAACCTGAAGCAAGGTCCATGAAAGCCCATTTGAAACGCAGCCCGCGGGCCACGCGCGAAAGGGCAACAAACTCGGTGGCATCGGGGCCGGGGTCGGTTGCCAGCACAAGCTCGCCGCCCAGCACATCCTCGAACAGTCGGGCGCCCAGCGGCTCAGCGTCGGCTTGCGCCTTGGCCAGGCCGGCGTCCCACTTGTCCTGCTTGAACTGGTACAGCCCGCCTTCAATGTTCTCGCCCATCGAGTCCTGCCACATGCTGCTGGACTCAAGCTGTACCAGCCCTGGCTGCAGCAGGGCGTGGTCGATCAGGCGTTCAAGTTCGTACTTGCGCTTGGGCACACTGTCGATGCGAATGACGACGGCGGCGTCGGCGGGCACAAGGTCAAGCAGTGCGCCCTCATACTCGCTGCCTGAGGACACATAGCGCGCGCCGACAAATGCCAGCACGCCGACGGCAACGCACCCGACACCCAGGCCGGCGTACTTGGCAATGCGCTTCCAGTTGGCCTTCAACCACTCCATCCGGGTAATTGTACGAGTTTGTGGCCCCTCGCGCCGACACCTTCTTGCCGTTGATTGGGGCGCTGCCCCTGCCCCGCTGCGTTTCGGGGGGTAAAAGTGACTGTTTCAGCACGCTTTGGATGGCCCACCCATGCCGGATTTGCCGCCGATCGACGTTGCCGTCGTCATTCTGCTGGATGGGCAGCGCACGCTGGTAAATCTGCGCCCGGAAGGCAGTTTCTACGGCGGCTGGTGGGAGTGGCCCGGCGGCAAGCGCCACGAGGGCGAAAGTCTGGAACAATGCGCGCGGCGCGAGCTGTATGAAGAAATCGGCCTGGAAGCCGCCGAGCTGGCCGAGTTTGCGCGAACACAGGCCCGCTTTCACGACCGGGCAGTCCGCCTGGTCTTCTTCACCGGGTCCGTCAAACCGGGCAGCGTGCCAAGCGCAACGGCACTGGAGCATCGCTGGCTGACCGTGCCTGAAGTGCGCAGATTGCGGTTTCTGGAGCCCAACCTGACGGTTCTCGACCTGCTTGAGAAAGCGATGAATCACGCGCCGTTTGCTTGACACCCCCGGCCACTGGCCTATCATTCCCCGGCATTTTTCAGCAGCCGCCATCAGGCGGGACTTCAACGAAAGGCAGAGGCAGATGGCCAAGAAAGCCTCATCAAAAAAGGCAGCAGGCAAAGGCGCCGCCAAAAAGTCAGCGAAGAAGCCGGCGCAGAAGACTGCCAAGAAAGCCGCAAAGAAGCCGGCTGCGAAAACTGCCAGCAAAGCCTCAGGCAAGCCCGCCAAGAAGACGTCCGCGGCGAAGGCGAAACCAGCTAAGAAGACGTCCAGCAACTCCACGTCCAAGGACACGAAAAGCACCATGGCACGCAAGCCGGCTGCGAATGCAGCCACAAAGTCGACCAAGTCGATGCCCGCAGGCAAAGGGTCATCGAAGAAGATCACGATTGAGCGTTCCGCGACGCGCATCCCCAGCAAGGGTGTGCTGATTCGGCTCAAGCGCACGGGCCCGGGTTACACGTCAGACGGCAAGGCCAAGCTGCGTGAGGTCAACGCGACCGAGAAGTCCAAGGGCGAAAACCCGATCACGCTGCACCACCGCAAGCCGTCACGCAAGGAAGTCGAAGAGCTGCGTGACAAGCTGCTGCTGCGGCGCGCGCAGTTGATGGGCGACGTGAAGGACCTTGAGGCTGAGGCTTTCAGCGACGAGACGCATCATGTCAGCACGAACCACCTGGCCGACAGCTCGTTTGAGCAGTACGAGCAGGAATTCAACCTGTCGATGATCGAGAACGAAACCGAAGAGTTGAAGGAAATCGGCCGCGCGCTCGAGAAAGTCGAGCTGGGCACCTTCGGCGAATGCGAAGCCTGCGGCATCGACATCAGCATTGAGCGCCTGAATGCCATGCCCTACACGCGCATCTGCATTCACTGCCGCTCAAAGTTTGAAGAAGACGGCACCGGCGAAGAGTACGGCGTGCACGCCGAACGCCGCGTCTAGCCAAGCAACGCAGCGGGCGCCCGGCCAACCCCGGGCGCCCGCCCCATTTCCCGCCCCGGCTGCCCGCAATTTCACACGGTGTGGCCGTGCAGCGTGCTACACTGGTCATGCTGGGGCCAGGAGAGGCTGTTGTTCATTCGCCTGTTGCTGTTTCTTGCCTGCGCGTTGCCCGCGCTGCCGGCCCAGGATTTCAACCCGACCGAGATCTTTGGTCCCGCTTGGTCCGGCGATGCCGAACAGGGCACGCTGGCGCTGCCCCTGCGCGACACACCGCTGCCCGGCTTCGTGGACATCGCAAGCTCCGGCTCAGGGCCCGCGCACCAGCGCGTCACGTACGCCCAAGCCGGGCTGGTGGTTTCCCCCGGCGGCGAACAAGGCACCGTTGAGCTTGGATTCGACCTTGGCGCCGCCACCGCCACCGCATCGCTGCAAGTGATTGAGCTGGACAAGGGCGGCCGCCTGGCCTGGCACCTGCGCGGTCTGGGCGCCGGCGGCGAGTACATAGTGGAGATTGCGCGCGGCAACAAGGGCTTCAGCCTGGCGATTCGTGTGCGCAACGGCGCGCGCTTCACCACGCTGCCCGGCGCCAGCGCCGAGCCCGCAGAGGTGGAGCTGCCCGCGCAGTTCACACTTGAAGTCAAGACCGACTCGCTGGGTGCCAGGTTCGGCGCCGGCACAGTAAGCGCCCGGGCAGAGCTGCCGCGCGGCACGTTGGTCGCCATTGCCGTGACAGACCAGCGCGCGCGGGTGCACACGCTGGCGATTGAGGCGGTGCTCGCCCCGGAATGGAAGACCGACGCCATGACGCGCATCCAGGCGCGCAAGGCACTTGAGCGCCTGCGTGAATTCGCAACCGCCGGGCTGCTGGCCGGCATACGCGCCGCCGAGTACCCGGGCGCCAAG
Organism: Planctomycetota bacterium; assembly: GCA_020849795.1. Lineage (GTDB taxonomy): Bacteria > Planctomycetota > UBA8742 > UBA2392 > UBA2392 > JADJRK01. The sequence goes on along the minus strand of JADZFR010000037.1, from coordinate 9,273 downwards.
GCGCTGCTGGCGGCTTACAGCGATGACCAGCGCAGGCAGCGCGGCAACCGCGACGGAACAGTCGCCGAAGTTGCGCGCGCGCTGGCCGCAATCGCCAACGACCTGCCAGAGAACGCGCTTGCCGCCCACGAGGCAGGCGTGGCGGCCCTGCTGGCGGGCATGCCCGCGGCAGGCTATCGCCTTCTTGATCGTGCCGTGAAACAAAACCCGACCGCGGTTTCACAGCTTGCGCTCGCCGAGGCTTGCCGGCGCATGGGCAAAGCCGATGCCGCACAAGAAGCACTGGCGCGCGCGCGCAAAGACCTGCCCAACAACCTTTCGGCCGACGCCACGTTGATTGAAGCCAGGCTGCTCGCGGACAAGGGCCTGATCGGCGAGGCCTTTGCCCGGCTGAACGCCGAGGTCGAGCGCAATCCCGAGAACCTGGAACTGGCGGCATTCGCCGACTCGGCACGCATGCTGACACAGCCGCCCACGCTTGCGGTGTCAGGCGTCGAGGGGCCTTTCGGCGTGCAACTGATCTCGGACATGCCCGATGACCTGCTGCGCCCCGTCGTGGCGCGGCTGCAACTGTACGTGCGCGCGATTCGAGACTGGCTGCCCGCGCTGCCCGACAAACTGACGGGCCGGCTGGTGATTTTCAGCGGCCCGGTGGATTACCTGTCGGCGGCGCTGCTGGTGGCGGGCGACCACCTGGATAACGTGGCGGGCATGTTCCTCGCGGAGGGCATGGAGGGCAAGCCGACCATCCTGGCGTGCCGGGCGTTTGGCGAAGACGAGCTGACGCGCACACTGGCCCACGAGCTGTGGCACATGTGCGTGCGCGCGACGGGTGCCAAGCTGCCGCGCTGGCTGGATGAGGGCATGGCGGTTCACATCTCGGCGGGCCGCGTGCAGGACGGGCGCCTGCTGTACGACACACTGCCGGTTGAGTTTGCGCCCCTGGCCGAGGCGGGCGCACAAACAGGCGTCGAAGACATTTCACGTGCACTCAACGCCAAGCCGTGGGAGTTCTACCAGTCGGGTGACGTGCGCCAGAACTATGCCGCAGGCTGGGCCGCGGTGTGGGGCCACGCGCGAGATGCCGCACGCCACGAAACGCTGCGCAAGGCGGTCAAGGGCGACACCAAAGCCATCGCCGAGTTGAGCGCCGACGCGAGCGCAGTCGCAGCCACGCTTTCTGACGCGCTGAAAACCCTGAAACGCTGACGGCCCATGCAAGCGCGGTTGCACAAGCGCGCGGCGTAACCATACTCGGGCCATGCGCATCCTGGTCACTAACGACGACGGCATTGACGCGCGCGGCATTGAAATGCTGACGCGGGCGGCCCAGCGCATCGGCGGCGACGTGTACGTCGTCGCGCCTGAGCGCCAGCACAGCGCCCAGGCCCACGCGATTACCATTCATTCGCCGGTGTTCGCACGCGAGTTGCCGCACACGCACGGCGAGGCGCGGCGCATTGCCGTGGACGGCACGCCCTGCGACTGCGTGCGGCTGGCCTGCATCAAGCTGCTGGGCGGCTTGCCGGACCTGTGCCTTTCGGGCATCAACCACGGCGGCAACCTGGGCTGGAACATCTTCTTTTCCGGCACCGTGGGTGCAGCCGCCGAGGCGCACAGCTTCGGCGTGCCGAGCATTGCCTTCAGCTATTGCCGCTGGGACGGCGCCATTGAGTGGGGCGCACTGGACCAGCTGGTGGCCCAGATCGTGCGCACGCTGATGGCGGCGCCGCACTCGCGCCCGGACTGGCTGTACAACATCAACCTGCCGCCCCTTGAGGCCGAGCAGATCAAGGGCGCGCGCATCACGCGCCAGAACCCGGTGGTCAAGGGCGACAACTTTGAAGAGCGCAAAAGCCCTGACGGTCGCCGCTACTTCTGGCCCGTCTGGGACGACGTGAAAGCCCAGCGCGAGAAACACACTGACCCTGAGCTGGACACGGTGGCGGTTCGCGACGGCTATATCAGCATCACGCCGCTGCGCTATGACGTAAGCAACATGAACGAACCGGGCGTAAAAGCGGCGTTCGACAGCTTCAAACCCTAGTGCGCGGCGACCGGGGCGCAGGATTTGACCTCAAAGTCCTTGTTCACGGCGGCGGTCGCTGCAGCATGGTCAAACTTGGCGCCGGGCTTGACGTGGATTGTGGCCAGCTTCTTTTCAAGGTTGACGTCGGCGCTGGCAACGCCGGGCTGGGCTTCAAGCGTCTTCTTCACGCTGGCGACGCAGTTGCCGCACATCATGCCCTCGATGGACATCTCGTAGTTCATGGCCTGTGCCTCCGGCTTGGGTTGCTCAATCGGCTTGGCAGCTTCGGGCTGGGGTTGATCGATCGTGGCATCGCCGCACGCGGCAAGCGTGAGCGCGATCAAGCAGACGGCAATCAGCGATTTCATGGGATGTCTCCTGACAAGTTGTTCTAGCGCTTGGCGTCGCCAAAATCCGACCACCGCTTGTCCTTTACAATCTCGAACGAGCGGAAGCCATAACCGTATTCCTCTTCCATCATCGTCTTGACGATGGCGGCGGTCAGGTCTGCGTTCGGCTCGGCCAGCAGGTAGACCTCAGCCTTGGTGATATCCGTCTTTGCATCTTTGATGCCCGACCGGGCACGAAAGGCGTCCATGACGCCCGTCGCTCACTGGCCTCAGTCCATGCCGTCGATGCCGAGCACAAAGATGATCTCTTTCGGCGCCTGCGGTTCCGGTTCTGGTTCGGGATCGTCAGGCTGGGGCTCGACCCGCGGCGTGTTGTTCGCCGCGATGATCGGCTCGTCTTTCTCGGCCCAGACCCAGTACTGGCTCTTGCAGCCGGCAAGCACCAGCACGGCCATACCGAGGATTGCCGCGAATATTCTCATGGCTCAATCCTAGAACAGGTAGTTGAAGCTGATTTTGGCCTCGCCTTCATGCACATAGGTTGGCGCAAAGTAGTACTGGTAAATCGGGTACTCGTACCCGAGTTTTACTTCCACGTAGTTGGTGATGTTCATCTGGATGCCGAACCCGAGGTGAAACTTGTAATAGCCCGAGGGCACGACGCGCTTGCGATGCATCCACATGCGCTCGACAAATTCAACGTCGCCTTCAAACAGCAGAATCATGTCGAACTCGCGGTAGTCAGTCAGTTCGAACACCCGCACCGCGTACGCCGGGTGAAAGTTGATACTCGGCCCCTTGATGCGCCCGTCACTCAGCGTGCCGACACTGGCCGCGATATCGAGCCAGAAGTAGTGACGCGTGGTGCTGAACGACCATGTCGCGCCGCCCTTGACGCGTAAAGACTCATCGCCGAACGAGAGCTTCGGGCTCAGCAGCCCGACAGGCCCGCGGTCCTGCGCCGTCGGCAGCTCAAAATCCAGAAACACGCCGCCCTGGAAGCTGCCCCCCGGCTGCGGCTCGTTGTACAGACGGTACTTGAACCCGACGCCAATGTCTTTCAGGCCGAAGTAATGGTCGTTCAGGTCAGTGTTCTTGCTGCGCCGCACGGCATAGCCCACGGGGATGTGCACGCGCATCGAGAAGTCGCGCGTAATGCCGTAAGTCAGCCCGAAGCTCCACGTCCAGACCTGCACGCGCGTGTCGTTCGGGTTGCCGATACTCGAGTCCTGCAGAAAGAAGCGCTTGTGCAACTCCCACTTGGTGTCGGCTTCGATTTCAAGGCCATTGCGCCAGATCGTGCGCGGCGCGTCACCGAACAGGGTGTTGTGGGCGGAAAGCGTCATCGGCATCACGGCCGCAAGAAGCAACAAGACTCAGCAGAGCAACAGCTTCACAATGGCCTCCGGGCGTAGACTAGGCCTGTAGCAAGGTACAGGTTCAAGGGCGTACACGATTTTTCGCTGGAGGTGTCTTGAGGCACGCAAGCACCCGGCAAGGTGCGAAACGGTGTGTGCGCACCCACGGATCGGGGTGCGGGCGCGTCAGTGGGCGTTCAGCGCGCCAATGATCGACATGCGCAGGCCGCCCATCGCGGCGGCCAGGGCGCCCGCCACACCAATAACCATTGCGACGACGGCGCCCCCGGCGACTGCCCAGAAGTCGATGGAAACGCGCAGCGCCGACGACGTGAAGCGCGCGCCCATGCCGTCAACGGGCAGCGCCAGCGCGCACCCCAGCACCGCGCCCAGCAATGCCAGCACCATCGACTCGACCATGAATGAGCCCAGGATCGTTCCGTTGCTGAAACCCATCACCTTCAGCGTGCCGATCTCGCGAAGCCGCCCCATCACCGACGCGTACATCGTGTTCAAGCCGCTCACCAGCCCGCCCGCCGTGGCCATGACCGAGACCAGCAGCACCAGCGCGATTACGCGCTGGTAGCCGTCGGCCAGCGAGCGGTAGTACTCGGTCTCGACGACGGCCTTGAACTGGATGTCGTTGCGGCTGTTGAGGGCCTTGACCATCGGCGCCACGTCGGCGCGGCTGGCCGCGGTGGCGACCACGCATGAGTAGGTGTCACGGTTCAGCACCGCCATCAGTTCGCCGACGCTGGCCAGTATCTCGCCGTCCATGGCGCTGCCGCCGGTTGAGAAGCGCCCCACGATTTCCCAGGTTTCGCCCTCGAACCGGATTTGCCGGCCGATCGCCAGCAGCTCGTGCGGTACGCGCAGCGCCGCTGCCGCCAGCTCGCCCACGGCAACCTGCCGCCCGCTGGACGGGGGACTGCCTTCCAGCATGCGCAAACGCGGGTTGACCGCGAACACTTGCGGCGACACGCCGCGCACCGTGCCGGCGCCATTGGGTTGTTCGCCCGCCTGCACCCGGCATTGGTGAACCACTTCCGGCGACAGCAGGGCATTGCCGTCGGGGTCGCGCGCTACCTGCGGCAGGCTTTTAAGCAGGTTGAAGTCGGCCAGCCGGATGCTGGAAAACGATGCGTTGGCGGCCTTGCGGTCAATGATCAGGACATTCTGGTCCGAGCCCGAGTCGCGTGCTGCGGCGATCACGCCGCGCGCGAACGCGAACAACCCCACGCTGATGCCCACCGCCAGCGCGATCGCCAGCACGGTCAGCAGAGTGCGCACTTTGCGGCGCATCAGGTTGCGAACCGAATAGCGCAGCGGCAGCCGCATCAGCCCACGCTTCCCAGTGACTGCACAATGTTCATGCGTGCCGCGCGCCAGGCCGGAAGCACCGCGCCCGCGACACCGACCAGCACGGCCACGGCCACTCCCGCCGCCGCAACCTGCCACGGCATCGAGATGACCAGGTTGAGCGTTCGTGACTGGACCGAAACCTGCTGCACGTTCAGCACGACCCACGCCGCGGCGCTGCCCAGCACTCCGCCCGCGGCGCACAACACCGCGGACTCAAGAAATATCAGCAGCATGATGCGCAGGCGGTTGAAGCCCAACGTGCGCAGCACGCCGATCTGCCGTACGCGATCGCGCACCGCCATCGCCATCGTGTTGGCCACGCCGATGAAGACCACAATCAGCGTGACGGCAACGACCAGCGAGGCCAGCAGCACCAGGTCGGACAAGTCTTCCAGCATGCCCTGCAGAAACGCCTTTTCAGGCTGGGTGCTGGTGCGCGTGGGCAGCGCCAGCGCGTCGATCTGGCCGGCAAGCTGGTCGGCGTTGCCGCCGGGCGCAACTTTCACGAGCAGCTGGTTGGCTTTGCCGCGGGCGTCGTACTGGTCCTGCACGAACTCAAGGTCGGCCAGGATGGTGTTGTCCTGCTCTTCGTTGCCGGACGAAAACACGCCCTTGACCTCCATCAGCAGGCCAAGTTGCGCGCGCAGGTCGATGGTGCGGCCCGGCGTCCAGCCCTTGCGCGCCGCGACGCTGGCGCCGACCAGCGCGCCATCGCGGGCGGCCATGAACTCGTCCATGCTTCCTGACGTCAGGTTGTACGAGCGGAACTTCTGGAATTTCTGTTTGTCCACGCCGTGGACAATGACCGTGTCCGGTTCAAAACTTCAGCAGGCGGTCGTGGAGATGTAGACCGGCATCACGTCATCGACCTGCGGCAACTCGGCTATGTTCGCGGCGTAACTCGCCGGCAGTTCACTTTGCGTCGGTCACCAGGTGTTCTCTTTCATCACCACCAGGTTGTTGTCTTTGGCGGCCTCCGTCACCACGTTGCGCATGGTGTGCCGCGTGCTTTCAAAAAACGCGAACACGAACACGGCCACCGCCACACCCAGCAGTGTCAGCAGCGTGCGCATGCGGTTGCTTTTCATGTTGCGCAGAGCCATGCGAAGGTACTTCATGTGCCGGCCTCCACTTCTACTTGCAGGGTACCGCTTTCGTGCAGCACGCCCTTGTCCAGGTGCAGAATGCGCTGTGCGGTTGCCGCAGCGCGCGGGTCGTGCGTGACCAGGATGACTGTCTTCTTGAAGCGCCGGTTCAGCTCAGACAGAAGGCGCAACACTTCTTCGCCGGACTGGGCGTCGAGGTTGCCCGTGGGCTCGTCGGCCGCAATGACGGATGGGTCGGTTACAATCGCGCGCGCAATCGCCACCCGCTGTTGCTGGCCGCCCGAAAGCTGGCGCGGGTAGTGCTTCACGCGATCCGACAGCCCGACCGCCGCCAGCGCGAGCTCGGCCTGCCGGCGACGCCGGCGCGCCGACAACGGCAGCAGCATCAACGGCAATTCCACGTTTTCCAGGGCGTTCAACACCGGCACCAGGTTGAACTGCTGAAACACATAGCCCATGTTGCGATTGCGCCAGCGGCTGAGCTGCGAATCGCTCAGGCGGCTCAGTTCCACGTCGCCGACGCGCACACTGCCTGAGGTCTGTCGGTCAATGCCAGCCACGATGTTCAGCAGCGTGGTCTTGCCTGAGCCCGACGGCCCCATCAGGCACAGAAACTCGCCGGCTGCAATGTCCAGGTCAATCCCGTCCAGCGGCGTCACGCGGCTTTCGCCGGTGTCGTAGGTCTTTCGCAGCTCGCGGATGCGGACAAAGCTCATGGCTCGCCCTCGATGCGCACCACTGTGCCTTCGGACAACATGGCAAGGTTGCCTGTGGCCACGACCTCGCCCGCCTCAAGGCCGGAGACCACGACATAACCCGTAGGCGTCTGGGCGCCAAGCTCCGGGCTGAGCAGGTGCGCCTGGCCGCCGCGCACCGCAAACACATGGTACCGGCCGTCGCGCTGGATCACCGCCGCCGCAGGCACTACCAGCGGCCTCTTTGCGGGCTCAGCTTCCGGCACCAGGAAGTCCACGGTCACGGTCAGGTCGATCCGCAACAGTTCGTCGGGTTCGGTGATTTCGACGCGGACTCTCACGGTGTCGCGCGCCAGGTTGCCCTGCGGGTCCATGCGCGTCACCCGGCCCGCGTAAGGCCGGTCCTTGCGTGATTCCAGCTTCACCAGGCAGGCACGGCCCGTGACCAGCAACGCCGCGTTTTCCTGCCTTACATCGACCCGTGCCTGCATGCGCGCCGGGTCGTACATGCGCACGATGCCGCGCTTCTCACCGTGCAGCCACGAGCCCTGCGCCGACACTACGTCCAGCACCACGCCTGCAAACGGTGCCCGTACCATGCAGAAACCCACGTCGCGCTTGGCGGCCGCCTGTCGGGCCTCTGCCGCCTCAAGCACGGCCTGCGTGGCGTCCAGCACGGCGGATGCTTCGGTCTTTTCTTCGGCGCGGAAACCGGCCTGTACCAGCGCCAGCCGGGCCTGCGCCACCTGCACCGCGGCGCGGGCCTGTGCAATCTCCTGGGGCCGCGGGCCTGCCGACATGCGCGCGTACTCCGCCTCCAGTGCAGCCGTGCGGGCCTGTGACGCTTCGGCCGCGGCGCGGTCGCGGTCAGCGATCGATGGCGCCAGCAGTTGCTGCCGGCTCAGGTTCGCGGTGCGGTCGGCTTCACGCTGCAGTTGCTCGGCCGACGCGCGCGCCGCCCGCAGGTTGGCTGCGGCCACTGCCACTTCCTCGGCGCGATAGCCGGCTTCCAGCAGTGCCAGTTGTGATTGCGCGTGCTGCAACTCGGCGTTGGCCACTTCAACTTCTTCGGGGCGGGCGCCAGCGCGCAGGCGTGCCAGTGCGGCTTCCGCCGCCTCCACATTCGCTTCGGCCTCTGCCACCGCCGCATCGGCGGCCAGCAGTTCCTGCCGATGGGGCAGGTTGTTCAACACTGCAATCAAGTCACCCTGCTTCAGGGTCTGGCCTTCGACGACCTCAAGTTTGTCAAGCCGGCCATCCAGCTCGGCGCTGATGATGACCGGGCAGGGCCAAGCCGGCTCAACCCATCCGCCTGCGGTAAACGCGGTCAATTCGCTGCCGGGCTGGGGCGCAACGACCTGCACCGGAACCATCACCGCGCCCGTGTCTGGTGCGGGCGCAATCACATGCCAGGCAGCCAGCCCGACACATGCGGCAAGCAGCGCCAGGGCCGCGGCCCGCCAGAAGGGGCGTACGCCCCCCGCGGACGAATACTCCTCGGGTGGGATGTCCAGGCGCAATTGGTCAAGATCAAAGGCCATAGCCTTGCTCCGCGCCCGAATTGTGGACCCGTAGCGTACTACGGACGCAAGCGCATATCAGTACATATTTGTCTGCTTTGGTTCAGGCCGGCATGGCGCTCATCCGGGCATGGCAACAGCTTTACGCCGGTCCGCAGGCGGGCAGCGCATCGAGCAGTTCAGGATTTTGCGCCGGTGGCCTTCTCGATGCCCGCAAGCACCTGGCAGTGCCCGAGGTCGTCTTCGGGGCATGCGGCAATGAACCCCGCCAGCATTTTGCGAATCGTCTGCAGCTCGCGCAGCTTGATTTCAATTTCAGCGAGCTTGCGTCGGCCCAACTCCATCACGTCGTCGCAGGACTCGCCCGGGTCTTCTTCACGAAAGCGCGCCAGCGCGCGAATCTCTTTCAGCGTAAAGCCGACCGCCTTGGCCGACTGGATAAAGCGCAGCCGCTCAACGTCCGCGTCCGAGTACAGGCGATGCCCGCCGCTGGTGCGTTCAGGGTCAGGCAGCAGCTTCTGCTTTTCATAGAAGCGCACGGTTTCAAGGTTGATCCCGGCTTTCTTGGCAAGCGCGCCCACAGTCATCGACATGGCAGCCTCCACGTAGGGAACAACCATAGCAAACTACAGATTCCATGGAAATGCGCTCGTATGAACTACTTGGGGCGCACTCGACGTTGGGGCCGACGCGCGGCGTGCCAGACGAAGCGAGCCAGGCTTTAGGGCCGGGCGTAAGCGAAGCGGCCGAGCGACCCGTGACAGGCCACTCGACCGCGACAAAACGATGGTGGTCAGGGCCGGACTTGAACCTCAAAACAGCCCTGTGGGCTGTTTTGAACGCGCAGCAGGCC
>JADZFR010000036.1 GCA_020849795.1 Planctomycetota bacterium | reverse complement strand
CGCCTGAACGTAAACGGCGGGGCGATAGCCCTAGGCCACCCCATCGGCAACACCGGCGCAAGAATCGTAACCACGCTGGCCCACGCCCTAAAGCGCACGGGCAAGAACCGAGGCCTGGCAACCTTATGCGTAAGCGGCGGCTTGGGCGCGTCAATCAGCATCACGGCCAGGTAGCCTGCCGGGCACAACAGGGTAGAGTGGTGCGATGGCTGTGATCTTGAGTCGTGACGCCGGGCGGTTCAGCGTGGTGCTGCTGGAATCGTTGTGGCTTGACCCCGGGCGCTTCGCCGACGACCTGGCCCGCGCGCTGGGCGTCCAGCGCGCTGACGCCGTGCGCATGTGCCGGTTACAGCGCGGCATCCTGCTGCAAGGCGCTACGCAACCACAGGCCGACGCCGCCATCGAGCTGCTCAAGGCGCACGACGTTTCTGCCGTGAGTATCGCCGACGATGCCGTGCCGATTATCCCCAAGCCGGTTCAGGTTTCCGTGGTCTCGCTCGATCGCGACGGCTTGTCCACCCCGTCACTGACCGGCGCCGGCTTGCCCAAGACCTGGGCGTGGGACGATCTGGCGCTGGTGTGCGGCGGCGTACTGGTCGGCGCCGACGCGCAGGCGGCCTCACTCGTCGAAAAAGTGGACGAAAGCGCACTGTCTGAAGCGGAAGACCGCCGCAGCCTCGCCGCCAGGGCGCTGGAAAGAGCCCGCGACCGCGTGTTTCCGCTGCGCTTCGAGCTTGAACGGCCCGAGCCCGACGTTGCCGGGGCGCTGGCGGCGGCGCTTTCGCGCAAGACCATCCGCACCGCGCCCGAGGTTGACGGCTTCGGCCGCATCAGCACCGTGATCGACCTGGTGTTCACCAAGCCCTATGAGCGGCTGCGCATCACCAGTGCGTCGCGCGTGCTGGGCATTGACCGCAGCGCCAGCCCGGCGCGCGACCTGCACCTTGCCGTGGCATTGCTGGCCAAGCTCGCGGCGGGCGCAACGCTGCCCGGCGCGGCGCTGGCCCTTGCCCACGGCGCCGATTCGGGCGAATACGTGTTCGAGGACATGCAGCAGTTCGACGCCCACTGCCGCTGGGCGTACCTGATGCGACTAAGGCGCGCAGCCGAGGCACGAAAGTGAAGCAACTTTCGTTCGACGCACGCGCCGGTCTATGCGTAAAACATGACAAGCGAACGAGTTCGAAAAGGGCCACAGTGAAGACCAGCCTTGCATTGTTGCTTCTCGTGCTGTTCCTCGCGGCTTGCTCGGGCACGCAGGAACCACCCGATGAAATGTTGCCGCCGCCGCCCACGCGCCAGTCCGAGCTGACACGCCTGTACGACCGATTGGGCCACGAACAGGCCGGCATCGGCGAGGGTGCTGCCAAGACAGCCGCCGACGGCGACGACCGCGACCGGCGCTTTATGGCAAGCCTGTGGGGCACGCGCACGCGCAGCGCCCTGGGCGCGCGCCGCTTTGCCACGGCGCTGGCGGCCAAGGCCCTGCACCAGGATGCGCTGGACTGGTTTGAGCGCGGCTTTCACGCCGTGGAAGGCGACGACGAATTGCTTGCATGGCTGCGCTATGAGATGGCGGTCGAGTATGTCGCGCTGGGCCGCAACCAGGACGCAATCAACCTGCTGGGCAACCGCCTGGGCACGACGCCCCTGCCCACCGAGCTCAAGCGCAAGTACGACGAGTTGATCCAGCGCGCATCCGTATCAAGGGGCTGAGCACCCGCAGGAACTTCCGTATCATGCGCCAATGGCGCACGCCGAGGACGCGTACGTGTTTCAGCATGCGATCGTGCGCGACGCCGCGTACTCGCTGCAATTGCCGGGCCACCGGGCCAATCTCCACAAGCTGGCCATCGATGTCATGGAGTCGATGCACGGTCGCCCGCCGCGCCCGGCGTTTCACGACGACCAGCGCGCGACGACTCACCCGATCGACCCGTGGGCCTTTGAGCTGGCTGAACACGCCCGCCAAGCCGGGCTCGCCGAAGCGGCGGACGCCGCCGCGCTGCAGCAAGTCGCGGCGCTGTATCTGCATCGCGCGGCCGACTACGCGATGAGCCATTACCGCAACGCCGAGGCGATCCGCGCCTGGGATTCGCTGGCTGCCGTCAGCGCGGGCGACGACCTGGCCGCCTGCCTGGGCAACGCCGCATCGGTGCATGAGCGGCTGGGCGCGATGGTGCAGGCCCTGGCCATGCGGCGGCGCGCGATCGGGCACGCCTCACCCCGGAACGCGGGCAGGGCCCGGGTCGAGTTGGCGTCAACGTTGCGGCAGATGGGCCGGCTGGCAGAAGCGGCAGCCGAGTTCGAGTCGGCGCTTGCGAGCATCCGCGTGGGCGGCAACGCAGAAGACGAGGGGCGTGCCCTTGCCGCATTCGCGGTGCTGCGAAAGGTGGAGGGGCGCGTCAAAGAGTCAGAAGAAGCGTTCGTGCAGGCGCTGTCCATTCAGCGCGCCTGCGGGAACAGGGCCAGTGAATGTGCCACGTTGGCGAACCTGGCCAACCTGTACCTCGAAACCGGCCGCGTGCGCGAAGCTGAAGACGCATACCTGGCGGCGCTCGAGCTCACGCGCCGCCTGGGCTCGCCCCACGGCGAGCCCGTGGTGCTGAACAACCTGGGCACGCTGTATCGCGACACAGGCCGGCGGGCGCAGGCCGAGCAGGCGTATGCAACGGCGCTGAAGCAGCACCGTGAGCTCGGGCTGCGGCGCAGCGAGGCGATCAGCCTGGCCAACCTGTCCGGCATGTACGAAGAAGACGGCAAGCTTGACCAGAGCCTGCAGGCGATGAACCAGGCGCTGGAGATCTTTCGCGAAATCGGCGACCGCATCAACGAGTCGATTTACCTGGGCAACCTTGCCGGCATCCATCAGGCCGCCAGGCGACCGGCGCAGGCTGAGGCGGCGTTGCGCTCAGCGCTGGCCCTGTCGCGGGCAATCGCCAACCGCCGCACCGAAGGCGTGTTGCTGGGAAACCTGGCGTCACTGCTCAGTCAAACCGGCAGCGCGGAAGTCGCGGGCCTGTACGCGGCGGCACTGGCGATTCACCGCGAGGTCGGAAATCGCCGGTTCGAGGGCCTGCACCTGTGCAGCCAGAGCGAGTTCCTGTACCTCTCTGGTCGCGAGGCTGATGCACGCGCCTCTTGGGACGAGGGCCTGGCCATCCTGCACCAGTTGAATGACCCGCTTGCGCCGGGCCGCAAGCGCGCGACGTTTCGCCAGGCCTGCGCCCGGGCATCGGTTGCGCCGCCGGCGTGGATCGACTGACGCTTTCAAATTCCGCGCCCTCAGGTTAATCAGGCGACATGCGCCACTACATGGACGACACGCTGCTCATGCTGGCCGACAAGTGGGCCGAGTTCGCGTTGCACGAAGACCTGGGCACGGGCGACCTGACGGGCGGCACACTGCTGGATGCCGGCAAACGCGCCAGCGCCGAGCTTAAGGTCAAGCGCGACGGCGTGCTTGCCGGCGTGCAGTGGCTTGAGGTCATTTTTCACAAGCTGGATCCCGACGCAGAAGTCACCTACGAAGCCGTCGATGGCGACCGTCTGCGCGAGGGTGCCATCGCCGCCCGGGTGACTGCTGCGCATACCGCGCTGGTCGCCGGCGAGCGCAGCGCCCTGAACCTGATTCAGCGGTTAAGCGGCGTGGCGACGCTCACCGGGCGCTTTGTCGATTTGGTCGAGGGCACGCGCGCGATGATCTTCGATACGCGCAAGACCACGCCCGGCTTGCGTGCATTTGAGAAGTACGCCGTCGCGTGCGGCGGCGGCGCCAACCACCGCATGGGCCTGTACGACGAAATGATGATCAAGGAAAACCACTTGCGGCTTAGCGGACTGTCGCTGGGCGATGCCATCAAGCGGCTGCGCGAAACGCACCCGGGCAAGCGCCTGACCGCCGAGGCTGAAAGCATGGAACAGGCCCGGCAGGCGATGGCAGCAGGTGCTGACATCGTGATGCTTGACGATTTCAGCCTGGATGACATTCGGGCGGTGGTGAAACTGCGCGGCACCCGGGACGAAGATGTAAAGAAGTGCCAGCTCGAGATCTCGGGCGGGGTGACACTCGACACTGTAAAACCTTACGCCGAGACAGGGGTCGAACGCATCAGCATCGGGGCGCTGACTCACTCCGCGCCCGCCTTGGACTTGTCTTTGAAGGTGATTGCCTGAGACCAAGGCCGAAAGCACAGCGCGCTGGTTGGTCAGATTACTGCAAAGTGCATTAGTTACGATCATCGTACAGCCGTGCTTTCTATCAAAAGGGCGGATTTTTCTTGCCAATTTCATTACGTGGGGTATTGTTTAGATGTTCCGAGCAACAGGGCAGCAGCTCAGGGGACAGCCCCCCTGTCCCCTGAGCGACGAGCGCGCCCCTCTCCAGTTGTCGGGGCAGGAAACCGGACCAGAGCACGGTGTATGTGAGCGACCACCGTGCAAAGTCGGCGACCTGACACCGGCAGCTGGAGAGGGGCGCTCTCCGTTTGCCAGTTGTCCACACACGAAGATGGCCGTGACACGTTGACCCACGCCCCGGTCCGGGGTAACTTCGTAAACCTCATTCCACACGCATGTTGGGGGACACGATGATCAAAGACCGTCTGATCCTGCTGGCGCTGCTTTCGGGCATGCTGGCTGTCGCCGCGTGCGACGTGCCATGGGACCATGAAAAGGAAAAGAAGCGCCTGCCCGACCGGGCACCGGCGGCCAACCCGCTGCTTCGGCACTACTACGACACGTTGACATTTCCGTCAAAAATGACCGCCATCAAGATCCCTGAGGGCGACCTTTTCGACGAAAAGGAAGTGTCGATGAGCTTCAACATGGGCGGCGGCGAAGTCATCAACGATGTGCGCATCCGCCTGTACGTTCTGCCGCCCGCCCAGGAAAGCGAGAGCTTTCCCGACCTTCAGACCAAGGTGATCGCGCCGGATGGCACGTCCTCAGGCTGGACCGATGTGTCGTTCATTTCGGGCGCCGGCGACAGCGCGATCGTTGACCTGAACGCCGAAGTCCACTTTGCGGTCGAGTTTGACGGCTCGTCGTCGGACGGCAACTGGAAGATCCAGCTGCGCGACCCGACCAAGGACGAAGACGGCCGCTGCATTCTACGCAACGCCACCCTGCGCCTGAACCTGGGCTTGCCCGCAGGTTCAACCTTCGGCAGCGAATCCTCAAACCTGCCGCTGGTTTCCGGCATGTATGGCACGCGCCTGCCTGAGCTGGTGTCCCCGCGTGTTGCGTTTGATCTTGGGCATATCGGCGCCAACAAGCCGCTTGCGCTGCCCTTCGTCATCACCAACTCGTTCGCCGTGACCGGCCTTACGTTCAGCTGGACCGTTCGCTCGAACTTTGCCGGCGACCCGACCACCGAAATGTTCTTCTACATCATCTCGCCGTCAGGCGGCTGGTGGTGCCCCAGCGTCAAAGAGATTCCGTCCGCGGGCAGTGTCTCGGACCCGACCACCTCGACCGACGACAAGCAGACGCGATACATTTTCTCGATGAACCAGTCCGACACCGCTATCGGCAACAGCTTTCCGTTCCTGGGCGAGCCGTCGGCCGGCACCTGGACCGTGCTGATGTTCGACTTCAAGAAAGACGGCCTGGGTCACTACCTGATCGACAGCGACATCGTTGCCGCGGCCATCGTCACCGGCGTGCCTGCAACCTTTGACCTGACCTGATGTTTGCCTGATCGCGTACCGGCCCGCTTGCTGCGGGCCGGTTTCGTTTTCTGCGCCTCGATCTACCCTGCTGCCATGAAGCTGACCGACCTGACCTTTACCGAGCTCGAGATCGCGCAACCGGTCAAGCGCGTGGTCAGCCTGGTGCCCAGCATCACCGAGACGCTGTTCGCGCTGGGAGTCGGCGACCGGCTGGTGGGCCGCACCGTGTACTGCGTCTCGCCCGAGCCCGAGGTCAGGCAAGTGCCCACCGTCGGCGGTACCAAAAACCCCGACCTGCAGAAAATCCTCGAGCTCAAGCCCGACCTCGTGCTCGCCAACAAAGAAGAAAACCGCCGCGCCGACATCCTGCACCTGCGCGAACAGGGCCTGACGGTCCACGTCTGCCAGCCGACCACCGTCGAGGAGGGCCTGGCCTACGTCGCCACCGCGGGACAAATCTTTCAGCGCGAACCCGTCGCCGACGCGATCGTGCGCGATGGCGTGCGCGAAGTCGTGGCGGCCCGCGACCGCGCCGCGCAACTGGCCGAGCAGAACCAGCACCGCCTGAAACCGCGCGACCACACCCGGCCCCGCGTACTCGCATTCATCTGGCGCGAGCCCTGGATGGCTGCGGGCGGCGGCACGTACATCGGCGACATGATCGAGACCCTGGGCGGCGCACACCTGCTGCACGCCACCGAAGACCGCTACCCGCAGGTCACCCCGGAACAGGTCGTGGGCCTCAAGCCCGACATCCTGCTGTTTCCGGACGAGCCCTTCGCGTTTCAGCCGGCGCACCTGCAGTTCTGGCGCGAGCAGTTGCCGAAACTGCCCGCCGACCGCTTTCGCATCTGCGACGGCCAGGACCTGTGCTGGTTCGGCGCGCGCATCCCCGACGCACTGCGCAGGCTGGCCCCGGTACTGGGCTGGTAACCCTTACTTACCGCGCCGATTGTCAAACATAGAATGACCCAATGGCTGAACCTCTGCACCTGCTTGCCATTGGCGCGCACCCCGACGACGCAGAAATGACCAGCGGCGGGTGGCTGGCCCGCGCGGCAAGCCAGGGCTACCGCACCGGCATCCTGCACCTTTCGCGCGGCGAGATGGGCACCCACGGCACGCCCGAGACCCGCGAGAAAGAAGCGCGCGAGGCCGCGCGCATCCTGGGCTGCGCCGAAGTTGCCTTTGCCGGCTTCCAAGACGGCTTTATCGACGACAGCCACGAAAGCGTGCGCAGCGTCGTGAACCAGTTGCGCCGCCTGAAACCGCAAGTCGTGGTCGCCCCGTGGTTCACCTGCCACCACCCCGACCACGAAGCCGCCGCGCGCCTGGCCAAGAAAGCGGTGCACTTCGCGGCACTCAAGGGCTATGTCACCGACCTGCCGCCGCACCGCGTACAGCGGCTGGTGCACGCGCGCTACAGCCGGTACATCGAGGAATCGTTTTACGTGGACATCAGCGCGGTGATTGAAACGAAGAAGCAGGCGATTCTGGCCTACGCCAGCCAGTTCCAGCACGTCGTCGAGGAAAGCGGCGCGCCCCTGACGCGCATGAGCAAGTCAGGGTTCATTGACCAGTTTCTCAGCATCACGGCGCACTTTGGCTTGAAGTGCGGTTGCCTGCACGCCGAGGCGTACCGGCTGGAGACCGCGCCGCTGGTCGGCGACCCGATCAAACTGCTGGGCGAGGGCCCGGCACAACACCTGATTCGCTAACGAATCGCCGCGCAGTGCGTTAAACCGTAGGCATGGAAGTGCAATCCCAACCCCGCCGCGCGCCAGTGTGGCTGATCGTCTTGTGCGTGCTGCCGCTGGCGCTGGGCGGCGCCGTGTTCGCGTGGCTGCAATTCGGCGGCGCTGGCAGCGCCGACACGCCTGCCGCAAATTCGGGCCCCAAGCTGCCCGATCTGGGCAGCCGCGGCAAAGACCTGGCCAACGCGCCCGCAGCCGGCACCAACGAAGCGGCGGGCAACAGTGCCGACGGTGGCGAAACACCGGTCGATGGCGGCGAGGTGCCGCCCCCCGAAGTCGCCGAGAACACCGAGCGCGAAATTGACATCCTGATTGGGCGCATCCAGCACGCGACCAAGGTCGGCGACCGCCGTGGCCGCGAAAGCGCGCACGCCGAGTTGCGAAAGTGCCGGCCCAGTGGACGCGTGGACGCGCGCCTGACCTTTCACATCGAAAACGAACAAAGCGCCTGGGCGCGCATCGAGTTCTTCAAGGCCTATCATGCGGAGCAAGAGCGCCGCACATGGGCGCTGCGCGTGCTCGACACCCGCACCAACCAGTGGCTTGGTACCACCGACCAATACGCCGCGGGCGAGCTTGAAGAACTCAAGCTGTACCTCGAGACACTGCTGCCCATGCTGTTCGAGGGCCCGTCGCGCGACGAACGCCTGATGGCGCTGTTGCGCAGCACCATCGACGCCGAGAAGCCCGAGTGGCTGCTGGTGCCGCTGTTCCAGCAGTTGCTGCGCCTGCACAAGGCCGTCAAACGCGACGAGTACAAGACCGGGCCTGGCGGCGTCACCGTCGCGATTCGTGAGAACCTGCGCCGCATGCTGGAGCGGCAAACCGCGCCCGAGGAACTTCGCTTCATGGCGCTGTGGCTCTGGATCACGTCGCTGGATGACTGGTCCACCGCGCTGCTTGAGCTGGAACAGACCGCGCTCAAGGCCTGCCTGCCGATGCTCGTGCGCGGCTTGCCGCGGCGCGACCGCAGCGGCGGCATCCCGATCATCGATGACAAGTTGGCCGATGCGCTGGAGCAGGTTGGCCCCGGCCGCGCGTGGGCCGTCGAACACGCGCAGGAAATCGCCGACCTGGTCAAGCGCATGGTCACACAGCCGCTGGGTGCCGACATCATTCGCGCGTTGATTGCCACGGTTGCAGAACGTGCGATCCCGGACGCCCTGCTGATCGTGGAAGCCGGCGTGTCGCGCAAAGATGAGTACCTGCCGGCGTGGCTGACCGCGCTGGGGTGTGTCGGCGGTGAAGCGGTGCTGCAACGCCTCACGCAGGCCGCGGACGACCCAGACCCGCTGGTGGCCCAGGGCGCCGTGGAGGGCCTGCGCCGCAGCCCGACCAGCGGTGCTGACGCCGAGCTGCGGCGCGTGCTTGAGCAAGGCGCGAATATTGCCGTGAAGTCGCAGGCGCTGGGCGCGATGCTGGATCGCTCGGACAACAAGACTGCGCTGCTGGATGAGTATCTCGACGTCAACAAGGACGCCTCGCTGCGTGCCGTTGCCGTTGCCCACATCCCCAGGACCGACGTGGAGCGCATGAAGGGGCTGGTAGAAAACGACCCGTCGCTGCGCGTTCGGCAGGCCGCGCTGACGCGGCTGGGCGAACTGAAAGACAAGTCGCTGCGCACCTGGTTTCTGCGCATCAAAGAGCGCGACCCCAGCCCGGTGCTGCGCCAGCAGGCCCACCGCTACGCCGACGAACTGGAAGACTGAAGCTGCGCTGACGGTGCATGCAGATGCTGTTCAGGCATCGCCCGGCATCGGCTGCCCGGCGCTCCGAAACGCCTCGCGTGCGGCCTGGGTGCGCCGGCTCAGCCCGTTGGTGTCGCCCACCATGCGCAGAATTTCCGCGCCCCGTTGCCAGGCTGTCCCGGCATCGCCGAATCTCCCCAGCTTCAGCAGGGTCTGGGCGTGCTCGCACAGGTGCATGCCCTCGAAGTGCAGGTTGGCGGTTTCGCGGTGCAGCTCAAGGGCGCGTTGCATGCTGGCCATGGCTGCGTCCAGGCGTGCCGTTTCACGCAGCGTGATTGCAAGGTTGCCGCGCAGCACGCCTTCAAGGCGCTGGTCATTCACGTCGCGCGCGATGGTCAGCGCCGCCGAGATCACGGCCTCTGCTTCGGCATGCCGGGCCGTCGACGTGTACAAAAACCCCAAGTTGCCGAGCACCACACCCTCATACATGCGATCACCCACTTCGCGCATGATGCCCAGGGCGCGCCGGTAGGTGGCCTCGGCCTCTTCAAATCTGTGCATGTGCTGGAACACGCTGCTGTACCCATTCAGCGCGATGCCGACTGAGCGGCGCTGCTGCAACGCCTCCAGCTTGGCCAGCGTGCGCTCGAACGCAGCCTTGGCCTCGGGCAGGCGCCCCAACCCAAGGTAGAAGTTCGCCAGATTGGTCAACGTGACCGACTCACCCACGGCATCGGCGGCGCGGCTGTGCGCCTCAAACGCGCGCTCAAAGTAGCGCTCAGCCTCTGTGCTGCGGCCTGTCTGCCGGTACAGGCTTGCCAGGCCGCTCAGCGCCACGGCCTCCACGCGGCTGAGGCCTGTGCTCTGCGCGGCATGCAACGCTTCGCGATACAGCACTTCGGCCTCGGCCACCCGACCCAGCCGAAAACACATGCCCCCGGCGCGATAGGTTGCGTTGGCGGCTTCATTCGGCTCGGCCAGGTCTGCAAGGCGCCGCCAGCAGCGCTCGGCCTCATGGTGCCGATAACTGGCTTCGGCATGCAGGGCGGCGCGACCCAGATAGTTCGCTTCGCGCTGGGCCAACCGTTTGACGGCGGCCAGGTTGCGCGTGGCCCCGGGCATGTCGGCGCGGGCGCGGGCGGCGTGGTTGGCAAGCTCCAGTGCACTGGCGTTGAGCGCAGACTCGTCGGCGCCACAAAGCTCCTCAAGGATCGCAATGGTCAGTTCATGCAGCCGGGCGCGCCGCGACGCCGGCTGCAGGTCATAGGCCGCGTCACGCACCAGCGCGTGGCGAAACAGGTAGGCTCCCTCGGCATGCATCGCGGCCATGCCGCGATGTTAGCCATATGCTGCCCCGGAAAGTACGCCACAAATGCGCCGGCGGTTTCGAACTTCGGTTGCGCGCAATTCGCTGTATCCTTCATGCGATGGACCTGATTGCACGCATCCGCAGCCGCGACGTTCGCGCCATCGCGCGCGCGCTGACGCTGGTCGAGAACGGCGACGAGCCCTTTCTGGCGGCGCTGGATGCCGGGTACGCACACATCCCGCACCCCGAACGCGTCGGCATCACCGGCCCGCCGGGCGCGGGCAAAAGCACGCTGACCAGCTCGATCATCAAGAACCTGCGCCGCCAGGGTCGCCGCGTCGGAGTGGTCGCTGTTGACCCGTCAAGCCCGTTCTCGGGCGGGGCGCTGCTGGGCGACCGGCTGCGCATGACCGAGCATGCGCTGGATGAAGACGTGTTCGTGCGCAGCATGGCTGCGCGCGGCCGCTTTGGCGGGCTTGCCATCGGCAGCCACGATGCCTGCGATGTGCTGGCGCTGGCGGCGTTTGACCCCGTGATCGTCGAGACCGTGGGCGTGGGCCAAAGCGAAGTTGATATCGCGCGCCTGGCCGACACGACCGTGGTCGTGCTCACGCCCGCCGCCGGCGACAGCGTGCAGGCCCTGAAAGCGGGCATCATGGAAATTGCCGACGTCGTCGCGATCAACAAGGCCGACCGCGAAGGATCCGAGCACCTGGAAGAAGACATCAAGGAAGCGCTTGAGCTGCGCGCCCACCAGCCGGGCCCGCTGTGGTTGCCGCCCGTGGTGCGCACGGTTGCCACGACAGACGAAGGCGTGGACGAGTTGGTGAACGCGATTGCACAGCATCGCACATTTCTATTGTCACAGGGAGCGCTGCCCGAGGTGCGTGCCGCGCGCTCGGTGGCCCGCTTGACCGACCTCGCCGGCGAGGCACTGCTGCGCGCGCTGCGCACCGGTACCCGCGCCAAGCCGCTGTTTGAGAGGCTTTGCAGCCAGGTGCGGCAGGGCACGATCTCACCACGGGCAGCGGTGAACGAGCTGCTGACTTCTCTTAAACTGTAGCCACCCGCGTTACTGGCAGGTGACCGCAGCGCCGCAGAAAATGCGCGGCGCGGGGAGGAATTTGTGGAACGAGATGCAGGAGCATTTCGTTTAAGAAATAGACAGAGGCACATTCGGAAGAAACGAGGGGTGACGACCGACTCTGGTAGTTACTACGAAGGAAACGCAAGACACGAAGCGAAAGAAGTACTCCATACCCCCCGCGGCACGGCCTCTGCTGTGCCCCTCTCTCCCGCGCGCAATGCGCAATCAAGAACTTACAGGGCTGACGGCCCCTCCCCCAATAACCCGTCAGCCACGCATCACGAACCCGGCGCTCGCGCCGGGTTCACCATTTTATGGGTTCTGAGTGCTCGCCCCAGAATCCAAACCTTGTCGCACCCCTTGCTACGCTTCCTGTGTTGCTTGACCACAGGAGAGTGTCATGAGCAAACGTGCAAAAGTTCGAAAGCTCCCGGCTGGCGTGAAGCTGGGACAGGTCCACCTGGATGCGCAGCACGCGCCCGCCGCAAGCGCCCACAGCCGCGATGCCGGCAGCTACGCCGACATGGCTGAGCGCCAGCGCTACTTCCGCGAGTGCATGGAGCGCTACACCGATTTCTTCGGCTTGGCCGAAATCCAGTTGTCGATTGACCATCACACCAAGACGCTTCTGGCGCACCATCGCGAGCTTGAGGCGCGCGCCAGGCTGCTCGACATGATGCAGCTTGAGAACTACCGCTGGCAGATCGCGCCCAGCGTGGCCATTCGCGCCGCCAAGGCCCTTGAGCAGGCGGTCGCCCTTCGCGTGCAAACCAAGTACGAGATTTACGATGCGGCTGCGCGCGCGGTGCACCTGAAGTTCGACGGCCCGAAGTCGCATGATGCGGCGGTGACAGAAGAGTTTACGCTGATGGTGCCGCCACGAGCACAAGACTTCCCCCAAGCCGCACCCGTGCCTGCCGAGCCCACAGAGCCTGGCCTGCCCAGCGAGCCGCCAATGGCAGCCGAGGACATGGCCAGAACCCACGAGGCGCTGCGCCGGGCCCAAACCGAAGACCCGGTGTTTGAACTCGCGACTCCATAGCGCGCAGCACTGGCATTCCGGTATTTCGCAACCAATTGCTTCGGCGCGGGTTTAACATGGGCCTGTCCGCATCCCGGAGGTTGTATGCGTTTGACCGCGATCTTTGCCGCAGCCGCCATTGCGTGCGCCCTGCTGGCATTCCAGACGTTTGCGGCTGCCGAAGAAACCGACGCCAAGCCGGACGACAAAAAGACCGAAGCGTCGCCGTCAACCGGAAACGCTGAAAGCGCGCTGACTGCGGCCATTGACCGCGAGATCGACAAGCTGCTGGCCCGCGACGGCATCACCCGCGCGCCCCAGACCAACGACGCCGAGTTCGTGCGCCGCGTGTACCTTGACCTGACGGGCATGCCGCCCAAAGCCGACGAAACCGTGGCGTTTCTTGATTCGACCGATAAAGACAAGCGCAACAGGCTGATCGACACGCTGGTGGCCGACAAACGCTTTGCCGAGTACGTGACCGACCAGTGGCTCAACGTGTTTACGGGCCGCGCCCGCGCGCAGGACAACGGCGACATGGTGCTGGGCGCCTGGATTGCCAACGAGATTCACGCCGGCCGCGGTTTTGACCAGATCATGTACGACATCATCACCGCCGAAGGAAAGATGTCGGACAACCCGGCGGCGGCTTACTACGGCTCGCGCCGCGAACTGTTGACGCCCGACGTGGCCGGCGAAACCACGCGCCAGTTCACGGGCGTGCAGATCCAGTGCGCGCAGTGCCACGACCATCCTTACGAAGACGCCTGGAAAGAAGCCGATTTCAATGGCGTGGCCAGCTTCTTTTCCGCGATGCGCCTGCGCCGCATGGGCGACGTGCGCCCGCGCCAGGCCATCATTGGCAGCAACAAGGTCAAACGCGTCGACCCCGAGGTGATGCAGAAGCGCCTGAAGCAGATCGACAGCGTCGAGCAGCGCCTGCGCGAGTATGAGGGCATGCGCTACCGCGCGCCGAAGTACCTGCTGGGCGAAGACCTGAAAGTCGAAAACTCCGAGCTGTGGCGCAAGGCGTGGGCCAAGTGGGTCATCGCTGACGCAAACACCCAGACCCAGCGCTACCTGGCCAACCGCTTCTGGAGCTTCCTGTTCGGCATGGGCATTCTTAACCCCGTCGATGACTTCAACAGTATCAACGAAGCCAGCCACCCCGAGCTGCTGGACCTGCTGGCCAAAGACCTGCGCGACAACGACTACAATGTGCAGCGCTTCTACCGTGCCGTGCTCAAGACCCGCACCTGGCAAGCCGCCAGCAGCGGTGCCACGCGCAAAGAGGGCAACGTCGAGGCATGGCACTTCGCGCGCTACCCCGTGCGGCAACTGGCGCCTGAACAGTTCTTCGGCACCTTGCTGGCGATTTCGAACCACGCCGAGCGCAGGCGCGTGGGCGTCAAGACCAACCCCTACGCCCGCGAACGCCAGCAGGCCGAGCGCGAGATGAAAGCCGACGGCGACGCAAAGAAAGAAGACAAGGCCGACGCCAAGGGCAAGCGCTACGAGTACGACGCTGAGGCGCTGGGCAAGCTCGAGGCCCTGATCGACACCATGGGCGATGACTGGTATGTGCGCCGCGCGGCTTCGCGCCGGTACGCCGCGATTTCGAGCGACGACGAAATGATGGAAGCCGAGAGCTTCACGCTTACGATTGACCAGGCATTGATGCTGATGAACGGCGAGGTCACCACGCAACTGTCGGCGTGGGGCAAGGGCTCGGTGCTCGACCATATCACCACCGGGTCGAGCAAGCTGGAGCCGCGGATAGAACGGCTGTTCCTGATTGTGCTGTCGCGCCGCCCCGACAGCGCCGAGACCGAGCGTTTTGCGGCGTTCATCGGGCAGGGCAAAGACGAGCGCCAGGGCTGGGAAGACGCGTTGTTTGCGCTGTTGCTGACCAGCGAGTTCAGCACGAATCATTGACTTCGGCGCTGGGCGCTAGATCAAGCCGACGCGGGCGAGTTCTTTGCGCAGCTCGTGGATGTTCGTAAAGCGAAAGCCCTGCATGCCCGTGTCGACCGCGCCCAGCACGTTCTCAAGCCGGTCGTCAATGAACAGCGTGTGGCGGGCGTCGGTGCCCAGCGCATCGAGACAGGCGCGGTAGAAGTTCGGGTGCGGCTTCACGTGGCCGACTTTGTATGACACCACCTGCGCCTTGAACGCCGCAAGGCACTTCAGCTCGCCCGCCAGTTTCTCGTGATGGACCTTGTCGGTGGTGCTGGCCAGCGCGCACGGGGTGTGTTGGGCGACCGCGGCGGCGAGTTCGTCCACCTCAGGGTCCGGGGCGACGGCCAGGCCCCAGATGCGGCGCCAGTCGGCACTTGACACGTCAACCTCCCAGCGCGTGGCCAGAAACAGGGCGACGCCGCCGGGTGTCTTCAAGCCGCTGTCAAACTCAAGTTTCAACCCGCGGTCATACAGCTCGCGGCGCAGCTCATCGCCGCGGATGCCGGTGTGCTGCTGCCAGGCGTCCCAGACCGCGGACTCGTCCACGCGGCACAGCACACCGCCCATGTCCCAGAGGATGGCGCGCACTTCACTCATGGGACGTAGGCCTCAAGTTCGATCTCGATCAGCATGTCGGGGTGGATCAGCTTGCGGACTTCGACCATGGTGGACGCGGGCGGGTGCTCGCTGAAAACTTCGCCGTGGGCACGGCCGAAGTCGTCGGCAAAGCGCATGTCGGTCACGTACATGCGGGTGCGCACGACGTGAACGACCGTGGCGCCAAGTTGGGCGGCGGCATCCAGCGCAATGGCGAGACAGCGCCTGGCCTGCGCGTAGCCGTCACCAACACCGAAGGTGTTGCCCTGCTCGTCCAGCGGCGCGGTGCCCGACACGTGTACGTGGGGGCCGACGCGCACGGCGCGTCGATAGCCGTACTTCTGTTCCCAGGGCGCGCCCGAGGTGACGACCTTGCGATCCATGGCGCGAGCATACCGGATTTGGCGGCGCGCTCAAAGGCGATCAGGACCCATGCCGCGGAAAGCGTCGCGTGAGTTATCATGGCCCCGAACATGGCAAGGATCGAGCCGACCACGATCAAGACCCGCGACGGCGCGCCGGTGGTGATTCGCTGCGCGGTGGCCGCCGACGCAGAGCGCATGCTGGACTGCGTGCGCGAGGTGCTGGCTGCCAGTGTCGGCACGCTGACCACGCTGGCCGAGTTCCAGCTTACTCCGCAACAGGAGCGCGAATGGATCGCGGCCTACCTCGAGAATCCCAACGCCTTGCTGCTCGTGGCGGAAGCGCAAGGCGACATCGTGGGCAACATCAACTTCCGGCCCGCCGAGCGCACGCGCCTTGCCCACACCGGCACTCTGGGCATGGGCCTGCGCCCCGCGTGGCAGGGCCGCGGCATCGGGCATGCGCTGCTGCGTACGCTGCTGGACTGGGCGCGGGACAACCCGAAGATCGAGAAGGTCAGCCTGCAGGTGCTGGGCAACAACCCCCGCGCGATCCGCCTGTATTACAAGTGCGGCTTTACCGTGAACGGCGTGAAGCCGCGCGAGATCAAGCTCGACGACGGCAGCTACACCGACGACATCAGCATGCACATCTTTGTGTGAGTTGCTCTGGATTGGCCGTTGCATGACGTCCGCGCCACACAGGATCGAACAATGATGCACGGGGGCGCGGCCTGCCAGACGAAGCGCTGGCCGGACGCAAGTCCGGGCAGCGCGGAGTCTGGTGGAGGTGGCGGGAATCGAACCCGCGTGCCGCATAACCGAGCGATGAGGCATCTAGGTGCGTAGTCTGTTTACTGTTTCTGATCGCACGCGCGCCAACAGACAGGCTCGCCTGCAACGATCCGCTTGGTCTCGCGCGCAGCCCCGCGGCGGGGCATGCGTGCCAGCCCGATCATCATTTCGCTCTGCATTCCCTCAGGCGAGAAATGCAGCACGCTCGGAGCACTAATTAGGCTGCGAGAGCGTAACGGTTTTCAGCATGTATGATTTTGCCGGATGATTCACGAGGTCACCGACATCCTCGACACCCTTCCTCAGCGACCAACTACACGGTCGAAACCGATCACCCCCAGTTGTCAAAGACCGGCCTGAAGTCTAGCACCGCCCATGCCGGCGGGCAACTTGACCTGTCAACAGTAACGCGCGCGGGCCCGCGGCTATTCCGTCCTGGCCAGCTTCAACTTCACGGCTTCCGCCGCCCGGATCAGCTTGACCTGCTCGACCACGTCGGCGTAGTCCGCGGGCAGCAACCGGCCCGGCCCGATCACCAGCTTGCGGGTCATCACCAGCTCGCCCGCGTCGATGCGGAACTGCATGCTGTACTCCAGCGGCGCAGTCGGGAACAGCAGCGCATCCGGAATGCTTGTAAATGCGTAGCCCGCGGGTGGCTTGATGCGCAGCTCGTCGGTCTGCACCAGGTCAAAGTCCAGTACCAGGTCAAAGCGGCGGCGCTCCAGGCTGACCAGCACCGACAGCAGGCGACCCAGCTTTTCCCCCGGCAGCTCCAGCGTCAGCGCATCGCCCTGCACGCGTGCCATGCCCTTGACGCTGCCGTCAAACTCGCGCAGCAGCGGCTGGTGCACGTCTGCCAACTGCGGAAAGCGGCACTCGTCGACCGAGAAACCGGGGAATGCCCCCGCGACCTCTTCCTCAAGCTGCTGGCATTGCTGCTCATAGGGCGTGTTGCGCAGCGTCTCTTTCAGGTCGTACGCGCGCTCGCCCCGAATGGTGATGCTGCCGGTCAGCTTCGCGCTGCCGTCGGCGGCAAGTTCAATGCGCGTGCGGTTCTCGAAGCGGTCAGACTCGCGGTCGCCGCCGGGCAGGTGAATCAGCTCATAGCCATGGTCGCGCCACAGTACCGCGGGCGCGCGCGACAGTCGGCCGGAAAGCGCGCCGAAGGGCCGCAAACGGCCTTGCATGTCAATGAACACCGGCGTGTCGCCGTCCCACACCACGCACAGAAAGTGGTCAAAGTCGGTGTCGCGCGGGTGGTTCCAGCGCGGCCGCGACAGGTCTTCCGGGTCAACCATCTTGTAGGGCGGCGCCGCGTCGGCCAGCGCGAAGCCAAGCCGGATGCCGGCTGCGCTGCACAGTGCGACAAACACCTGCTGGCGGTCGCCCGCGCCGGCATTCAGGGCCTGGTGGGCGTTCCATGCCTCGCCCTCGGCAACAAACGTGGCGTTGACCCAATCGTAGATCGCCTCAGCTTTGGCGCGGTCATCGCTGAGCCCCTTGGTCAGCTGCCCGGCGCGTGCCCGGATCAGTTCGGTCACGCGCGTGTCGCGCAGCCCTTCGTCACCGGCGCGGCGGGCGCGCTCGCGCCAGTCGTGGGCAATCGCGGCTTCGACCCACGGGATGAACTCGAGCGGAGACGGCATGAACGGCTCGTACTCGGGGTGGTTCGGGTTGCGCACGTCCCACACGCGCACGACGCTGCCGCCCTGATTCTTCTGTGTGACGGTGACGCCGGGGTCCTGGGGCGTCATGTTGTGGTACACAAAGTTCAGGCGCAGCTTCTCGGGCGCGATCAACACCCAGCGGCTGATGGCAAACGGCGAGCGCAGCTCGGTGTCATTGAAGTAGAAGCGGTTGCCGTCCAGCGTGCGGTGGGGGCCGCCGTCGCTGCGTGTCAGGTAGGCAACATCCAGATAGCACCCGACCTTGACCCCCGGAAACTCGACCAGCCCGTCGGCTTGCGAGATCGGCTCCAGCACAGTGCCGTCGGGCAGGATGGTGCGGGCGGTAAAGAGTTCGCCGGGGATGCGCTCTTTGCCGCGCTCATCGACGCCGTCCTGCGTCAGGATCTTGCGCACCGTGTGAACGTAGTTGATCGAGCTGCCGTCCGGGTAGACCAGTTCGATCGATTCGTCCAGCAGCAGGGCGCTGTCCGCGCGGGGGAACTGTTCGCTGCTGACGTCGTGCTTCATGATCTCGTCCCACGTCAGGGCGTGGCTGCTCCAGAAGTCTTCGCTTTGGCCGCGCATGCGCTGCAACTGGCGGCGCGTGCCGTGCTGGCCGGGCGCTGCCTCCAGCGACCGTTCCAGCAGGCCGATCGCGGGCGCTTCGCGGCCCAACTGCAGACAGGCGCGGGCGGCGTCCTGCCAGAACTCTTCCGGCCGTGCGGATCGCTTTGCAAGCTGCTCATACACCTGCACGGCTTCATCCAGGCGGCCGTTGGCAACCAGCACTTCGGCCAGGTTCTCGAGCGCGCCGTTGTTGCCGGGGTCGGCCAGGGCGAGTTGGCGGGCCAGTTTCAGCGCCTCGGCGCTGTCGCCGGTGCGCAAGAGGGTCTGGCACAGGCCCAGCATCGCGTCCCGGTCGCCGGGCAACAGGGCAAGCAGGCGGCGCTCCGTGGCGGCGCGTTTGGCAAGCTCGTGGTGGGTCGCATAGTGCCGAACCGTGGCCCGCAGCACGGGGATGGCGTCGCGTGCCGGGGGGGCGGCATTGCGCCGCAGTTCGCGCAGCCACTCGCTGCGCCAGTCAGCGTCCTTGTAAACGTCGGCGAGCGCCAGGCTGATGCGCCAGTTGTCGGCGTGGGTCTCGCGGGCCTTCTCAAGCAAGGTCGCCGCGTCGCGAAAGCGCTGGTCTTCGGCCAGCAGCTTTGCCTTCTCAAAGACTGCTGGCAGCAGCGTCGGGTCTGCTGCCAGCAGGCGGCCGGTCATCTCGACCCGCAGGCGGCGGCGGTCGCTGGCGCTGTGCAGCGGGCTGGCGTCGAGATGGCGCAGGACTTCAAGCTGGGCCAGCGGCTCGTCGGGCAGTGCGGTGCGCGCGCGGTCAAGGGCTTCGCCCATGCGCCAGCTCATGCTGTGGGCGCTGTAGGCGGAGATCGCCGCGAGCAGCGCCACGCCGGGGTATCGGCCGCCCAACTTGACTGCGGCGTCATGCAGTTTTCCGAGGCGTTCGGACTCAGGGTTCGCGCGCTCCTGCAGCGCCGGGTTGCCGCCCTTGACCGGCATGCGCGCGTCGCCGGCCCTGGGTGTCATCGCCACCACGCCGCCGGGGATCGCGCCGTCCTGGGTGCGCAGCCAGGCGCTGACGGCGTTCAAGCCACTGACCTTGACCAGCAGCAGGTTCCGCCCGCGCTTGAGTTGCAGCGGCAGCCACAACTGCGGCCAGTCCTGGTTGCGCGCATCGACATTCAGCAGGTACGCGCCGTTCAACCACAGCTTGGCAGAGCCGGGCGTTTCCATGCGCAGGTACAGTTCGCGGTCGCTGTCGCTGACCAGCGCGGTTGCAAGGTAATAGCCGGTGCCGCTCCAGCGCTGCTGGGTCCACAGGTCAACGCGGCTTGACAGCGGGTCGTCGTGGCGCAGCGGCCCCCAGCGCAGGTCGCCGTAAGCGCCGCCGCAGGTGGCATCAAAGTCGAGCATGACTTCAGGCGAAAAGGTGTCGTCGTGGGAGGTGGTCGAGCCCTCCACAAACGGGCCGATGAAGGCCCACTCGGTGATGCCGCGGCGCTTTCGCGCGACTTCGTGCCACAGCAGGTCCGGCGCGTACTTTCGCGCAAGCTGGGTGTACGCCTGCACATAGTCGCCTGAGTCTGCGCCGCAGCCCTTGAAGTCTTCACGCGCCTTCGCTTCCAGCCAGTGATACAGCGGCTGCATGCTGGCGCACTGGTCCTCCAGCTTCAGCGCGCGCCGCAATGCAGTGACTGCCGGGGCCGACGCGGGCGCGGCATCGATCACCGACAACAGGGTTTGCAGGTGCGTGTCGTAGTCGGCGGTCAGCAAAGCCGGGTCAAGAAACACGCGCTCGTAGGCTTTCAGGTCAGCTTCAACGTGCTGCGCCGACAGGCACGCAGGTGCCAGCAGCAGCAAAGCCGCCATCAGTCGCATGCTGCCCCAGTTCCGGATCAGGCTCATGTTGTTCCTTACTTGGTAAGGCGAATGGTGCGCGCCTCGGCGCTGTCGAACTCAACGAGTTTGGCCCGGAAGTCGGCGTACGCGTCGGGCTTGACCACGCCGCCCAGCATCGCGTAGCTGCGCCTGATGGTGAGTGTGCCGTTGCCGGCTTCAGCGCTGACCTGCAGGCGCACGCCGGTGTGCTTGAGATCAAGCGCCTTGGGCAGGTTGGTGGCCTTCATGCCCGCGGGCAGCTTGCAGGTGACCGTGACTTCCTTGCTGAACGGCGGCGCGAGCAACAGGTCGGTCTTGCGCTTGGTCAGCGAGGCGTAGCCGGTCTTGCCGAACTCGTTGGGGTCAAGCGCCAGCCGGAACTCGGTGCCGCCGTCACGGCTGACCCAGCCCTCCGGAAGATTGACGGTGAAGCGCAGCACGGGCTTGCCGTCGAGGCCGGTGATGCCGTCCACGCTGATGTCCTCGACCGTGGCGCCCGCGAAATGCTCGGACCATTCGCGTTCAAGCTGGCGTTTGCGGTCGCCCTCGCGCAGGTAGCGTGCGCGCATGGATGCGGCGCTGTCGCCGACGGCGGTGCGTGTCACGCGAAGCCTCAAGACGCCGTTGGCAGCGAACTCGGCTTCGATGTTCTCGGTGGTGCGGTCCTGGTCTGCGGCGGGCACGGGCACTTTCGCAAGCTCGCCGCCGTCGGCGCGCACAATGATGACGGATGCGCCGGCGTCGCCGCTGGGCAGTTCATCGAAGGCGTTGTAAGTGGTCGTGCCGTCGACAAATTGGCGCGAGCCGTCGCTGTACTCAATGCAGGCGATGGCGTGGTTGAAGTGCGCGGGCATCGGCAGCGTGATGTCCTCTGTGCCGCGAAAGGTCTCGAGGTTGATGATCACCGGGTGCGCGGTCACGCCCGCGATGCCGGCCATGGTGCAGAACAGCAGGGCCTTGTCCTTGCAGTCGCCGATGCAGCGCGCGAACACGGCACCCGCTGAAAACGGCTTGTAGCCGTGCACGCCGAAGTGCCAGTCGGCGTTGTAGCGCACCTCGGTGACGATCCAGTTGTAGATGGCGCGGGCGCGGGCCTGCTCGGTGGCCAGGCCGGCGGTGAGTTCGCGGACCTTGGCGGTCATCTCTGGGGTCGGTTCCATCTGCTTGCGGATCAGGTTGTGGTACCAGCGCCCGAACTCTTTCCAGTCGCCGTAGGTGCTGAGTTGCACGGTGGGGGCGCGCTGTTCTGCGGGCGGCGCGTAGGGCTCATCGGGCAGACGCGGGATGTCAGACGCGGTGTAGGTCCAGACGATGCGGCCTTGCACTTCGCTCTCGGTGCGGGCCGGGGCGCCGAGCGTGCGGTACTCGTGGAACTTGCGGCCCTTGGGCAGCACCCAGCACAGGCGCAACTCCTTGATCGGCACGTAGTCAGCCAGAATCTCGCGCGTGCCATAGAAGTCGCCGAAGAAGCTCTGCTCGCGGTCGGTGACGCGAAAGCGCACGTGAACGATGTCGCCGATCTCGAGCGGCGGAAAGCTGGCGGCCCAGCGCGAGCGGCGCCCCTGTTCACGTTCGCCGTCGGCGCGCCACAGCTCGGCATGGACGCAGCGGCCCTGCTGGCCGCTCCAGGCCGGCACGCGGATACTGCTGAGCCAGTCGCGCCCGCGGTCGTTGGTGATGCGGTAGGCTTCCTGGGTATAGGTTGCGGTCGTGCCGTCTTCATTGACGACGACGATTTCTTCGCGAAACACGACCTCGTACGGGTTGTCGCCGTCTACCGGCGACTCCAGTGCCGCGCGCAGCCGGTCTTCGATGCTGAGTTGCAGCGCGGTCTCAAACGGCGGCTGTGCGCCGTCAATGAACTCAAGGTAGCGTTCAATGTCTTCGCGGCGCGCGTTGGCATCGAGCGCGCTGCGGAATGCCTCAAGCGATTTCTCGCGCAGCTCGGTGCTGCGGGTCTCGTCGCTGTCGGCCCAGCTCGCGTACACGCATCCCAGCAGCTCAAGCAAGCCGTCGTCGCGGGGTGCGATTTTCAGCGCCGCATGGAGTTCGCGCTCGGCCAGCGAATAGCGGCTTGCCGAGTAGTGCAGTTCGGCCAGTTGCCTTGCCGCGTCAATGTCAAAGGGGTTCAGCTTGCGCGCGTCCTGTGCGTGCCGGGTTGCGGTCTTCAGGTCGCCGCGCTGCACGGCGCGCTCAATCAACCGGTCGCGCGCGTAGCTGTCAGAATGGTCGGCGGCAAGCGCCTTGGCAAACAGCTCGTTGCTGAGGGCATAGTCTTTGCGCAGGCCCGCGTAGTAGGCGCTGTAGCGCAGCACGGCGGGGTTGTCCGGATGCTGCTGCAGCAGCCTGGCGAGTTCACGCTCGACCTCAATGTCCAGGTTCTTCATCTGCACCACGCGCGCCGCGTAGAGCCGCGCCTCAATCCAATGCGGGGCGGCTTTGACTGCAGCTTGCGCGTACTGGTCGGCGAGTTCGGGGTTGCCAAACGTGGTGGTGTAGTACTGCGAGAGCTCCAGCGCGGCCCGAGCCGCCAGCGGGTCGAGCTCGATACACTGCTTCAGCAGCACCCTGCGCCGGTTCTCTTCGCGGCCCGCCGCCACCGAGGCACTGCTGCGGTTGGCCCATGCCGCGACATAGCAGAGCACCGCGTGCTCGGCATCGTACTGTCCGCTTTCGCCGGCAGGCAACGCGGCCAGCGCGGCGCGGAACTGCTCCAGCGCCTTGTCCATGTGGCGGCGCGGCAGGCTGCTGGTGCGGTCAAGGCGCGGCAGCAGCAACTCGCGGTAAGCATCGCGGAACAGCTCTGGGTCGCGGATTGCCGGGCTGGTTTCGGCGCCACGCGCGGCGTTGCTGCTTTCCGCCAACGCTGCCGCCAGCTCGTCGCTGTTTGCCGCTTCGCGCCACGTGCCTGCGCAATCCAGGCGCACATGCAGCCGCCAGCCCGTGTCGCTGTTGCCGGCCTTCAACAGGATGACGTTCCAGCCCTTGGCCAGGGCGATCGGGTTGGTGTTGTCCTGGTCGAAGCCCAGTTCGCGTTCGGCTTGGCTTTCCAGCCGCGGCGCGCCCAGCGGATGTTCGTCGTGGTCGCCGTCTGTGTTCAGGCGCCACAGCTTGATCGACTCTTCTGACCCCACGCGAAAGTCGCCGTCTGCTGCCTCGTCGCACCAGATGGCTGTCAGAAGGAACGCCGTCGCTTCGTCCTTGGGGCGCAGCATCGCGCCGAGGTCAATCACGCCGTCAAGCGGCTTGACGGGCAAGGCCCGCCATGTGACGGGCTGGCCCTCTTTGCCGGTGTACTCGGCGGACAGGTCAAGGTCTTCCTCGGGCTGCTGCACGTCTTCAAAGCCCTGGCCGCGGTCGTTCGGGAATGGGCCGGCCACGTGCCAGCCCGTGAGAAAGTTGAGCTGCCCGGCCTCTGCGGTGATGGCGGCCACGTCGCCGAGGCGCTTGAGGCGTTGCAGGCGCAGCCAGCGCAGCGTGTCTGCCGTTGAGTCGCCATCGCGGATTTCGATCAATGACTGCAGGTCGCGGGCATGGGCCGCGTGCCAGCCCAGTTCGTCGGCTGCGCGTGCCTGCAAGGCGGCCACTGCGGGCATGTCGGCGCGGCCGGGCTCGGTGTTTTCGAGCAGGCGCTGGGCGAGCGTGTAGGTGCCGCGCATGTCGGCGCGCATCCAGGCTTGCCACAGGGCGAGCTCGTCGGGCGAGATCAGCAGGGTCTTCTGCGCCCTGGGCGCATCTTGCGCGGGGGCGAAAGTGGTCGGGACCAGCGCCAGCAGTAGCGCAAGCGGCAGCAGTTTCGTCATGGGTTCACCAACCGCAGGATACGTTTGCCGTGCGGGTTCGGGGCGGGAAATGACACTGGACTTGTCGAGCTTACAGGGCTGCAGGCTGGCGGCGCAACGCAGGCACCAGCTGCGCCAGCTTGTCCGCCACCTGCGTCACTTCCTGGGCGGTGTTGGCGAAGCCAAGGCTGAACCGGATCGTGCCGCTGCCTTCTTCGTCGGTGAGGCCGAGTGCCGTGAGCACATGGCTTGGCCTGGTGATTTCCCACATGCACGCGCTGCCGGCGCTGGCGAGGATGCCCTGCTTGTCCATTTCGCGCAGCAGGTGGCCGCCATAGACGCCGTCAAAACGAATGCTGGCGGTGTTGATCGTGGTCTTGGCTAGGTCTCCGTTGACGTGCGTGCCCGGCACCTTGGCCAGCAGTTCGCGCACGAGCTGGTCGCGCAGGCCCTCAAGCCATGCGCCCTTTTCGCGGCGCTTTTTCTCGGCCAGCTCCAGCGCCACGGTCAGTGCGGCAATCTGCGGCAGCGGCACCGTGCCGGCGCGCCGCCCGCCCTCGTGCGTGCCGCCCAGCATGAAGCAGTCGTAGGGCGTGTCTTTTTTCAGGTACAGGACGCCCACGCCCTTGGGGCCGTAGAACTTGTGCGCCGACAGGCTGATGCTGTCCACGCCCAGCGCCCGCACGTCGACAGGCATTTTGCCGATCGCCTGCACCGCGTCGCTGTGAATCACCGCGCCGGCGTCATGGGCCAGTTTGGCCAGCTGCTGGATCGGCTGGATGGTGCCGATTTCGTTGTTGGCAATCATCACGCTGACCAGCGCCGTGCCCGGGCCGATGGCGGCCTTGGCCGCGGCCATATCCACGACACCATCGGTGTCCACCGGCAGCACGGTCACCTTGAAGCCGTGCCTGCCAAGCCACTCGCACGGATTCAGCACCGCGCGATGTTCAATGGCGCTGGTGACCAGCCCGTTGCGGCCCTTGGCCTGCATGGCCCAGCCGATGCCGCGCACGGCGGCGTTGTCGCTTTCGGTGCCGCCGCTGGTGAAGACGATCTCGTCGGCGTCGGCGGCATTGAGGACTTTGGCAACACGCTCGCGCAGGTCGCGCAGGTACTTTCCGGCTGCGTTGCCCAGGGAGTGGCCCGAGCTTGTGTTGCCCGAGAATTCGCGGGTGGCGCGAATCAGCTCTTGCAGGACCGATTCGTCCACGGGGGTCGTGGCGTTGTTGTCGAAGTTGATCATGTCTTGAGTACCGACGCCTTGCCCAGCGCTTCGGCCACGCCCTTTTGGTGGCGGGCCTGGCGAATGGCGAGGTCAGGGTCAATCAGGCCCTTGCGCGCCATGTTGACCAGCGCCTTGTCGAAGCTGATCATGCCCGCCGAGGCGCCGGTCTCGAGTGCCTGGTAAATCAGCGCCTGCTGGCCCTGGCGAATCATGTTGGCAATGCCCGGCGTGACCAGCATGAACTCGGCCACCATCACGCGCTTGTCTTCATTCTTGGTGGGCATCAGGCGCTGGGCAATGACAGCGCGCAGCACCATGGAAAGCTGCATGCGCACATATTCCTGTTCCTCGGTCGGGAACATGGCGCACATGCGGTCGATGGTGGAAATGCAGTCAATCGCGTGCAGGGTGCTCAGCACCAAGTGGCCCGTCTCGGCGGCGGTGATGGCGGTGCGCATCGTTTCAAGGTCGCGCATTTCGCCGACCATGATGACGTTGGGGTCTTCGCGCAGCGCAAAGTGCAGCGCCTCGCCGAAGCTGTTGGTGTCGCTGTAAAGTTCGCGCTGGTTGACCAGGCTGCGCTTGTGGCGGTGCACGAACTCAATCGGGTCTTCGATCGTGATGATGTTGTAGTTAAAGTTCTCGTTGATCTGGTCGATGATCGTGGCCAGCGTCGTGGATTTACCGCAGCCCGTGGGGCCCACGCACAGGATCATGCCGTCTTTCAGCGTGTGCAGCTTGGCGCAGGCGGGCGGCAGGCCCAGGCTGTTGAACGGCTTGACGTCGCTCGGAATACGCCGGTACACGACCGTGACCGCGCCGCGCTGGACGTACGCGCTGACACGAAAGCGGCCCTTGCCATCGGGCGTGGTGTGCGTGCAGTCAATCGCGCGATGCTCGTAGAAGCGCTCCATGTCGCGGTCCGACAGAATGATGCGCAGGGCAGCCTCGGTGTCGTCGGGCGTAAGCACTTTCGCCTCAACGGGCACGAGTCGGCCATGGATGCGCAGCACGGGCGGTGCGCCCGCACACAGGTGCAAGTCAGACGCGTCTTCGCTTTCCGCAATCTCGAGCAGCTGGTTCATCAGGCCCGAGCTGGCGAACGCGTTGCCGCCCTGGTCGGCGTAGCGCGGCGCGGGTTCAGCGGCCTGGTCGCCTTCCCATCCACCTTTTCCCCAGCCCTGCTGGCTTGTGGCGGGTTGTGCGCCGCTGGGCTGGCGCAGGTAGGGGTTACTGCCCGGGGCATTGTGCGGACCCGACATGACAACTCCTTTGTTGCCGGGCACGTCCCGGCAGGGTGCGAATCTCTATTGAGACTGGTCTGGTTTCAAGTCTAGACCATGGGCGCGGGGCAAACAATGGACAGCGACCCCGCAAATCTGTTCAACCGCAGGGCGGCCTGTGCGTTACATGAAGGGACCGCTGGTTGCAGAATCCGGATTGCGCCCCGCAAGGGGTGTTCAATCGGCTGTCCGGAATCCACAATCGGCGCCACCCAAACGGAGTTTGCTTGCCGGTCTTCGAGTACAAAGCCCTCAACGCCAAAGGCAAGGCGGTCTCGGACGTCATTGACGCCGAGACGGCCCGCGACGCCCGCGAGAAGCTGCGTCACCAGAAGATCTATGTCACAGACATCAAAGAAGTCCGCGGCAGCATGACCAAGCGCGAGGTCGTCAAAGACGACATGGGTCGCAAGACCGTCGTCGTGTCCTCGCAAGTGCCGCAGATTGTCACCTATACCGGCGTTCTCGCCATCATTGCCGCCGGCGTCATGATGTTACAACTTGCCCTGCGCTGGCGTGCCCAGCCCGAGATTGTCGTCGGCGAAGAAGTCGCTGAGGGCATGCTTACCGTTGTCGATATCGTCGTCAAAATCGTCTCGGCCATCGCCGCCGGGTTGTTCGGCTACATGATCATCAAGGGCAAGACCTGGGCGCTGGCCGTGACCGCCATCTTTGCGGGCATTGAGGGCGCGCTTCCCTTCTACCAGCTGATCATGGAAAGCAACTACATCATGGGCATGGTGTCGCTGGTGTACGGCGCGCTGGGCTGCCTGTGCCTGCTCAGCATCGCCAAGATGAAAGACACCGGCGCCGACGAAGGCAACGACAAGGTGCAGTCGCTGCGCGAAGTCAGCGCCTTCACGCGCCAGCTTGCCACGCTGATCCACAGCGGCATCCCGCTGGCCCAGGGCCTTACCGCGTGCATCGAGCAAGCCGAAAGCCCGGGCATGTCCAAGACCTTGCGCCATCTGCGCGAACAGGTCACCCAGGGCACCGACTTTGCCAATGCGCTTGAGACCTGCCCCGGATACTTCAACAGCCTGTACATCAACATGGTGCGCGCGGGCCAGGCCTCAGGCCGCCTGGACGACGTGCTGACGCGCATTGCCGAGTATCTGGCCAACCAGAACCGGCTTCGCAACAAGGTCATCAACGCGATGATGTACCCGATCATCATGCTGACGATCAGCGTGCTGGTGGTGACGGCGTTGATGACGTTTGTGGTACCCAAGATCACGGAAATCCTGATTGCGCAGAAGATCCCGCTGCCGCTGCCGACGATGATCCTGGTTACGATCAGCTCGTTCATGAGCACCTACTGGGAGATCCTGCTGAAGGGGCCGCTGGTCGCCATGTTCTTTCTGCAGGGGGCGCTCCAGAAGGACAGCTTCAAGCTGAAGTGGGACATGGCCAAGCTCAAAATGCCCGTGGTCGGCGACCTGCTGCGCAAGACCGCCGTGAGCCGCTTTGCCATCACGTTCTCGGTGCTGCTGCGCAGCGGCATGCCTGCTCTTGAGGCGCTGCGTATCGTCCGCAAGATCGTCGGCAACCGCGCCCTGCAGGAAGTGATCCAGGGCGTGCACGACAGCATTATCGAGGGCACGGACATCAGCACGCCAATCAAGAAGTCCGGCGTGTTTCCGCCCGTGGTCGGCTACATGATTGCCGTGGGCGAACAAACCGGCGAGCTTGAGCAATTGCTTGAGCGCATCGCCGTGGCCTACGATGAAGAAGTCGATATCGCCATCCAGCGCATGACCGGCCTGATCGAGCCGATCATGATCGTGTTCATGGCCGTGGTGGTTGGCGGCATCGTGGCGGCGGTCATCATCCCGCTGCTGCAGATGAGCACAGCCGGCATGAACTAACCCGGCCGGATCACTGGCAACGCAAAAAGGGGCGAGCTGCTGCTCGCCCCTTTGGTGTTGCGGTCGGTGTGTCTGGCCCTACCTGTCTTTCACGGGTTGATTCGTGCGGTCGGGCGGGGCCTTGCTGTCTCGTTCGGCTTTCCGTTCCTCAATGCGCTGGCGGCGCTTCTCGGACATTGGCTCGCCCTCGGTGCCCGGTGGCTGTGCTGCTTCCGGTGCCGCTTCGTTGGTGGGTGCTTCGTCTTCGCGGCGGGTGGCTTCTTCGCCGCCGCTTGCCGGTGTGGGCTCTGATTCACGGGGCGGTGCGCCCTTGGCCTCCTGCTTGGCCGGTGCCGGCGTTTCGCGCACGGGTTGTGTGCCGCCGGTCTTGGCCAGACCCTTGGCGAACTCTTCTTTCACTACGTCGCGCTGCGCGCTTTCGGCAGAACTTACGCGATCATCGAGGCCCGTGGGCAGGCAGATGATGCGGCCGCCGCTGGTGGTCAGCACTACGCGGTGGGTGTCGAACGCCGGTTTGGCCTTGAACGACTCGTTGTTGAAGCGATAGCTCCAGACCACCGCGCCGTTGTTGGCATCAAGGGCGGTCACAAACCCGTAGTTGTCAGCGACAAAGACCATGCCGTCGCCGAAGGCGGGCTCGCAGAACTCGCCGTGTTTGGTCTCTAGCTTCCACTCCCAGCGCGTGTTGCCGGTATCGAGGTCCACGGCGCGAATCACGTCGCTGTACGCCAGCACGACCAGTTGCCCGTTCACGCCGGGCCGCGTGCCCTGGTAATCAAGCGTTGATTGCGCAGGCCCGCTCAGTTCGCGGTCTTCGCCATCCACGGGCGCCTGCGTCGGGTTCAGCACTGCCAGCCGCCGGTTCTCGATCACGGTCACGCCGCGGCCGGGGCCGTTGTCGGGGGCCTTGCGGCTGCTGCTGGTGATGCGGTCGGGGTGCGTGCCGTCGTGCTCGGCGTCGGCTTCAGCCTTTGCTGCCTCTTTTGCCGGTGCGCCGGTGTCAGCGGGCACAGCCGCAGAAAGCACCAGCAAGCCGCGCGAAGTCGCAATCGGGGCGCTGACAGCGCCCAGCTTGCGCGACCACAGGGTTTTGCCTTTGCCGTCCATGGCAAGCAGGCTGCCGTCGACGCCGGCCACCGAGACGGTGTCGCCGCACGCCACGGGCGCCATGATGACCTGGCTGGGCACGTTGCGCTTCCAGCCTTCGCTGCCGTTGGCGATGTCGTGGCTGCTGACGACGGCGCCGGTGCCGCTGCGATATGCCGCGAAGGCTACGTCGCCGTTGACATCAGGCGCGCACTCGACGGTGCTGTTGATCCACTTGCTGAAGACGTGCTTGCCGGTGCTGACCTGGATGCGCTCAATCGTGCAACTGTGGGTCGTGAAGTACACCGAGTCGCCCGACAGCACCAGGTTGCTGATGCCGCTGTCCGGGCTGGACACCGACCACGATCGCTTGCCGGTGGTGATGTGATAGGCATACACCACCCTGCCGCCGCCGCTGCCGACCATGGCACGGCCGTCGAAGGCCGCCGGGTTGCGCGGGTTCGATTCTGCGGCCCTGGCGGTCCATGCTT
Source organism: Planctomycetota bacterium (assembly GCA_020849795.1). GTDB lineage: Bacteria > Planctomycetota > UBA8742 > UBA2392 > UBA2392 > JADJRK01. The sequence continues at coordinate 70,587 of JADZFR010000036.1, read as the reverse complement.
GAAGCGCCGAGTGGCTCAGCTTGAACAGCTTGCCGCTGCCCCCGCCCTTGCTGGGCACGGTCGGCAAGTCGACGGCAATGCTTGATGCCGCGCGGTCCAGGCTGCGAACGCGCGGTTGGCCTTGCGCGGGCGGCGCCGCTGCCGGTGGGTCACCGGCGTGGGTGACCATCGGCGAGGCCAGCACCAGGCAGCATGCTGCCGCCGCGGCCCGAAGGACCGTTCTGCGATTGGGTTTCATGGGTCGTCCTGAAGGGGAAGACGCGGGGTCTACGCACCTGAAAGGTATCCCGCGGATCGGTTGTCGCCAAACCCCATCCGACGCGGCCTCGCAAGATGGAACAGCCGCGGGCCGGGCTTGCGGTTCGGCAACACTGCGGGTTTTGGGGGCTTGGACTGTACGCGCGGGCCGGTGCCGCTTATGTTCCGACCACACAAGGAGATACCGATGCCCGCACAGATTCTTGACGGCAAGGCGCTGGCCAAGCGCATCCAGGCGCAACTGACAGAAGAATTCGCGGCGCTGAAGGCCAAAGGCCACGCAGCCCACCTGGTCAGCCTTTCCATCGGCAGCGACGAAAGCAGCGACTGGTACGTCAACAACCAGAAAAAGGCCGCCGAGAAGTTGGGCGTCGCCTACACGGCGGAGCGCATCCCCGCCGACAGCACATTCGATCAGGCAGCCGGCAAGATTCGCGAAATCTGCGCCAAAGCCGAAGTCACCGGCATGATTCTGCAACTGCCCGTGCCCAAGCACCTGGATGCCAACGAGCTGGCCAAGGTGATCGCGCCCGCCAAGAACGTGGAAGGCGTAGACCCCGACAACCTGGGGCACCTGGTCATGAACCAGTACCGCAACTTGCCCTGCACCGCGCGCGCAGCCATTGAACTGGCCGCCGAGTCAGGCATCGACTTCAAGGGCAAGCACGCCGTGGTGGCCGGGCGCAGCATCATCGTCGGCAAGCCGGTAGCTCTGCTGCTGCTGGACAAGCATTGCACGGTGACAATCTGCCACTCGCGCACGCCCAACCTGGCTGAGGTGTGCCGCGGCGCGGATATCCTGGTGACCGCCATGGGCGCCAAGCCCGGCATGGTGACGGGCGAGCACGTGAAACCGGGCGCGGTGGTGGTTGACGTCGCGACGATCGCAGTAGAGGGCGGCAAGTACAAGGGCGATTGCGACTGGGAAAGTGTAAGCGCCAAGGCGGCCTGGGCCTCGCCAGTACCCGGCGGCGTCGGCAGCGTGACCACGCAAATCCTGTTCAAGAACACACTGGAAACGCTGAAGCGAACGATTGGCGCCTAGCTCTTGTTCATGCGGGCTGTGCGGGCGTGGGACTTGCCGGCTTTGCGCGCGTTGTAACGGGCTTGTGCATCAAGGTTCAGGCGACGGTCAGTGTCGGTCTCCAGCACGACGCCCGGCACGGGGATCGGCCGGTTGTTTTCATCGACCGCGACAAAGCTGAAAAAGGCTTCGCACACCAGCTCGCGCGCGCCGCTGCGCGGTTCTTCGGCGATGGCACTGACGTAGATTTCCATGCTCGTGCGCGCCGTGAAGTGCACCCGCGCAGTCATGTCCAGGATGTAGCCGTGGTGCACCGGCGCGAGAAAGTCCACCTTGTCGATGCTGACAGTGACGCAATCCTGCCGCGAGTGGCGCAGCGCGGTCATGGCAGCCACGCGGTCGGCCAGCGCCAGCAACTGCCCGCCAAACAGCGTGCCGTGACGGTTCAGGTCCTGCGGCGCGACGATCCATGTAAGGTGACTCTGGCTTTCGGAGGCTTTCTTGGCCTGCATGGGTTCTCCTTGCGCCGGGCGCGCCGCAGAAGAAGATAGCGCCGTGACCGACCAAACGCATCCGCTGATTCGCCAACTTGAGTCCGTGTGCGCGCGGGCCGACGCCGAGTTCGAGCGTGGCCGCCGCGTGCACGGCGCACGAATCCTGTGCGCAGCCGGGTGCAGCTCATGTTGCTCGCAAATCTTCCAGATCACCGAAGTGGAAGCTGCCCGCATCGCCGCTCACGTCGCACAATTGCCCCAGGCAGCGCGCGATCTGCTGCAAGCGCGCGCCCGCGAGAACCTGCGAAAGCGCGACTGGCTGTTCAGCGGCAACGAACAGTGGGGCGACAGCCTGGGCGGCGGCGGCAACCCCTGCCCCGCGCTTACGCCTGAGGGCGCATGCGGCATGTACGAGGCGCGACCGATCATGTGCCGCAAGTTCGGCGTGCCGATCTTCAACCCCGACAAGCCGCAGAACGTGATGGCCTGCGAACTCAACTTCAAGCCGGGCGAAGCCATCGAGGATGCGCAGCTTGTAAGCAACCAGACCGCGCTGTATCGCGCGCAGCAACAGTTACAGGCCGACTGGAATGATGCCGGCGGCGGGCGCGACGACAGACCCTGGTGCATCGCCCGCGCCATTGTTGAAGACGCGCGCAAGTTCCTGCCCTGAGCCCCGCAATGGCCCACGTGATCCATCTGCGTTGTGACCGATGCGGCGCCCCGGTGGACGGCCGCGAGGTCTGGATGCGCTGCGACAGTTGCGGCGCGACCGCCGGCTTCAATTTCACAAGCTGGCACGACTCGCCGGGGTTTGCCGAGTTCCAGCGCAGCGTCATGCTTGATCCGCAGGGCTACGTCGCCCGCTGGAACCACCACAGCGCCGAGCTTGAGCGCGCCGTCAGCCTGCTGCGCGAGTCGCCCGCGCAAGCCAATGCCATCGCCACCGAGCAAGCCGACTTCGTGCTCACCAACTCGTCGTGGATGTTTCCGCCGCACGCACTCGAGGACCGGCAGACCCGGGCCGCCTACCAGCGCTGGATCGGCTTTGATCTGCTGCACCATCGCCTGCCGGGGCGCGTCCGCGACCTGTACGACGAACTGAACCGGGCAACCGCGGCAATTGGCTTTGGCGCCAACGAAAACCCGCTGCCGGCATTCCAGACGATGCTCGACGTGTTGCGCCGCATGCTGGCGGCTCGATATGAGCTTGGCTCGCCGCCGGACCCTGAGGGCCTTTCGGTCGAAGCGCGGCTGCGGTTGCAGGCGGCGCAGATGGTCGGCGCATATTTGCGGCTGGTTTCGCCCGAGCTGCACCTGCCGCTGTTGCAGGCGATCTACGGCGCCGACAGCGTCAGCGCCCAGCACGTCAGCAGCCAGGACTACAGCGTCTACTTTGACTGGGAGTGCCCGCGGTGCGGCCTGTTTTCGCCGCAAGCCGTCGGCGTTGACAAGATGACCTGCCCCGGCTGCTACTGTGTGCGGTTGTTCGACAAGTCGCCGCAGGAGTGGGGCGCGATTGCCGCGCTGTGCCACGGTTGCGGCTCGCGCATCGAAATCGCCGAGCGGCAGACGCTGGCCGCCTGCGGCTACTGCACGTCGCAGGTGAAGCGCTATGTGCGCGCCGGCGATGCGCACCGCTCGCTGGTCGCCGAGATGAAGGCCAAGTACGCGGCGCAGCACGGCTATGACCTGTCCGAGGTAGACAAGGAAAGCGACGGCTTCGGCGTAACGCCCGGTAACCGGCTTGCAAGGCTGCGCGACGGATTGGTGCGCATCGCGCACTGGTACAACAAGTTTCTCACGCCGACGCGCTATCTGGGTTTCGCACGCGCCAGTCGCCCCGGCGACCTTGAAGCGCTGCTGGCAGAGACCGAGGCGGAGGTCAGAAAGCAAGGCCCGCCCGAAGGCGCCGAGCTTGTGCGCCGGGCGCAAAGCAAGCTGTCGGAACAAACGCGCTGACCCCGCGCATTACAAAGTTTTCCACATTGCCGGGGCGACAAGCGTCGGCGCTGCTTGTTATAAACCTGCCGTTTCACGGTCCCGCGTTCGGCCCGGATATCGAACGCAACCCTTGATCCGTACCGGAAGCTAACCGCGGGCGATTGAGCGCCTGACCGGCTTCCCTGTTGGTGCGGTGGGGTAGAAATGGAAATCAAGAGCGGCATCCCGGTTTCTCCGGGCGTGGCGATCGCGCCTGCGTTGGTGCTGGATTCGGAATCGTTCCGTATCCCGCGCCGCTTCATACGCAAAGACGAAGTCGACACCGAGCTCAAGCGCTTTGAACTTGCGCGCACCAAGGCCATCGAAGAAATCTCCGAGATCCGAAACAGCATCCACTCGATCGTCAAAGAAGAAGTCGGGCTGATTTTCAACGCCCACTTGCAGATGCTGAACGACCCGCTGATCACCCGCGAGATCCCCGAAAAGATCAAGGCCAAGCGCTACACGCCCGAGTACGCGGTCTCGCGCGTGTTCAAGAAGATCATCAAGCCGATGAAAGAAATCAACGACGCGTACTTCCTGCAGCGCGTCAACGATTTCTATGACATCCAGAAGCGCCTGCTGCGCAACCTGCTTGGCCAGCGCGCCCATGACCTGGCCGCGCTTGACCGCAAGGTCGTCGTCGTTGCCCACGACCTGACGCCAAGCCAGACCGCCACGCTGAACAAGGCGATGGTCGCCGGGTTCGTGACTGACGTCGGCGGCGCGACCAGCCACACGGCCATTCTTGCCAACGCGCTTGGTATCCCGGCGGTGGTGGGGCTGGGGACCATCACCAGTGATGTAAGCGGCGGCGACGTGGTGATTGTCGACGGCAAGTCAGGGCGCGTGATCGTCAACCCCGACGACGCCACCCGCGCCAAGTACGAGGCCCGCGGCCAGGGCTTCATCGACCGCGAGAAAAGGCTGGCCGACGCAGCCGCCAAGGCAAGCCGCACGACCGCTGACGATGTGGCGGTTCGTCTGTACGCCAACATTGAGTGGGACAACGAGATTGAGACTGCGCTTAAGCTGGGGGCAGACGGCGTGGGTTTGTTCCGCACCGAGTTCATTTACGGACAGTACGGCGCGCACCCGACCGAAGAGCAACACCTCGAGGTGTACCGGCGGGCGCACGCGGCCCTTGAGGGGCGGCCGCTGACCCTGCGCACCATGGACTTCGGCGCCGACAAGTTTGCAGCAGAGGTTGGCCTGGATCGCGAAGAAAACCCGTTTCTGGGCTGCCGCAGCATACGCCTGAGCCTGCGCGAGCCCAGCCTGCTGATCACGCAGGTACGGGCGGCGCTGCGCGCCGCGACGATGGGCCCGACGCGCCTGATGCTTCCTATGGTCGGCAGCGTGGAAGAGTTTCGGGCCGGGCGCGCCATCATCCAGAACACAATTGCCGACCTCAAGCGCGAGGGCCTGGAGCATCGCGCCGACGTGCCGGTCGGCATGATGGTCGAGGTGCCGAGCGCGGCCTTGATCGTGGACCACTTCTTGAACGAGTGCGACTTTTTCAGCATCGGCACCAATGACCTGGTGCAGTACACACTGGCTGTGGACCGCAACAACCAGTACGTCGCCGGCTTGTTCAAGCACACGAACCCCGCCGTGCTGAAGCTGATTCACCACGTCATCAAGACATGCACCGACGCCGGCAAGCCCGTAAGCGTTTGCGGCGAAATGGCAGGTGAGGCACGCTATGCCGTGCTGCTTCTGGGAATGGGCCTGCGAGACTTCAGCGTTGGTCCCACGGCGCTGCCGGAACTGCGCACGCTGCTGTCACGCGTCAAGACCAGCGAGGCAGCCGCGCTTGCCACAAAGGCCCTGAGCATGACCAGTGCCGACGAAATCGCCGCGATCCTTGACATTGAGGCAGAGCGACTGCTGCCCAGTGAAGAATTCGGGTACTGAAGCACGTCAACGAGCGAATCCTCGACCTGGAGAGCGAACTGCCACGCTTCGTCAGGTCAGCGTGTCACACCCCAAGCGGCGAGACCATGGGCGCGTGGCATGCCGGGGTTTGACGGAATGCCCCAAGTCTCCGATCATGGCACCAGGGCAACGCCCACCAGGAGAGCCATGGAACGGCCCAAGATCAGTGAAGCGTCGGTCGCCGACTTCATCGTCGAGCGCAACCGCGAGTCTTTCAAGGACGTCGCCTGGGAAGGCAGCTACTTCGAGTATCTCGATATGGTCTGCGCCGAGCCCTACCGCCACACTCGCACGACCTACCAGCTTACGTTCGACATGATCCAGTACTTCGGGTCGGACACGTTCGAAGACTCGGGCGAGCAGGTGCGGCGCTACAAGCTGTTTGATGACCCCTTCCACCAGGGCAAGAACGCCATCTACGGCCTTGAGCGCACGATCAGCCGGCTGGTCAAGTACATCCGCGCCGGCGCGCGCGAAGAAGGCAAAGAACGCATCTTTATCCTGCACGGGCCCGTCGGCACCGCAAAAACCAGCATCATTGACCTGATCGGCCGCGGCCTTGAGGCCTACACCGGCACCGACGACGGCGCCACATACAGCTTTGCGTGGCGCTTCGGCAAAGACTTCCACAACACCGAAGGCGGCAGCCTGGGCTTCGGCGGCAACACCAAGCCGGACTATGCCGGCATGCACAACCCGGTGGCGGTGCTGCCAAGCCAGATGAAAGAGCACCCGCTGTTCCTGGTGCCCCGTCAGGCCCGGCGCGACCTGCTGGAGAAGCTGTTCCGGCAGAACAAGATCGAAGACCGCTTCCCGATTCCGCACAAGGTGCTGGAAGGCGACTTGGACTTCAACTCCCGCCAGATTTATGAGTTTCTGCTCAGGCGCTACAAGGGCGACTGGCTGCGCGTCATGGACCATGTGCTGGTGCGGCGCATCCAGTTCAGTGAAAGCGGCGGCGTCGGCATCGCCAAGATCCCGCCCGAGGGCAACGTGGAGACCGCCAGCACGCCGGTTACCATAGACGAAAACTACAAGTTCATCGCCAACCTGGTCGGCAGCGTGAATCTGGTGCGCTACCACGGCAAGTATGTGCGCGGCAACCGCGGGCTGGTGCACTACTCGGACATCTTCAAGAAACCCAGCAACTATCTTCAGCACCTGCTTTCTGCCGTCGAAGAGCACAAGATGGACTTCGGCGAAGTCGGGTGCGACATCGACGTCATGCTGCTGGGCACCACGAATCTTGCCGAGTACCAGGCGTTGCGCAGCGACCCGCTTTCCAAGGCCTTGCGCAGCCGCATGCGCAAGATCGACGTGCCGTACCTGCTGAACTTCCACGACGAAGAAAAGATCTACAACCGCGGTCTCAAGCAGGCCAAGCGCTACCACCGCATCGCGCCGCATGCGACCGAGCTGGCGGCAAGCTGGGCGGTGATGTCGCGGCTGGAAAAGTCTGACCTGCCCAACGCCAGCGACATCCCCGAAGAGTCGCGGCAGGTACTCGCCAAGCTGAATCCGCTGGCCAAGACGTTGCTGTACGCAGGCGAATTTCCGCCCTTCCTGAACAATCGTGAGCGCCAGGCGCTGCAACGCGAAGTGCGCAAACGCCTGCGCAACGAGTTTCAGCATGAGGGCATGGACGGCATCCCCACGCGCATTCTTCAAAACGTGTTCGCGGACATCTGCGAAGAAGACGGCAGCGACTGCATCACGCCCTTTGCGGTGTTCAAGCTGCTGGACAAGGTCGTGGACCAGGGGCCCGTGAACTACGACTTCCTGGCGCGCCAGCGCGACGACGGCTACCACGACTTCCGCGCGTTCACGGCTGTGCTGCGGCAGCGCTACGACGAGATCATTGCCAGCGAGATCGAGAACAGCATTGTCAACGTGGACCCGTCCGACATCGAAAAGCGCATTCGCCATTACCTGCGTCACGTCACCGCCTACAACCGCAAGGAAAAGATCAAAAGCGAAGTGACCGGCAAAGACCTCGAACCCGACGAGACCATGATGCGCAACGTCGAGTCCCTGATGAGCGTCGAAGATACCGAGCGCGAGTTCTTCCGCTTCAAGATGGTGTCACGCCTGACCAACGCGCTGACCAGCGGCACCCAGAGAGTCACACCCGGCGCCGAGCCCCTGGGCATCGACCTGCAGGGCGTGTACCAGGATGTGTTCAAAGAGCTGCACCGCAGCCTGTACCGCGAGATGCGCGACAAGGTCAACTGGCAGGCGATCAAGCGCCAGTTCGAAAAATGCAAGACGCGCGAGCAACTTGATAAACACCTGGCGGGCGAAGGGGAATCGGTGCGGTCAGCCACACTGACCCTGGTCGACAACATGGACCGCACATACGGCTACTGCTACGAGTGCGCCAAGCCGATCATCCTGTACTTCATCGACAAAAGGCTGGGGTGAGCGGGGAGGCCCGGATCATCCGAAGCATCGCGGAAACAGCGAATGACCAATCACCAAACTCCAGTGACCAATGATTCCGCCATCATTCGCATTACACATCGGTGTTTGGTTATTGGTCACTTGCTGTTCGGTTGTTGATCAACGGCTGCAAGAGTTGACCCATGGCGCGAGTCCCGAAAACCTTGCCCGAACCTCCCACCGACCCGTTCGGCGGCGTGGATGCCAAGAGCATCACCGAAATCGAAATGGACGAAAGTGTGCGGCTGGCGCGTGAGCCGCTGCCGGCTGCCGCGCGCCTGACCGACCTTCCGTTGAAGTGGGTGCTGCTGGCGCTGGTGTTGTGCGTGGGCATCAATGAGCTGGCGCAGCGCGTAGAGGCCCGCCACCTGATTGAAAAGTCCCGCGACACGGGGCTGATCACCGACGAAGAAGCACAGACCGCACGCGATGCCGACGACATGGTCAGCGAGCGCGAACGCATCCAGACCCGCATGAAAGAGCTGCGCGAGCGGCGCCGCAAAATCGACGAGATCAAGACCGCGCTCGACGACCCCGAGGACAAGAGACCATCCGCCAAGTCCGGGCCGGCCGAAACCGACGAAACCAGCGATGCCGACGAAGAAGCGACGATTCCGCTGACGCTCGAGGCCCTGCGCTCTGAGCTGCGCCGGCTGGCCGGCGACAAGTACGACACGTATCGGCGGTGGGCCACGCTGGCGGCGTTGCTCGTGGGCGCCTTCGGGCTGATCCTGATGGCGGTGTTCGTGCGGCTGCTGGCGGCGGTGGTAATCGGCGGAATTGCAGCCGGCGTGGCGTTTCTGCTGCAGGCCGAGACGTGGGTGCTGGCGGTATCCGGCGGCGCGGGCGCGCTTGCCGGTGCGGTGTTTGCGCCGCGGCTGTTGCTGGCGAACATGCTGGTGAACGTGACGCTTGCGGGCACGGTGCTGGGCGGGACGCTGCTGGGCGGTGGAGTGTACCTTGCCACGACAAACGAGCTGTACGCCATCTTCGGGCTTGGCGCGGGCGTGGTGCTGGGCGCGATCATCGGCTTCAAGTATTCGCGGCAGTTGTTCCTGCTGGCGGTGCTGATCAACTGCGCGGGTGCGGCGACGCAGGCGCTGTGGCTGGCGTGGGGCGACCTGTTTCCGCACTTCTGGCCGCTGACGTTTGGCGGCTTGATGATCGTGGACGCGATTGCCACCCGCATCTATCACAAAGTGCGCTGGGGCCGCGTGTAGGGGCTCTGGCGCTGCGCCCAAGATTGCTATGTTTGCGCCATGGACATTGACGAGCTGCTGCAAGTGGCCCTGATGAAGCATCGCGACGGCGATGTGGACGGCGCTGTCACCATTTACGAGCAGATTCTCGGCCATGATGCGGCGCATGCGACGGCCAAGCTGAACCTGGCCAGCCTTTACTTTGAAAAGGGCGACCGCGAAGCCGCGGCCCGGTTGTTGAAGCAGGTGCTGGCCGACGATGAGGACAACGGCGTCGCGCACCTGCTGTATTCGCGCGCGTGCTTTCTGGCAGGCAACCACGAGGCGGGTTACGCGCATGTGCGCAGCGCGTTTGAGCTGATCCCGGATGAAGAGGGCATCGCCGCCGAGTTTGTGTCCGCGATGCGTCGCCAGTACTTCACTTTCGACCAGGACGAGTACTTGCGCCTGTTTGACGCGGCGCGCGACGACGAGCTTGGGCCCGAGCAACTGCAGCGCCTGGCGCACCTGACCTTCCTGCGCATCGCCCGGCCCGAGCTGATCAAGCTGATCGTCGAGCCCGGCTTGCCCCAGGACACTCCGGATGCGATATCGCGCTGGCTTGAACATCTGCCCGAGGGCGCCCGCGGCGAACTTGCCCTGCTGGCCCGCAACTTCGGCCAGGCGCTCGTCCTGATGTATGAGAACGAGCTGTACCAGCCGCAACCCGCCACGCTGACGCTGCGCAACCTGCCCGACGAGCACGGCCCCGAGACACTTGCTGTAGAGACGCTCGAAGATTGCGACACGCTGACCGGTGCAACGCTGGAACTGGTCACCGGGGGCGGCATGCGGTTCGTGCCGTTTGCAAGCATCGCCAGCATCGAGTTCGACCAGCCGGGCGCCGCCACCGGCGTGTTTGTCACGCTGCGCGACGGCAACGTGCTGAGCGGCTTGATGCCGTTGTTTTATTTGTTCACAGAGTTCGCAGAGTCCGAGAAGGTGCGCCAGGGCCAGAGCACGCTGATCAGGCCGGTGCTGGCCGAGGCCGCGGTGGGCGTGGGCCTGCGGGCACTGCGCGCCGACGGCAAGCCGCTGCCGATTGTCCGCATTGAAAAGATCGAGTTCGAAACATGAAGCTGGTACAGGTCATCATCGCGCCGGAGAGGCTTGAAGCGGTCAAAGACGCGCTGGCCGCCGCCGAGGTGTTTCGTTTCACGATCAGTGAGGTGTCCGGCATCGGCCACCACCGCGACAAGGCCGAAGCCGGCCAGGCGCAGCTCGAAATCGAGATGTTCAAGCGGTTGAAGCTGGAAATCGCGGTGAACGACAACTTCGTCGCCCCGACGATTGACGCCGTGTTGAAGGCCGCCGGTGCCGAAAGCGCGGGCATCGGCAAGGTGCTGGTGCTGAAGCTGGATGACGTAATCCGGATCCGGACCGGCGAACACGGCACCGACGCTATCTGACGCGGCGGCGGCGGTTTTTCATGTAGTCCACGAAGATGCTGCCGCCGAGCCTGTCCAGCGCCGAGTAGTAGGCGCGGCCGCGGTTTACCTTCGTCAGCTTGTCCACGAACTCCACTAAATGCGGGTCGTCGGCGATCATGAACGTGCTGATCGTGATGTCTTTGCGCCGGCACAGCTCGGCTTCTTCCAGCGTGCGGTTGACGATCAGCGGATCGAGGATCCAGCTTACGTTGCGATAGATCTGGCCCTGCTCAAGAATCACCGTCGGCTTGCCGTCGGTGACCATGAAGATCTGCTTGTTCGTGTGCTTGCGACGCGAAAGTATGCGCTGCGCAAGCTGCAAACCCGCCTTGGTGTTGGTGTGGAAAGGGCCGACATTCAGGTACGGCAGGCGGTGGATCGGCACCTGTTCGGCTTCGTTGCCGAAGGTGATGACGTCGATGCTGTCTTTGGGGTACTTCGTTTTGATCAGTTCGGTCAGCGCGATGGCGACTTTCTTGGCGGGCGTGATGCGGTCTTCGCCGTACAGCACCATGCTGTGGCTGATGTCGATCATCAGCACGGTGGCGCAGCTTGCGTGCTGTTCGGTCTCGTAGACTTCAAGGTCGTCCTCGACCAGCGACAGGTCGTCAATGCCGCGCTTGAGCGCATTTCGGATTGAAAGGTTGTAATCAATGTCGCTGCTCAAGTCGCCGAAGTTGAAGGGCCGCGTCTCGGGCAGGCGCTCCATGCTGGCGCCTGCGTTGGGCGTGCGGTGGTCGCCGTCGCCCAGGCTCTTCAGGTTCTTGAAAATCTGGTCCAGCGAGTCTTTGCGTATGCCGCGCTCGCCCTTGCCGGTCAGCTCGTACGCGCCCGGGCCTTCTCCTTCGGGTTCATCGCCGGTGCCGCTGCGCCGGATCAGGCCCTGCTGCTCCAGCATCTGCCTGAACTCGTCGAAGCTCATGCGCCCGCCGGTAATGTTGTGCTGGTCCCACAACTGCTCCATCCACTCCAGCGCACGCTCGACGTCGCCGCTGGTCATGAGCAGCAGCTCGTTCCACAGCTTCAACAACTGCTTCATGCCGGCGCGGCGCCAGGCTTCTGCTTCATCGAACTCGAGGTACTCCACGCGCATGGCGTCAGTCTACCTTGGCCGGCGGGCGCTGTGACTCGGCGGGATCGGGTTCGTCGGCGATCGCTTCGCGCATGCCCCTGGGACGCGGGATCGCCCAGCTGAGCGGCAGCGACAGCAGCGCCCACCCCAGCTGCAGCATTCGCCCCATCAGCGACAACACCAGCGCCTGCGACTTCGCCACGCCACGCAGCTCACAGAAGTGCACCGTGGCCGCCTCGCCGACACCCCATCCCCCGAAACTGATGGGCAGCGCGGCCACCATGCCGGCGACCGGGATCAGCACCGCATACTCGTGCCACGCCAGCTCAATGCCGATGCCGCGGCCGATGGCAACGTGCATGGCAATCCAGCCGGCTTGCGGGAGTATCGAAAGCAGCAGCGCCGCCAGCAGGCCCTTCTTGTGGCCGCGATAGGTCTGCATGGCGTCGTCAAAGGCGCGGATCGCGCGGCTGAAGGGCAGCTTGCGTGAAGTGCCCACGGGAATCAGTTTGCGCACGCGCCGCGAGGTCATCAGCGCAATCGCCAGTGTCGCGCAGCTGGTAAAGGAGATCACGACAAACGCCGCCTGCCGCATGCTGGGTTCGTCAATGCTGGGCAGCAGCACTGCCAGGGCCAGCGCCGCCAGCATGAACAAACCGCACAGGCGATCGACCAGGACGGCGGCAAACGCCTGCGGTTTGCTGCCCGTGGCCTGGCTCAGGTACAGGGCCTTGATCGCGTCGCCGCCCACGCTGCCGCCTGGAATCGCCGAGTTGTAAAAGTGCCCGAGCAGCGTGTAGAGAAACATGCGCCACAGCGGCACCTTGTGGCCGATCACCTGCACCAGCAGCTTCAGGCGCGCGGCCTGAAACGCGAACGAGATAATGCCCAGCAAGCCCGCAAGCGCGAGCATGGATGGCTCGACGCGCTGTGCAGTTTCAAGCGTTTCGCGCGGGTCGGTGCGAAACCCGAACAGGTAGACCAGCACCGCAAGGCTGAGCAGCAGCGGCAGGAAGCGGCGCAGAATTTGCAGAAAGCGCTTCATGAAGCGGTTGGTTGTAGCGGGGCGGCGCGCGGGGGGAAAGGTGCGTGCCGGGGACAAGGCGCCCCCGGCACGTGCGCAGCGAGAGACTACTTCATGACGGCTTTGTATTCAGCGATCTGGCGCGCGTCCTTGCCTGCCTTTTTCAGCAGTTCGTCGACGCCGCGCAGAAGGGTTGGGTCTTCCTGGTAGTTCTGCGTGAACTCGGCGCCGCGGTCGTCCTGCACGCGCGTGCGCAGGGCAAAGCGCAGCTCGCGCCGCACGTCGTCTTTGGCCAGGCGCGTGTTCAGGCTGGCGTAGAACTTGTCGAACTCAGGCCAGGCGGTCACGTCCAGCGCATCGAACGATGCAAGCCGCATCATCGAGGCCTTCTTTTCGCCGCGGTAGTGTTCATCCAGGTATTCAACCATGCGCTTGCCCTTGCGCAGTTTGTCGATGGCGTATACCTGCCACGGCTCAAGCAGGTCGGGCTTGGTCAGGATGTGCGGTGTGACGCCGCCTTCGCCCTCATAGCGGTCGATGCTGACGCCGCTGGGCAGGTAGTAGCTGAAGACCGTGCACTTGAGAATGCGCGTGTTGCCGCTTTCATCCACGCTGAAGAAGCTCTGGCCGATGCCCTTTCCAAAACTGGGCCGGCCGATCAGGATGGCGCGGTTGTTGTCTTTCAGCGCGCCGGACAGCATTTCGCTGCCGCTGGCGCTTTCGCCGTCGATCAGGCACACGAGCGGGATTTCAGTGAAGTCGCCGCCTTCGCTGGTGAAGGGGCGTTGCTTGCCCTTCCAGTCGCCCCAGCGGCCGCCGGTGCTGGAGATGACCTTGCCCTTGGGCAGCAGCATGTCCGCGATGGCGACCACGGTGCTGAGTTGACCGCCGCCGTTGCCGCGCAGGTCGAGAATCAGGTACTTCATGCCGCGCCGCCGCAGCGCATCCAGCGACTCTTTCATGTCCACGTCGCTGTTGGCGCCAAAGCGCGTCAGGCGCACATACCCCACGTCGCCCGGCAGCATCTCCTCGAGTGCCGTGTCCACCTTCACCATTCTGCGCGGGATCTCGAACTTCAGTTCGTTCTCGACACCGCGGCGCTTCACGAAGATGACCGCCGTGCTGCCTTCCGGGCCCCGCACATAGCGCACGCCCTCGTCCAGCTTGACCTTGGTCAGGTCAATGCGCTTGCCATCAGGCCCAAGAATGCCCACCAGCTTGTCGCCGGTACGCACGCCCACGGCGTAAGCGGGGCCTTCGTAGATCGGCTGGTCGATGTTGATCAAGCCGTCTTCGCCCTGGCTGACGTGCGCGCCAATGCCGACGTAGCGGCCTTCCTGGTCCTGGTTCATTTCGTCGATTTCGGCGCGCGTCATGTACGAGCCGTAGCGGTCGGTGGCCAGTGCCATGCCGCGGCAGGCGTTATCGACGAGGTTCTCGCCGCTAAGCTCCTGCTGCTTTTCGTTGTAGATAAAGAAGTCGTCGGCGTAGTGCCTGCGAATCGCGCGAATCTCGACCTCAATCAGCTTGTCCTTGCGCTTGACCTTGCCGGACTTGTGGTCCTCGATGGCGATATCGATCTTGTTCACTTCGCCGCTGATGCGCGCCAGCCGGCCGATGTCGCCGGGTTCGCGCGCCAGGCTGGCCAGGCGCTGCGCGACTTCGCGTGCATGGCCGCGCTCGGACAGCACCAGTGCAGCGCGGCCCATCAGCTCGTGGTCGCTGCTGCTTAGAAACTCGCGCAACTGCTCAAGCGCCAGGTCGTCGCCCTCAAGGGTCAGCAGGGCTTCCGACAGCGCGACGCGGGCGCCCGTGGCCAGCTTGTCGCTGGACTCCCAGCGGTCCCTGACGCGCTCGACCAGCTCGTCGTCGTCGGGCATCTCGCGCGTGATCATGGTGGCGACGCCCTCTACCACGGCGCTGTGTTCACTCTCCAGCAACGCACCCAGCACTTCGTACGCCAGTTCGGCGCGGCCCAGGGCCAGCGTCAGTTGTGCCGCAGCCATGCGCACGTGGTCGTTCTTGTGTTCCAGTGTGGCCTCGAAATAGGCAACCATCGTGTCGCGGTTGTCGCCCTGGGCCATGTTGCGCAGCGCGAACGCATAGTCCCAAACCTTGTCGGGGCGCTGCTCGATGCGCTCGACCAGCTTGTCGGCCCGCTGCTTCAGGGTTTCTTCCTGCGCCGCCAGCGGCAAAGCCGCCAGCAGGCACAGCATGGTCAGGGCGATGACTCTCACGTCGACTCCTTGCTGTCCTGCTTCTTCAGTATACGTGCAGGACCAATGCAGACTGTACCCTGAATTCCGGTGAAAATGCAAAGGCCGCCCGCAGATGGGCGGCCTTTGCGATTTCATCGCGGGTTACTCGCCTGAGGCTGAGCCTTCCTTGCGGCTTTCGCCGCCGCCGCCTTCAGTCTTCTTTTCGATCCACACCACCTGGTCACCGTTGGCCACGGGGCGCGTGGCGCGTTCATTCAACGTGGTGCAGCCCAACTCATCGACCGGCAGGTCGTTGTCGTCGCCGACGTGCCAGTGGCGCGTGACTTTGGCCAGGCAGACCTCAGTGCCGCGGGCGTCGCGGATGATCAGCTCAGCGCCGATGGGTGGCACGCGGCCGGTCTTCACACTGACAATCAGGATCGACTGGGCGTCGGCTTTGGTGCCGCGGCTGACACTGACCACGCCGCCGGTGAAGTCGAAGACTTCGGTTGATTTCGGGGTTTCCGGCTGTTCGGGCGTGGGGCCTTTGCCTACGCGCGCCAGCAACTCGTCGTGTTCTTTCTTGAGGTTGTCGAAGTCGGTGCGGGCGCGGTCGCGTTCGGCCTGTGCCTCGACCAGGTCGCGGCGCAGCTTGGTGTACATCGGGTGCTTGGAGATGTCTTCGCCGGTAAGGCCGGCCATTTCGGCCTTAAGCGTGTCCACCTGCTGGCGGGTCAGCGCAAGGTCAGCTTTCAGGCTGTCGACTTCGGCCTGCGCCATTTCACGCGACTTCTTTTCGATCGTGAGTTCGGCTTCTTTCGTGATCAGGTCCTTGTGCAGCTTCAGGACCTCGTTGGCGTCGATGTTCTTTACCTTGCTCTCGAGCGACTCAATCATGCCCTTGAGGCTTGCCAGCGAGGTCTCGAGGTCGGTCACCTTTTTCAGCCGCGCATCCAGGTCGTCGATTTTCTTGTCGCTGTCTTTCTTGCCATCCTCAATCTTCTTCTGGATGTCGGCCAGGCCGGCGCGCACGTCTTCAGCGATCGTGGTCAGCTTGCGGTCTGCGTCGCCGCCTTCACTTTTCTGCTGCGAAGCCGCCCAGATTTTGAAGAAGTCGTCGCCGCCCTTGCCCTGCTGAGACTTCATCAACTCAAGCTCAGCTTGCAGCTTGGCGTTCTGCTGGCGTGCTTCGTTGTCCTGGCAGCCGGCAATCAGCAGGCAAAAGGCCGGGACGGCCAAAATAGTCCAACGCATCGATACACTCCCTGAGGGGTGATTCGGCTGCATGTGCAGCAGGGGCAACTCGAACCGCTGATTGTTGCAGGGAAGGCCCGCAGGGTCAACTACGGGGTAGGCGCGGAAAGCACGAGATTATCGGACGGTGGCACGCGCAATGCGCACGAACTGAAACTTGTGCATGGTGCGCCCCTGCTGCCGGAACTTCACTTCCCAGTTGGTGATGCCTTCCGGGGCGTCGTCGCCGATGGCGCGCGACACCTGCTCAAAGTCGGGGTCGGCGCGGAACACCGCTTCCATCTGCCGGGCGTAATCCTCGTGGTCTGTGGCCAGCAGAAGCGATGCGCCGTCCTTGAGCGCGCGCGCCGCCACACGCGCAAATGGCGGCTGGATCAGCCTGCGCTTGACCTGTTTGGCCTTGGGCCACGGGTCAGGAAAGTAGATGTGCAGGGCGTCGATGCAGGCCTCGCTGAGCGTGTGCTTCACCACGTGGGCGGCGTCGTCGCGCAGGATGCGGATGTTGGCCAGGCCGCGTTTGGCTGCGCGTTCCGCGACCATGCGGTAATACCGGCTGGCCCATTCGACGCCGACAAAGTTGACGTCGGGGCGGGCCTGGGCCTGCTGGATCAGGAAGCGCCCCTTGCCGATTCCGAGTTCAAGTTCAACGGGGTGGTTGTTGCCGAAGATGGCTGCGAAGTCGTACTGGCGGTCCTGCGTAAGCGGGATCGGCTCCAGGGTTACGGGTGAGATATCGACGGTCATCGTGAGTCCGAAAAGCAAGCGCCCTTCGCCGGTCGGATGAAACCAGGCAAGGGCGCTCGCTGAGGCTTGAAAATTCGCTATCCGTCGGCGCCGATGGCCTGCACCGGGCACTGGGCGGCGGCGTCTTCGCACTGGGCCTTTTCTTCGCCGCTGTCCGGCTGCTTGTAGACCAGGTCGTGGGTGCCGTCTTCCGACTCGCGGAAGTTGTTGGGCGCAAGCTGCGGGCACAAGCCGCAGAAAATGCAGCTTTTGTCCACGTACCACGCGCCGGGCACGTTGTCTTCCCACTTTTCGTTCGGGTCGGGCATTGCGGCTCCTGGCTGTCGTCGGCGGTATATTATCGGGTTATGCTCTGAATGCTACCGCCTGATGCGGGGCGGAGCATACAAACCCACACCATTGAATAAAGCGCCAGCGCATGACGTTATGGGCATGGAGGCGATCATGGTCAAAAACATCGAAATGCAGGACCTGAAAGATGCCCTCGACAGCGGCCGGGTCTTTGCCCTGTACGACAACCGCGGGCCCGGCAGCTACGGTGCGCGCCACATCAAGGGCGCGAAACTGCTGCCCGTCAGCGAAGTGCGGCCCGAAAACCTGCCCGGCGACAAGGGCGCCATGCTGGTCTTCTACTGATCCGGATACTCGTGAAACGCCTCGACCAAGGCGGCCCGTGCGGCAGATGCACTTGGATACACCAACCTGTGGGACTATCGCGGCGGCATAGCAGAATGGTTTGAAGCCGGCTTGCCCGTTGGCGGTAGTTGAGATTCCTGTCCCAGTCCGGCGCTGTAACCGCTAGACTTGCACCTAGACCATCCCGGGTCTGCACAGGAGTCATTGATGTTCAAGCGTATGCCCGTATGGGTGCTGGCGGCATTGTCTGTTGCGCTGATGGCGCGTTGTGCACCTGAGCCGCAGCCCCAGGCCAACCAACCTCTGCCGGCCCCAAAAGTGCAGGGCCTGCTAGTGCCCTACATTTCGATTGAGCAGCCGGCTGCAAAGAAACCGCATCATGTGTTCCACGGCGAGCAGGCGATCACAATCGAAAAGCCGCAGCTTCAGCTTGCGCCGCTGCTCTCGAAGTTTGCCAAGTACAAGGATGAGAGTATCGGCTATGCGGGTTGGGTTGGTGACTGGTCCGAGAACGTGCTGACGTTGCATGTTGCCGCCCAGGCACGCGGCGAAGATGTGTGGACGGTCATTAGCGCGGCTGCAGAGGCCGGCATCTACAAGCTGGCGGTGGGGACGCCGGAACTGATCAGCTCGCCGCTGACGGGGCCGCACGCGCCGGATTTTGAGAAGCTGCCGACCGGATACCTGAAGGCCGAGCTGCCCCAGGACGAGGGCCTGAGCACTACGCCCAGCATCCCGAAAGAACGCGTCAGCGCATACATTCAATGGGACGTTCAGCGCCAGGCGGCCCACGCGGTCGTGGCGATTGACGCCCGCGGACGCAAGGTCGTGGAAGGCACGTTCACCGCCATTTCTGACATCATTGCTGCCGACGGCGACAGCCGGCAAGCCAGCGACCAACGCAAGGCGCGCCGCGAAAATTGGGTTACGAGCGTCACCAAGGCGGTTGAGGACTACATCGGCAAGTCCGGTGCAGACATCGAGAAAGTGCAGCTTGGCAGCGCAGGCGCGCGCACGGCAGACGATTCGCCGCCGTGGATTTTCGTGGACCTGACGTGGCAGGCCCTGGCCAGGGTCAACGCCAACCGAATCAGCGCCGGCAAGAAGAAGTTGGAGATTGTTCTGCCTTCCCACATGTATGAGCCAACGCCGCCGCCGCCCGAGATGCCGCGTGAGCGTGAAGTCGAGTACCCTAAAGATGAGCCTGAGCGCGAGTATCCGACCGAGGACGACAGGATCGTTGAGGATGCGAAAGACGAGGTCAACGAAGACCCAAGCGACAGCCCCAACCGCGACCTGGGCGACAACACCGGCAAGCGTCCAAAAGACGGCGATTCGTCGGCGCCGGACAAGGACGACCCAGCCAGCGCATTTGCCAAAGATCAGGCCGCAAAGCCGTCAGAGGGCTACAGCCACCGCACCGCGAAAGGCGGCGGCGGGCGACCTCACGACAACCGGGTGCTCGCGGCGCTGACGTGGTTGAAAGACCACCAGAATTTCAGGGGACACTGGAGCGCCACCACGTTCAGCGATGACTCAAGGCGCGCGAACGCGGCCAAGACCTACAACATTGATTGGGTTTCGGTGGGGGCACCCGATGGCGACAAGGGCTGGGAGAGCAGCGGCGATATCGGCTTGACCGGCCTGGCACTGCTGGCTTTTGCCGGGGCCGGCAACTCGCACTTGTCGGGTGACTTCAAAGAGACCATTCGCTATGGCATGGCCTACCTGAAGAAGGTCCAGTCCAACGACGGGTGCTTCGGCGCCAAAGAAGACGACCACTTCGTTTACAACCATGCGATCGCAACCATGGCGATGGCTGAAATCTTCGGTCTGTCCGGCGACACGGACGTGAAGCCCATCGCGGACAAGGCCGTGGAATTCATCCTGAAGGCGCAGAACCCGGGCATGGGCTGGCGCTATGGCGTGCAGCCGGGGGTCAACGATTCGTCGGTGACGGGCTGGATGGTGATGGCCCTCAAGAGCGCGAAGACGGCCGGGCTTGATGTCGACACCAGCAAGTCATTTTCCGATGCCGCGGACTGGTTCAAGATGGTGACGGTGGACGTCAATGGCTATCCCAAGACCGGCTACGACGCCCCCGGCAGCAACAACGCGCGGCTGAGAAATGCATCGGATTACGAACACAACCCGAGCATGGATGCCATCTACATCACCAGCATGCTCTGGACGGGAAAGGCTGATCTCAATGATCGCGTAGTGAAGTCCCTGGCGCGGGTCTGTGTCGAACAGTCGTATCTGCCGACCTGGGATCGGGACAGGGTCGACTACTACTACTGGTACATGGCCAGCATGGCGTTGTACCAGGTCGGTGGCAGCACTTGGGCGGCGTGGGAGAAGGCGATGTCCCGCACATTGCTGGACAACCAGCGCGGATGGCACGCCACCGACAAGCGCAAGGGCCACATCACAAAGGACATTCTGGACGAACACGGCAGTTGGGATGCAGTCGATGCCTGGGGCCAGGCCGGCGGCCGCGTGTATTCCACGGCGATCAATTGCCTGACGCTACAGACTTACTACCGCTACTTGAAGCTGCCGGAAAAGGACTAGCGCCTTGCATGCCGCACGAACCCCGCCCTTGGGCGGGGTTTCTGTTGGCCCAAGCCCTTTCTCTGCAACCGTGGGTCGTTATCATCCGCTGCGCTTTGTCGTGGATTGCCCGCACGGGGGTCCACACTTACAGGACAGAGCCGCCGCCTCACGCCTGTCTGCCGGAGCCACCGGCGCAGGCTGGACATGGGGCCATGGAGTGCGAACATGCCTGCCGAAATGCCGCCCCGGTTCACGCCGGGAACGATCGAATCCAGGTGGTACCAGTTCTGGCAAGAGCACGCGCTGTTCAAGGCCGTGCGCGACATTCGCAAAAAGCCCTTCACCATCATGATTCCGCCGCCCAACGTGACCGGCGCGCTGCACATGGGCCACGCGCTCAACAACACGCTGCAAGACGTGGTGGCGCGCTTCAAACGCATGCAGGGCTTCTGCGTGCTGTGGCTGCCGGGCACCGACCACGCCGGCATCGCCACGCAAGCCGTGGTCGAAAAAAAACTGCTCAAGGACGAGGGCAAAACCCGCCAGGAGCTGGGCCGCGAAGCCTTTGTAGCCGAAATCTGGAAATGGAAAGACGAGTACGGCAACCGCATTCTCAACCAGTTGCGCCAGCTTGGCGCAAGCTGCGACTGGTCGCGCACGCGCTTTACACTGGATGAAGGCCTGACGCGCGCCGTGCGCGAGAGCTTCGTGAAGCTGTTCGAAAAGGGCCTGATCTACCGCGGCTACCGCATGATCAACTGGGACTGCAAATTGCAGACCGCGATCAGCGACGACGAAATCGAAACCAGCGAAGTGCGCAGCAACCTGTGGTACCTGCGCTATCCTTACAAGGAAATGCCCGAGAAGTACGTGGTGGTAGCCACCACGCGGCCCGAAACCATGTTCGGCGACACCGCGGTGGCGGTGAACCCGAACGACGAGCGCTTCAAGAACGACATCGGCAAGACCGTGGTGCTGCCGCTGACCGGGCGCGAAATCCCGATCATCGCCGACGACAGCGTGAACCCCGAGTTCGGCACGGGCGCCGTGAAGGTGACGCCCGGCCACGACTTTGCCGACTATGAGCGCGGCCAGCGCCACAGCCTGCCCATGATCAACGTGCTGAACAAAGACGGCACGCTCAACGAGCAGGCGGGCAAGTACGCCGGCGAGGACCGACTCAAGGCCCGCAAAACACTGGTGGAAGAACTCGACGCCCTGAAGCTGGTCGAGCGCGTCGAAGAATACACGCACCAGGTGCCCCACAGCGACCGCAGCAAGACACCGATTGAGCCACTGCTCTCAGACCAGTGGTTCGTGTCCATGGCGCCGCTGGCCAAGCCGGCAATCGAAGCCGTGAAACCCGGCCCCGACGGCAAACGCGAAATCACGCTGATCCCCGAGCGCTGGGAAAAGGTGTACCTGAGCTGGCTTGAAAATGTGCGCGACTGGTGCATCAGCCGCCAGTTGTGGTGGGGGCATCGCATCCCGGTGTGGTACGACGAAGACGGCAACACCGTGGCCCTGCGGCAAGACCCCGCGCCCGGAGCATTGCACCCCAAAAGCGGCAAGCCGCTGGTGCGGCAGGACGACGACGTGCTGGACACCTGGGCCAGCAGCTGGTTGTGGCCGTTCAGCACGCTGGGCTGGCCCGAGAAGACGGCTGACCTGGATTACTTCTATCCGACGCACTTCCTTAGTACCGCGCGCGACATCATCTACCTGTGGGTGGCGCGCATGGTGATGGCCGGCTACGAGTTCCTGGGCGAGAAACCGTTCAGCACGGTGTACCTGCACGCGACGGTGCTTGACGCGCAGGGCCGGCGCATGAGCAAGTCGCTGAACAACGGCATCGACCCGCTGGACATGTTCGCGCAGTGGGGCGTAGACGCGGTGCGCCTGACGCTGCCGCTGCTGACCAGCGAAGGCCAGGACATCAAGTTGTCCGAAAGC
Source organism: Planctomycetota bacterium (assembly GCA_020849795.1). Lineage (GTDB taxonomy): Bacteria > Planctomycetota > UBA8742 > UBA2392 > UBA2392 > JADJRK01. The sequence continues at coordinate 48,346 of JADZFR010000036.1, read as the reverse complement.
AAGTTCGAGATGGGCCGCAACTTCTGCAACAAGTTGTGGAATGCCTCGCGTTTCGTGATCAGCAACCTGGGAGACTTCGAAGACCAGCTCAAGGCGTTGTCCGAAAACGAGCGCGCCGCGCTGGCCGAGGGCCAGGTGAACGAGCTTGAGGACAGCTTCATTGAGGGCAAGCTGACCAGCACCATCGTGGACGTGACCGACTCGATTGAACGCTACAAGTTCAACGACGCCGCCCAGACCATGTACCACTTCGTGTGGGACGAGTTCTGCGACTGGTACCTCGAGGCCGTCAAGGCGCGCCTGTACGAAAGCAAGGGCGGCGACCGCTCACGCCTGCGCGCGCAGGCAACGCTGGTGCGCGTGCTCGACGGCACGCTGAAGTTGCTGCACCCGTACGTGCCGTTCATTACCGAGGAAATCTGGCAGACGCTGCGGCCGATGCTGGCGGCGCTGCGTGGTGACACGCCCGAGCTCAGCCTGGCAATCGCGTCGTGGCCCAAGGCCAGCAAAGACCGGGTGTTTGAGCAGGCGCAGGCGCGCTTTGCCTTCATCCAGCTGGTGACGCGGGCCTTTCGCAACATCCGCGCCGAGCACGCCATTGACCCCAAGACCGCGATCGAAGGCACGCTGCGCCTCGCCGACAAAGCCGCACTCGACATGTTGGGCCAGGCCGAGCGCGAAACCGTGTGCAAGCTCGCCGGCCTGGCAAGCCTGACCGCCGAGGTGGGCGCCCGCAAACCCAAGGCTGCGGCAACGGCGGTGCTTGGCGGCGGCAACGAGGCGTACGTGAACCTTGAGGGCCTGATCGACTTCAAGATGGAGCTGCTGCGGCTTGAGGCCAACCAGGCCAAGCTGGCCGAGGGCGTCACCAAGTTGAAGCGCAAGCTCGAAAACCTGAGCTACATCGAGCGCGCGCCCAAGGATGTCGTACAGCGCGACCGCGACAAGCTGAGCGAGCTGGTGGCCGAGCTTGAACGCGTGGACAAGCACATCGAAGAAGTGAAGCCCCGCGCCAAGGCTCAGGCCAAGCCGCCTGACAAGCCATCGGCCTAGACAGTCGCCGCAGTCATACCGGCCCCGCGAGCAATCGCGGGGCAAACCATTTGCGGCCAATAAAATCAAAAGAAACGCACACGCTTAAGCCGATGAAACGCATGTCCCGCACTGACGGGAAAATGCGTCCACCACCGGAGTCCGCCATGGCTAACGTGCTCATCACCGACCTGTTCGAGGAATCTGCGTACCTGGTGCGCAGCCTGCTGCGCGGGTCCGGCCATGCGGTCAGCATTGCGATCACCCGCGCCGACGCTGAGGCCAAGCTCGCGACCGGCTTGTTCGACATGCTGGTGATGGACTACGGCAGCGTGGTCGAAGACAACCTGGCCGTGGGCCGCTTTGCCAACGACATGCTGCCCGGTCTGCCCGTGGTGGCACTGGTCAGCCCCGAGAAAGAGTCGCGCATCAAGGGTGTGCAGCTGGCCGGCAAGTTCCAGCGCCCGATCCGCGGCCGGCTTGTCAAAGAAGTTGTGCACAACGCGCTCGCCAGCCTGTTCCGGCAGACTACCCGGCGCGCTGTACCGCGCGTTCACGTCGACCTGCCGATCGAAATCAATGTCGCCGGCGTCAGCTTCAAGACGCGTACGATCGACCTTTCGGCGCGAGGAGTTGCGATCGACGCCACCGACGTGAAGTTCAAGCCCGATGAACTCGAAGCCATCGAGAACGTCGTGGGCAGCGGAACGGCACACGCATCGCTCACGCTCGACGAGGGCAAAATCGTTCAGCTTTCGGCACGGCTGGCATTCGTCGAACGCCACCGCTCGCTGTCAGGCCGCACGATCGGCCTGCGCTTCGAAGACCTGGATGAAGAAAGCGAAGTCGCCCTTAGCGGCTTGTACGCCAAGGCTGCCTAGCGCACGATCACGGTGGGTTCTTCGACGTAACCCAGGCCGCCCGCACGGTCCATGACGAACTGCGGGCTGCCGCTGCCGGTGCGCACCAGGTGGTACTCGATCCGGTACACCAGTCCCAGTGAATCGGCGGAGTCTTCCAGCCATCCGCGCGTTTCATGGAATTCCTGGTACATCTCGTTGAACTTGCGCGGCGCCTTTGTGATGACGCTGCCGTCCTGGTTGCGCGGCAGGTGCGCGAATCCGTTGGACGTGAAGTCGGCGCCATACACGTTGGCCACGTACGCGAACACCCGGCGATGCACCGTCACTCCGATCACGTCGGCCGGCAACTCACTCAGGCCCTTGATCGAGTGGTGGTCGCCCTGCCCAAACAGCAAGCGGTAGTGGTTCTGGCCCTGCGCGTCGATGAACAGGCGCTCAAGCTTGAAGGCTTCGACAAGGCGCAAGCTGCGGGTTGAAGTGGAGCCGTCTTTGCGCTCCAGCACAACCTCCTGCGTCAGTTCCTGGACCAGCGAGTTGCGCGCCAGGTCAAGCGGTGAAATCACCTCAAACCCGAATGAGGCGCTGAACCCGTCCGACGACACACGGGCCGAGCGCTCTTGCCTCACGATGATCGTGTAGGGCGGCGACTCGCGTTGCTGACGCTCGACCTTGGCCGGGGTGGAGGAACAACCCGCCGCCAGCATTGCCAGCAGCAGCGCGCCAAGGGTGAGGGGGCGAAATGTTGAAATCACAGCGATCTCCAGCTTGCGTTCGCCCGCCCCTATATTGTTTACGCAAGTCATTACCTGCGCAAGCACTGGAAAGATGACAACTGCAGGGGGTTGTCGGCGTCATCGTTTCATCATCGGATTTTCAGGGTTTTTCCTTGAGATCAATGGCTCAGCGCCTACGCTCTCCCCCTTCATTCGGACAACTGACGCAGTTTGCACGATCCCTTGGACCTATTGTGAGGAACGACGCCCATGTTTTTGACACGCAAATTGGCACAGCGAGCCACGCTCGCCTTGGCCGCGGCCCTTTCCGTACTGGCAGCCGCCTGTCAGCCTGAAGCCAAAGAAGACAGCAAGCCTGAGCCGGTCAGCTTCGGCTCAAGCACCCTGCCGGCCCAGAGTGCCGAGCCGGGCGAGATTCTTGCCATTGAAGTCAAGGGTTCGGGCTCAGAGATCAACGCAGGCTTCCTCGTTGAGTTCGACAACGGCACCGACAAAGCCGCCATTCCGCCCTTCCATGTCGAAGCCGGCAAAGCCTATGTGCTTGTGCCGCCGTTTGCCCAGACCGACACGATTGTCAACCTGGCGCTGATTGACATGAACGGCGACACGTTGGACCGCCACCCGCAGCCCCTGACCATTCACGCTTTCGAGACCACGCTGACGTACACGCGCGGCACGTTTGACGCGGTCACCGCCAACGGCCTCAGCCGCCTGGTGATGCTGGCCGTCGAGACTGTGGACACGCTGTTGCAGGAAGGCCTGATTACAGCGGCCGACGCCAACGTTGCCAGCGGGGCCCTGGGCCAGCAGGCCGACCTGCTGCAGACGATCGGCACGTTCAACAACAACCTCAGCGACGCAGAGCTGGCAGTGCTTCAGCAGTTGCTCGACAACAGCGAAATCCTTGACCTGCTGGCGCACGCCGGTGGTGTCTCGCTGACCCAGATCTACAGCAGCGGCAGCCCGCTGTACAACGGCACCGCGGCGATGATTGAGTCAGCGCTGCTCAAGGCCGACTTCGCAAGCCTGCTGATGGGAGAAATCCGCGGCGTGATGGCGCTGCTGGCGTGGGCCGGCAACGCGCTGGCAAACGTGCCGGTCATCGGCCAGTACGCGCAGCAGATCGCAACCTGGGCCGCAGGCGTCAGCGCCACGCTGCAGACCCCGCACGACCTGATCAACACCCTGATCCCGTCTGACCTGGTGCGCGTCACCGCAGGCTCGACCCAGATGACACTGTGGCCCGGCAGCAGCGGCAGCGTGCTGGCCCGCGGCCGCTTTGAGACCGAACAGCCGTTCAACATGGCGCTGTTCCAGCAGACCGTCGGCGCGGCGGCAACAGCCGCGGCAAGCTGGATCACACAGCGCATGCAGCAGTACCCGACCATGGCGCAGTACGCGGTGTATGTGCAGCAGCTGGCGTCGATGGTGCCGCAGTGGCTCACGAACTGGATGACCCAGCAGGGCTTCTTCCAGCAGAGCGTGGTGCCGGGCAGCAACTACACCGTGCTGGTGATCGACAACTTCAACCTGTACATGGGCCAGTACCGCTTCAGCGTCGGCGGCATCGTTGCCAACCTGCTGAACGTGCCCTACAGCGTGATGAGCGCGATTCTCAGCATCATCGGCCTGGGCATGGGGGCGCCGCTGGGCGGTTGGGAAGGCGTGCGCGTCAGCAACAGCACCGTCGCCACCTACAACCCCAACGCCGACACCATCTGGGCCAACGCCCGTGGCGGGGCAACCATCACCTGCGTGGCGCCGCACTGCCGCCCGGCCGGCGGTTGGTGGGCACAGTGGGGTTTCTACACGATCAAGACCAACACGGCGTCGATTCCGCTGACGGTTAACTAAGCTCAGCACAGCGCGACAACTGGGGGCTCCGGCAGGAGCCCCCTTTGCGTTGCAAGAAATGTGGTGCGCGGCAGCACGGCGCCTGTGTACAATTCCGTTCCCGGGGCACCCTTGAACAAGCGGTGCCATGCGTTTCAAACCGTTGCTGTTCGCCTTGCCCGTGACCACGGCGCTGATCCTGCTGGCGCTGTGGGCTGCATTGCAGCCCACTACGCCGCCCGAAGTCCGTCTGCCCGAGTCCGTACGCGCCGACGAAGACCGCCGGCCCGGCACGCCCGCACAGGATTCGGGCTCAGTCGCACCAGAACCGGCAACACCCCCCGCGCCACAAGTAGACAACGACCCCCGAAGGGGTGAACTGTGGCTGCGGCTGATTGACGTGGATTCCCGCAAGCCGCTGGCGGCCATGCCGTGCGCATTGATGCCATTGCAGGCCCGGTTCAGCCGTGGAACAGACGCGTCGGTTCGCATCGACTTCTGCCAGGCACTCGAGCTTGTCCGTTCCGGCCAATCCGGTGACACGCGTCGCGTGCTGCGCCCGACCGACGAGCGCGGGCTGTTCAAGCAAAGCGTTCGGGTGGACGACCGTGAACTTGCCGGGCAGAGGGAAGGCGAGCAGGATTCGGATGCGGAGATGTTCCCGAACGCCGGCGTACTCAGAGTGTTGGTGCCGATTCCCGAAGGCTGGTGGCTCTGGACCGACCACAACGAATTGGCGACGACGCTGGCGCGCCTGCCCGACAGCCCGCTGACACGGCCGGTTGACGTCCATGTGCGCAGGTCCGCGATGCTGCAAGTGAACGTAATCGACCACTATGGTCGCGCCGTGTCCGCATGTGACATTGAATGGGCCGAAGTGGATCGGCCGCAATGGTTGCAGTACGGCGTCGACGTGACGTGCGATTATCGTCTGCCGTCGCAGGACGTGTATGACACGATCGAAGATGCCCGGACTCTGGCTGCGTACCGTGAGTTTGGTGCACGGGCCGGTGATGGCAGCGTGCTGGAAATGGCCCGCAGCCCGGTCAGCGCAGGCGGTCCCGCCAACGATGTCGACGCCGGTGGTCACTGGCGATCGGGGGGCTTTTCGCCAGGGCGAATGCTTGTGGTGGCTTCCGGCGTGGGCGGGGGTGTGGGGTCTGCCGACGTGATGCTGTCCCCGGGCTCCAATCGCGTCGAGGTGATGCTGGAGGCACCGCTGCTTTCGGCAGTCAGCGTGCGCGTCGAGTGCCGCGACGAAGACATCACGCGCTCGCTGGTCATCGACTTTTCGGCCAGCCCGGCAGGCCCTGCGGGCACCGACTGCGGCTTTGACGACCGCCTGCGCGCAAGCTGGGTGGTTGGGCAAAGCGCGCCGGGCGTGTGGGAGTGCGTTGTGGTAGGGCTCGTGTCAGGGCTATGGCGGTTTGAAGCCGACACGGGCCTGCGCTATGGCTGCAACTCTGTGACCATGGAAGTTGGTCCCGCGAGCCATCAATCGGCCACGATCCTGATCGGTGAACGCGCCGTGGCATCGTGGTCGCCGGTTGTCCAGTTCGCCGGCCAGGTCCTTGCAGAGGCAAGTGTGTTTGTGCTGGGCGGCCGATACGAAACGCCTGGGGAGTTGCAGGCGACATTCGATGAAGCCACTCGCGAGTGCAGGAATTGGCGACTGCTTGCCGGCACCTACAGCGCGTGGGCGCCGGGACTCGATCCGATCACGTTTACGCTTGCGCCGGGGGACATGCGCAGCGACGTTTTCGACATTCCGAGCAAGCAAGTGACATTCAGTGTCGGCGCAAGGCTGACCGCCTTGCTTGCGCCCCAGCGCATGGAGTTGCAGTTGAACCTGTACAGCGACGATATGTGGCAGTCCGCCCAGGAACATCTGTATTCAATCGACGCGCAGCTTCGTGCAGGCGATGTGTACTACGACATGTTGTCGCCGTCGGCTTCGCGAGTGTGGACGCTGCCGCCGGCCGTGTATCGATGGGAACTGGTCGGTGAAACATGCACGATTTGGGGTGCGCGGTCGCTTCATGGACGAGCCGCAGAGTCAGTCCTGTTCGAGCTCGACCAGACGCCGGAGCTGTGTGCGCTTGAGGTGGTGTGCGACGGGTTCAGTGCCGAAGACCTGCCCGAAGTCGAGTTGGGGCAAGGTGCGACCCGTATGGCCCGCAGGACCGTGGGGTCCGCAGCGAACATGCGCGTACCCGAAGGCCGCGTGTTAAAGGCGGGTCCGGGACACTTCGTGATTGTTGCTTCCAGGGGCGACGTCGTTGTTGAGGTCAGTTGCTCCGGGAAGCCAGATACTACTCGGGTTGCAGCCTGCCCCGGCCGCCTGCTGGTTACACCCGCAGACTTTGACGCCGGCCCATGCGAGCTCACGCTGACCGGCGCACCCGCAGAAGACATTGAGTTGGCCTGGCACAGCGTTGTCGGTGAGATTCGGGTGCGCGAAGGCGTGAACCAGATGCCTGTCGGCAAGCTGACTTTGGTGGTGGGGCGCACAGTGAACAAGGTATCCCGAAGCGCGCGAACACAAGTGGACCTTACGCCCGGTGCCACGACCCTGGACCTGGCCTGCCTGGACTATCAGGCCGCCGGGCGCGTCTCGTTTTCGTGTTGTGGCCGCGGTGGCGTTGCCCCGGGCGAGGATCATTGGTGGATGAGCGGCAAGCCGCTACTTTGGCGCGTGGATTGTCCGGACGAACTGGTCGGCGAGCCACCGAGACTCAGCGATGGACTGGCGGCAAGATACGTTCGGCCGGGCCTGCCGCCGCGTTTCGTGGTACCCGAGATTGAGCTGCCGCCGGGACGCTACCGCGTGATCCCGTGGGAGGGCGCGCCAGAGAAGTTCTGGGTCACGTTTCAGGTTCGCTCGGGCGAGCACACCCGCGTTGCCGTGCGCGGAAGCTGAACGCACCGTCAGGTTTTCCAGAATTTGTGCAATTGCCGCGCCGCCGCGTGTAACAATCCTTCAGCTCGTCGCTCACGAGTCGCCTTACGGGGGATTGCCATGCCTAAGCTGGCTGGATTGGCGGCTTTGCTGGTTGTGCTGTTTGCAGTTTCCGCCTGTGATACTTCGACCAAACACGACGATGACGGCCCAGCCGGCCAGGGCGCGTATTCTTCGCGGCGTGTGGACTTTGACGACCTGCGCGACGGCTCGCGCTCGCGCGACGTGCCGACCAGCGTGTATGCGCCCAAATCCGGCGGGCCATTCCCGCTGGTAGTGCTTTCGCACGGCTTGGGCGGCGACCGCTCACACTACACCTATCTGGCCAAGCACCTTGCGTCACACGGGTACGTGGTTGCAGTGCCCGAGCATGTGGGCAGTAGCTCGCGCCTTGACGTGTTTGAACTGGCCGAAGCGCTGTACGACCCCGACGAACTGCGCCACCGCACCCGCGACGTCAGCTTTCTGATTGACGAAGCTGAGGACTGGAACCTATCGCACCCGCAACTTGCCGGCTTGATTGACCTCGACCACGTCGGCGTGACCGGCCACAGCTTCGGCGGCGGCACGGCACAGGCCATCGGCGGCGCGCACCAGGACCTGAGCGGCGGGTTTCGCGACCTGTCGGATCCGCGAGTTGATTGCATCGTGCCGATGGCGGCAGGGGCAGCCGAAGGTTTGCTGGGGCTGAATCCCTGGTTTTCCGAGCAGAGTTTTGAAACCGTCGAAGTGCCGGTGCTGCATCTGGCCGGCGGCGACGATGACTGGCGCCAGAAGAAGTCTTCCCACGACGCCATGCCCAAGGGCGACAAGTTCTTTGCGGTGCTTGAGCGCGTGGGCCACCTCGACTTCACCAACGCCGACGACGAGGACACCAAGAAGGGCCGGGCCAACATCAATATCCGCGCGCTTTGTGTCGCGTTCTTTGATTGCTACCTCAAGGGCGACGCCAGCTCGGGCGACAAATACCTCGAAGCCAACTACACCGACAAGCTGACCACGTGGCAGGTGCCGGACGTGCGCTGGTACAAGAAGTAGGGTGGCGGTCCAATCCTGCAGAACTTGGGGGCGCAGAACGCTGCGCCCCTTGCAATTACTGGCAGGGAAGACACTTACGTCCATTGTGCGGTTTTGTGCAAAATCACGTTGGCATTACAATTGTCACGGGGTATGCTCCCCGTCCTTGCATCGCAGAACGAAGTAGGACTTACCCGGCGATCACGCCGGAAAGACCGAAGATGAGCGAATCAAAATCCGCCACCTCTACCGCCGTCCAATCCGAAGCCTCGCTTACGCCGTTTCTGCGTAAGCCGGAACTGCTTGCTCCCGCCGGCTCCCTTGAGGCGTTCTATGCCGCGATGGACCAGGGGGCCGACGCGGTCTACCTGGGCCTGAAGAAGTTTTCTGCGCGCGACAACGCGGTGAACTTCAACCCCGAAGACCTGGACTTTGCGGTAGGCCACGCTCGCAAACTGGGGCGCAAGGTCTACGTCGCGATCAACACCGTGATCCAGCAGAACGAGTGGCCCGAGGTTTGTGAGTCGCTGGCCATCTGCGAAGAGCTTGGCGTTGACGCCATCATCCTGCAGGACATGGGCGTGATGCGCAGCGTGCGCGAGCAGTTCCCGCGCCTGAAGTGGCACGCCAGCACCCAGATGCTGATCCACAACGTCGAGGGCGCCCGCTGGGCCGAACGCAACGGGTTTGAACGCGCGATTCTGGCCCGCGAACTCACGCTGGATGAAATTGCCGCCATCCAGCGTGCCAGCGGCATCCAGCTTGAGGTCTTTGTGCACGGCAGCCTGTGCTACAGCTACAGCGGGCTTTGCCTGTTCGCCAGCCAGGAAGAAGGCCGCAGCGGCAACCGCGGCAAGTGCACCTACATCTGCCGCGACACCTTCAAGACTGACAAGGGCGAGGGCAAGGCGTTTTCGATGCGCGACCTGTTTGCCGCCGCCGACATCGGCCGGCTGGCGCAGTTGGGCGTGTCTTCGCTGAAGATTGAGGGTCGCCGCAAACCGCCGCTGTACGTGGCGTGCGTGACTGACCTGTACCGCAAGTTGCTCGACGGCGTTGAGGTCGACATTCACGAGTACGAAGACCGGCTTAAGCTGATCTACGCGCGCGAGACCACATCTCTGTTCCTGCACCAGAGCCACGGCGACGCCAAGGCCCAGGCCGATATCCACGAAAGCGAACCACAGGGGCTGCCGCTGGGCAAAGTCGAGGCCATCCGCGGCGACCGCATGCACTTTCGCGCCGCCCGCGCGTTTGAACGCCACGACGGCATACTGGCTCGTCACGCCTCCAACCATGACGACGGCGGCGTGCGCTTCGGCGCTGATCGCATGAACCTTGCCGGCAAGCGCGTGTTCACGGTCAACCAGGGCGAAGAAGTAAGCCTGCCGATCGAACCCGGTGTGCGTGAAGGTGACGAGTTGCGACTGGTCTCAAGCAACGCCATCAAGCGCCTGTACCCGACCGGCATCCCGCGCAAACAGGAACGCGCCCGCGTGCCTGTGCATCTTGATATCGCGTTGAAGGTCAACCCGGGCGCCGGCAGCCTGGCCGAATTGGGCATGCCCGGCTTGATCGAGATTGTAGGCCGCGTCTTCAACCTTGAGTTGCGGCGCGAGTACCCCTGCAAGCTGCTGTTCGCCGACCGCCAGCCGCTGGACGAAGACCGCCTGCGCGAGTTCTTTGACCGGCTTGGCAGCACGCGCTTTGAACTGCGCAACTTCAACGCGGTGATCCCGGCGGGCGTGTTCATCCCGGCGGCTGAGGTCAATGAGGCGCGCCGCCTGTTCTTTGAGGACCTGGACGGCGTCGTGCTGGCAGCGCGCGTCAAGAACCAGCAGGACGCCACGGCGGCGGTGACGGCAGAGCCGCGCCAGCCGATCGACCAGAACGCGTTGCCGCCTACGCGATTCGCCGCGCTGGTCGACCGTGCGGAGTACATTGCCGCGCTGCCGCTTGAGCACCTGCATGAAGTCGTGCTCGACATCGCGCATGGCACAAAGGACAGCGTGCTGGATGCGTGGGAGGAGCATGGCGACAAGCTGCGCATCCAGGTGCCGATCATCCTGCGCTCATGGACGGCGCCGATGGTGGCTGCCAAGCTGCAAAGCCTGTGGGACAAGGGTGCACGGCGCTTCCAGGTTGCCAACTTGGGCGGGTTTGAGTTCATCGCCCGGGCCGCCGGCATCGACAAGAAGCGCCGCGTGAACACCGCGCAGATCATGCGCCGCTCACGCAGCATCAGCCCGCGCGCGGGCATCGCGATCTATGAGCCGCAAGTGCCCGAGTTCGAGCGCCACGGCATTGACGTGTCAACAGACTGGCCCTGCTATACCATGAGCCGCGAAACCGCGCGCAGCTGGATCGAGCAGGGCGTGTCGCGCATCACGCTGAGCATTGAGGACGGCATCGAGAACATGCGCGAGATCCTGCGCGAGTTCGCCAACGTCAGTGACGTCGTCGTGTACCAGGACACGCCCTTGTTCACTGCCGAAACATGCGTGTACGCCAACATGCTCGGCCACTGCCCCGGCAAAGCCAAGTGCGACTTCACCAGGATGGAAATGACCGCGCCCGACGGCCGCAAGTATCTCGCCGTCGACAACTGGTGTCAGACCATCATCCTGGGCGAACAGGCGTATTGCCTGGGCAGCCGCATCCGCGAACTTGAGAAAGCCGGCGCCCACCGCTTCAGGCTCGACTTCATCCACCGCGCATACACAGCCGGGCAGATCAGCCGCATCTGCGAGCAGGTGATGAACGCGCAAACCGTGCCGCAAACCCACGAAGGCAACTGGACCCGCGGCTTGCAGTAAGAGTCCGCCGGAGGGCAGACGTCAGAAACCAAACGCCAGAGACCGAACGCCTGACTCCGAACGCCAGAAACCAAACGCTTGTGATGGCCAGCTACAATTGATTCAGGCGCGGAGCGCCGGCACAGTGGAAGCCCACACCGATCCGCGCCAGCGGATCGGTGTGGGTTTGCAAGCGCAACAACTCAAGGCGCGGAGCGCCGACACACGCCGCAGGCGAATCGAGGCACCCATGTCGCATACGAAGGCCAAAATCCTCGTTCACATGGTGTTCGCCACCCACGAACGCACACCGCTCATTGTTGGCGATTTCAAACCGGACCTGCACGCCTGCATGGCCGGCGCCGCGCGCGAGTTGGGCACTTTCGTGCACGCCCTCGGTGGTGTTGACGATCACTGCCACCTCGTGTTCGATCTGCCGCCCAAACTGGCACTGGCGGACTTTGCCAACCAATTGAAATCCAACACAAGTCGCTGGGCGGGCTCGAAGCTAGGTTGGCAGCGCGGCTACGGCGCGTTCAGCGTGAATCACGCCAGCCTGGACCGCGCGATCCAATACGTGCTGAACCAGGAAGGGCACCACCGCAAGCAGACGTTCCGCGATGAGCTGGCCGAGTTTCTGCGCGTGCATGGCATGGACGCTGACACCGAGTTCATTGACGGCGTTTTCACGCCAGATTCCGCGGCGTAGTCGCATTGTGCCGGCGCTCCGCGCCTGAATGGCAATCGGCCTGTGGCGAGCGATCGTCTCGGGCACGGAAACGCAGTGTATTGGCGCTCCGCGCCCAACTGATGGCTGTGTTGCTGCGGCCGGGACGGCTGCTCTCCATAGGGCTGCCATCTTGACAGTCGCTGCAAACCCGCTAATCCATCGGAATGCTGGGTTGGGTTTCGTTGTTCAACCTGCCCAATTGGCACCGGAATCGGCGTGACAACCAAACCCAAAATCCTGTTGATTGACGACGACGTGTCGCACGCGCAGATTGCCGGCGAGGTGCTTGAGCGCGCCGAGCATGACGTCACCCTCGCCCACTCCGGCGAAGACGGCCTGCGCAAGTTCCGCGAGTCCGAGTTCGACGTCGTCCTCACCGACCTGCGCCTGCCCGACACCGACGGCATGCAGGTGCTCAAACGCATCAAAGCCACCGACGCCGACGCGGAAGTCATCATCATCACCGGCTACGGCAGCGTCGAGAAAGCCGTCGAGGCCCTGCATGAAGGCGCATACAGTTTTCTGGAAAAGCCCCTGAACAAAGAGGCGCTGCGCAACACCGTCGCCAAGGCCATTGAGCGCCGGCACCTCAGCCTGGCCAACCAGGCGCTGCACCGGCTGGTGAACGAGAAGTTCGGGTATGAGGGCATCGTCGGCAACAGCGCCGCCATGCAGGCTGTGTTCAACCGGCTCAAGCAGGTGGCACCAACCGACGCGCGCGTGCTGATTACGGGCGAGAACGGCACGGGCAAAGAACTGGTGGCCCGGGCCCTGCACTTCAACAGCAAGCGCCGCGAGGGCCCGCTGGTGGCGGTAAACTGCGGCGCGCTATCGGGCGGCGTGCTGGACAGCGAGCTGTTCGGCCATACCAAGGGCTCCTTTACAGGCGCTCTCAAAGACCACATCGGCAAGTTTGAAGCCGCCGATGGCGGCACGCTGTTTCTGGACGAAGTCGGCGAGATGCCGCTGGAAACGCAAGTCAAGCTGTTGCGCGTGATCGAGAGCAAGGAAGTCACGCCGGTGGGCAGTAACACCGCGCGCAAGGTGGACGTGCGCATTGTCAGTGCCACGAACAAAGACCTGGTCGAGCAGGTGAAGAAGGGCGCGTTTCGCGAAGACCTGTACTTTCGCCTGAAGGTGGTCGAGATTCACCTGCCGCGCCTGCGCGAGCGGCGCGGCGACATTCCGCTGCTGGCGCAGAGCTTCATGGCCGAGCTTGCGGCGCAGCACGACAAGTCTCTGAAAAGCATCGATCACGCCGCCATCAACTGCCTGATCGCCCACGACTGGCCGGGCAATGTGCGCGAGCTGCGCAATGTTGTTGAAGAGATGGTGGTGTTGGCCCAGGGCACAGCGCTGACGCTGGCTGACGTGCCGGCGCACATGCGTAAAGATGGCGCGTCGTCGCTGCCGGCGGCGCCGTCGGGGGATGGCGTGAACGGGCTTGTGGGCATGAGCATGGCGCAGGTCGAGCGCGAGGTGATTCGCCACACGCTGAATGCCAACGAAGGCAACCGTGAACGCACCGCGAAGATGCTCGACATCGGCGAGCGCACACTCTACCGCAAGCTCAAAGAGTACGGGCTCAACTAGTCCTTGCTGATCAACCTGACGTGGGCGATTTTGTCGCCCTGCACGCGGTAGATGGCCACGGCGTGGCGGGTCTTGCCGTCTTTGCGCCCGAGCACCGTTTCATCGTCAATCACCCAGTCGCCCGCGCTGATGCGGTATGTGATCAGCGCCATCTGCTTGGGGTTGTCGCGGAACAGCGGGCCGTAAATCTCGCGCAATTGCGCCAGCCCCTCACAGCGCACCTTGCCCTCACCATCAACGACCTGGATGTCGTCGGTGTACGTGGCCGCAAACGCGTCAATGTCGCAGGCGTTGTACGCCTCAAGTTGCTTCTGGACGATCTCTTCCGGTGTCATCGTCTGCCTTCTGGTACCGCTTTTTCGTGAACATCAACGCAACACAAAACCCCGGCGCCGCGGCGGCAAGCACCCCGAGCAGCCCGCCAAACGCCAGCCGAATCAACTGCATGCCCGGCGCTTCGTCATCAGGACTCTGCGACAGGTCCGCGCCATGAAAGTACGCGCCAACCAGACCGAACGCGGCGCCGGCGACGCAAATTGCCGTCCAGAGCTGCTTTCCCCTGACGTCCAGTACCTCGCGTACCGGCTTGAAATCAGCCGGGGGGCGCTGTTCCGGCGGAACGTACGGCGCGCTGCGCGGGATCATGCCGATGTAGTTCTCGAAGCTGTTGGCCGCGCTCAACCACTGGTGCAGCTTCCGCTCGCCCTCGACGGGGTCGCCCACGGTGTTGTCATCCGGCAGGTCTTCGGCGCGCGGCTTCATGGCTGCATGATACTGAAATTGTGGCCGCCAGTCCCGCAATCATCACCGGAGGCCAACATGATGTTCCTGAACAACACAGAAATCGGCACCGTCACGCGCGTGGTCGGCATCGAGCCCGGCGTTGAGTGCATCGTCATCGAAAACGGCATCGGCGACGTCAAAGTCGAACCCGGCCGCCCCGGCATCGTCGAGGTCGTGGCACGCTTCAAGGCAAGCCGCGACGCGGCGCCCGTCAGCGACCGCGACGTTGAAATCACGCAAGGCGACGGCTGCATGAAGATTCGCGCGTCAGACGCGGCGATCGGCGCGCGCCGCGTCAGTTACGAAGTGCGCGTGCCGATGGCGATCAACCTAAAGGTCAAAGTCGCGGTCGGCGCCATTGATGCCAAGGGCCTTAGCGGCGAACACAACCTGCGCACCGGCGTCGGCGTCATCACCGTCGAGGCCGAACGCATCGCCGGCAACAGCCACTTCCGCGTCGGGACCGGCAAGGCCAACATCGCGACCCATCGACTTGAAGGCCGCGCCGAGGGCCAGATCGGCGCGGGCAACCTCACGCTGACGGCGGGCTCGGCCATGCTCGAAAGCGCGAACTTCAAAGCCGCCACCGGCAACATTCACCTGCATCTGCCGGTGACCTACATCGGGCAGATCGACTTCAAGAGCGCGATGGGCGGCGTGAAGCTGAACAACGACATTCACCTGGTGCCGCTGCAGACCACACTGGTGGGCAGCCGCGCCAAGGGCGCACTGGGCCAGGGGCCGGGGTTGATCGCGGCTTCCGTGGCGGTCGGCACGATTTCTCTGGAACGCAAATAGGGTGGCGCTGGCTTGGTAATGAAAAGCGGACGGCAATTGCCGTCCGCTTGAGTTAGGTGGGCGCACCCGAGGGGGTTCGCTATGGCTGCTTCCTTTCGGACCTGACCAGGTTCACGGCCTCTCGCCGCGCCCACAACCACAGTAACCGCACGGCATCGCAGGTCAAGGGATGGTTCGGGCCAACCGCGGCGTTCTCACGTCGTTGAACAATGGGGTGAACATGCCGCGAGTTCTTGTACTGCTGTTGCTACTGGCGGCGCCGCTGGCTGCGCAGGACACCGAAAGCCTGAACGGCTCGGTCCCCGGCGATCGGCGGCTGACCCTGCTGTATGAAATCGACTTCGGCGCGGGCAGCACAAGCTGGACGCTGGCTTGCGGCCTGACCACCAATGCGGCCAGCGGCTTGATCGTGCGGCTGATTGACCTGGATGGCCTGGCATCCAGCGCGGTGCCGAACCCGACCTCGATCGACGAAGCGGTCGTGCTGGGCCCGGGCACAGCCAACGCCGCGCTGAGCGGCAACTACAGCGGCGTGCGCGAGTTTGCCGTTGAGATCGAAACCGCGCAGGGCACCACGGCATCAGACTACGCGGGCAGCCTGACAAGCAACGCCGGCTTGATCGAGTTTGTGATGCAGGACCAGATCATCCTTGGCGCCAGCGGGCTGAAGACGGCCGTGAGGCGTTTCGCGTTCTGGGACGGCACGGTGCCCGCGGGCTCGATAGTGCCGGTGGGCCTTGAACTGGATTTCGGCGGCTCGTCCCAGACCGTGTTTCTGCGCTTTGAGGGCGTGGGCACGGGCATCGAGCGCATAGAGCTGTTCGACACCACCGGCGGCTCGGCCATGTCGCTGGCGACCTTTACGAACCCGACAGGCGGCGACGTCACCGCCGTGCCGCTGACCCACAGCGGCAAGGTCTACATTCGCGTGAACTCCAAGGCGTTCGCGGGCCAGAACGGCAGCGCTTCCTGGGGCATCAGCGCGCCCAGCGGCATCAGTGTGCGGCGCGTCGGCAGCAGTGATCAGCAGGGCGGCACCAAGACCGAATGCAGCACAGGCACGGGGCAATCGCCGTCTTGGGCGCTGGCGCTGCTGCTTGCGGGCGCTGTGGTGTCGCTGCGTCTTTCGGGCGCAAAACGAAGCAGGCCGGCGCGAAGCCGGCCCGCCAGGGTCCACGCGCGTTAGTACTTGGCGCTGGTGGGGTCGACTTCGTCGCTCCAGCGCAGCATGCCGCCGATCATGTTCTTGACGTTGGTGAAGCCCTGCTGCTTGAGAAACTGGGTCACCTGGCCGCTGCGCGCGCCGCTGCGGCAATAGATCACCAGCTCGGTGTTCTTCTGGCCGGCGAGTTCTTCCCAGCGCTGGCCGAACTCGGGCAACGGGATCCATGCGTCGTAGGGCAGCTTGCAGATGTCCAGCTCGTTGGCGTTGCGAACATCGACAAGAAACGGTTTGTCGCCTTTGTCGATGCGGGCCTTGAGCTGCTCGGGTGTAATCTCGTCGGGTCGCACGGCTGATTTCTCCTGGGCTTCACGGGCCTTGGCGGCTTCCTCGTCGTTAGGCACGCCGCAGAACTGGTGGTAATCAATCAGTTCATGAATCGTGCGCTTGTCGCCGCAAATCGGGCAGCCCGGGTCTTTGCGGATCTTCAGTTCCCGGAACTTCATGCCCAGGGCGTCGAACACCATCAGGCGCCCCTTCAGTGGCTCTCCAATGCCCGTGAGCACCTTCAAAGTCTCCAACGCCTGTATGCATCCGACGATTCCCGGCAGCACGCCCAGCACGCCGCCCTCCGCACAACTTGGCACCATGCCCGGCGGCGGCGGATCGGGGTACAGGCAGCGGTAGCACGGCCCGCCCGGCAGGCCGAACACGGTGGCCTGCCCGTCAAAGCGGAAGATGCTGGCGTAGCTGTTGGGCTTGCCCTCAAGCACGCACGCGTCATTGACCAGGTAGCGCGTCGGAAAGTTGTCGGTGCCGTCGGCGACTACGTCGTAGTCGCGCACGATCTGGCGGGCGTTGGTGCTGGACAGCGCGACTTCATGGATCACGACGTCCACGTTCGGGTTCAGGTCTTTGATGCGGTTCTTGGCGCTGACCACCTTGCGCACGCCGACGGTGCTCTGCCCGTGGATGATCTGGCGCTGCAGGTTGCTGACATCGACCACGTCAAAGTCGACGATGCCGATGCGGCCCACGCCCGCCGCCGCCAGGTACATGGCCATCGGCGAGCCCAGCCCGCCCGCGCCCACGCACAGCACGCTGGAACGCTTGAGCTTTTCCTGGCCGGCTTTGCCGAATTCAGGCAGGATCAAATGGCGCGCATAGCGCTGAATTTCTTCACTGCTCAATAGCGGTGCGGCGGTCGCTGTCATCGCGAGTTCCCCAAACATCCACGGCCCGTGGAGGCGTGATCCTAACGCCGGCCACGGGCCGTACAATCCGGCGACTGGCTGCTTCTCGGGGCGCTGCCATGGCAAAGCCCCGGCTTGATCGCCGGGGCTTTGTGGCAAACAACGCATCTAGCGCCGTCTGCGGCGGACAAACATTGGCAGCAGCAGCGCGAGCAGCGGCAATGACCCGGCACCGGCTGCACAGCCGCCGCCTGAACTACCGCCGGACTTGCTGCCGCCCCCGTTGGGCGTTGACGGCGCGGCGGTGCCACTGACCGTCCACGACCATGGGTTCTGGGTCGGGTCGTTGCTGGCAACGGTGATCACGACACTGAAAGAGCCCGAAGCCGCGGGCGTGACCGTGACCTCAAGCGGCGAAGAGTTGCCGCCCGTGATCGTGGTTGCCGGCTGCACCAGACTGACGGCACAGTTGTTCGCGCCGGAGTGCGTCACGGGGCCCGCAAGCACGATGTCCTGTCCGCCGAGGTTGCTGAGGGTATAGATCAGCGTCAGCCCCGTACCCGCCTGTGCCGGCGGCGTGGTGTCGACGCTGCCGTGGCCGACCGGTGTGCCCGAGCGCGTGATATCAAGCTGCTGCGGCGCAGCCGGCACAAAGTACGTAAACAGCGTGTTGGCGGCGCTCGTGCCGGTGGCGGTCGTGACTTCGACAGACACGACGCCCGCGGCGTGGCTGGGCACCGTGCAGGTAACGGTCGTGCTGCTGGTTGCCGACACGTTTGTGGCAGCCGTGCCGCCAAAGGTCACGCCGCTTACGCTGACGAAACTGGTGCCCGTGATCGTGGCCGTGTATCCGCCTGCGACGTCGCCGCTGGCAGGCGAAACGTTGCCGACAGTTGGCGCGGGTACCGTGTAAGTGAATGCCGTGTTTGCCGCATTGCTGCCCAGGGGGTTGGTCACGATTACCGAGACCGCGCCCACGGCATGGGCCGGGGTGGTTGCCGAGATGCTGGTGTCACTGTTGACGGTAAACGTCGCCGCGACGCCGCCGAAGGTCACCGAAGTAGTGCCGGTGAATGCGCTGCCTGTCAGGGTCACGCTGGTGCCGCCGGTTGCCGGCCCGCTTGAGGGTGCAACGTTGTTCAGCAGCGGCGGCGAGTTGTACGTGAACACGCCCGTGGCGGTGACAGTGGTAAACGCGCTGACAAGTGCCAGGTCCACAACGCCAACTGCGTGGGCGGGTGCTGTAAACGTCAGCGAAGTATCGCTTGCCACGTTCAGCGCGCTGACGGCGTTGCCGCCCAGGCTCGCCGCGGTGACGCCACTGAAGCCGCGACCGGTCACGGTGACGGTGTAGCCGCCGACGGTGCTGCCGCCCGCGGGACTTACGTTGCCGACGAGTGCACCAAGCGGCACGCCGATAAGGTCGCTGGCGGCATTGGTGTCGGTGACCGCCATGTCCGTGGCCGTACTCTGGAAAACTACCAGCGCCCCGTTTCGGGAGATTGTCAGGCGGGAAGGTGTGCCGTTGGCGGTCGTGGTGGCCGACCCCAGGGTACGTGACAGCAGCACGTTGCTGCCGCTGGTCCGGTCAAACAGAAAGATGTCGTTGACGCCGTTCGAGTCGGTCACCCCGGTAACCAGGTTGGCTGCCGCGCATGCGAAGGCCAAGTAGCGCCCGTCGGCCGACATCGCCGCGTCCAGATTGCCGCCCATGCCCTCCATGCCGCCGATAGCGATGGTTGTGGATCCCGGCTGGCGTGTGACCAGGGTGTTTGTTCCGGTCACGCGGTCGTACAGGAACAGGTTGCTGCCGCTGCCGCTTTGCCCGCTGACGAGATCAGTGGCGCCATGGAAGTAGGCGCAGTAGCGGCCATCGGCGCTGATCACGCCATTGTAAACAGCCGGCAGCGGCGGCGGTCCGCTTACCGTAATGCTGGAGCTGGCGGTCGTGGGCTGGCCCGCGACGTGGCTGACCAGGGTGTTGGTGTTTGTGTTGCGGTCCCACAGGAAGAGGTCGAAATTGCTGTTGGTGTCGGTGCCGTTGACGAGGTTGCTGGCGTTGTGGTGGTAGAGCACGTAGTTGCCGTCGGCGCTGATGGCGCCGGAGTAACAAGCCGCTGTCGCCGCCGTGACGTTTGAAGAGAATGTGTGGGTAATCAACGTGTTCGTGTTGGCGGCAATGTCGTAGCAAAAGAGGTCGCCGAAGGTATTCGTGTCCACCTGGCTGGCGACCAGGTCGGTGCCGCCGCAGATGTAGATGAGGTAGTCGGCCGAAAGCGCAAAGCTGATGCGAAAGGCATCCGGCTGCGAGCCCGCGGCAGTAAACGTTGTGGTGGTCGACGCCGCGGTGTGCGTGACGATCCGGTTGGTGTCCGTGTTGCGGTCATAGAGGACGATGTCATTGGTGCCGTTGGTGTCGGTGATCCCCGGCGCAAAGTCCGTGGCCAGAGTGTACGACGCCACATATCGGCCGTCGGCGCTGATCTGGGCGCCGATCGTGCGACCGTTGGCGGTGGCGTTGGGATTGCTGCCGCTCCTGGATACAAGTCTGACGGTGTCGTTTGCCACGTCATAAAGGAAGACATCGGACTGGCCGTTGGTGTCGGTGACGCCGCTGACGAGGTCGGTGGCGGCGCTGGTGAACGCCACCCAAAGGCCGTCGGCACTGATGGTGGCGGTGCCGGACCCGCCGTTGCCTGTCTGGGTCGTTGAGCCGGGGACGTGGCTGATCAGTTTGTATGTGCTGCTCACCCGATCGAGCAGAAACAGGTCGGCTGCGCTGTTGGATTTGACAAAGCCCGAGACCAGGTCGGTCGCCCTTGAGTTCACCACGACGTAGCGCCCGTCGTCGGATACGAATCGGCTTACCCCGGTCGTAGAGCTCATGCCAAGGCTTGACGATGCCGCGTTGGCCGCCGTTGTCGGCGTGCCATTGGCGTGCGAGAGCAGCGTCGGCACCGGCGCCTGCGCGCCCAGCACAGCTGCGAACAGCCCAGCCAGAATCATGAAGCCCAAACCCCGCCTGAAGAGATTGACGTACATGCCACACCTCCGTCGCTTTGAGTTGCAGGCGGATTTCCGTCCGCCAGTCCTTGTTGTACGGATTCGTGAAGAAAGCGTGTGCATGTGCGCCAAAGTTTCTTTACAGTTATGTAATGGCGGCGAACCTGCGATCACGTTGCCGTAAACCCGACCGTGCCCCATGAAAACTGCCACCGAATCCGAAGCACTGCGCGCACGCCTGGCGCTGCTCACCAAAGGCCGCTCGCAAAGCGAGATTGCCCGCAGGACCGGCACCAGCGTGGCCAACGTCAACCGCTACCTTAAGGGCACGCGCATGTCGGCCGAGTTCTGCGCCGCGCTGGTCAAGGGCCTGGGCGTCAACCCCGCCTGGCTGCTGGCCGGCGAGGGCACACCCTTTGTCAGCGACATCACCGCCGGAACATCCGCCATGGCCGGTAATCTGCTTGAACTGGTCGAGGCGATGAACGTCGTCAGCCAGATGCGGCTTGGCGCCCTGACCGGCAAGCACCACCTGGGGGTGCTGCGCAGCCTGAACGACGCGCTGACAACCTATGAGGCGCTGCGTAAACGACTGAACGAACAGAGTGTCCCCATTTTCGGGCAACTGCTGGCCGACACCGAAAAGGCGCTCAAGAAGTTCGAGACCGTCAGGGCGGCCGACCTGCTGAAGGCAGCCGAGCAGGTGGCGCGGCTGTGCGATGAACCGGCATTGAATCACAAGCTGCTGGAGATGCAGGCGCAGCAGATGTTCTTTGGCAGCCGTCATCACGAGGCACTTGAGTATCACCGCCGCATGCTGCTTGAGCCGCTGACACGAGGCGCAATCATTGACGAAGCCGGTTGCCGCACGGTGGTGCGTTTTGTGCTCACGCTGCATACGCTGAACCGGGTGGGCGAGGCGCTGAAGGTCAGCGAGGCGTCGCTGATCCTGCTGGGTGCCGAGCGCGCGCACTTTGATGGCTATGGCATGCTGGAGTTCCTGCTCGGCCGCATGAAGGCCGAGACTGGTGACCTGCTGCCCGGGCTGGCGATCATGACGCGCGCCATGCCGCGCGGCGGCCCCGAGCGCGATGTTGCCTTGCGCCTTTGGCTGACCACGCACCTGCTGCGCGCGGGCCTGCTGCGGCCGCAAGACGCCCTTGAGTATGGAGAGAACATCGGGCCCAAGGCGGTATTGCTGCAACAGTACGCGTGCTGGCTTGAAGACGTTGACTATCTGCAGCGCGTGTGCGACATCGCGCTGGATGAGCGGCACGAGCGACTGGGCGACCTTTTAAGGCCGGCGCTGCTGGGGCCCTATCTGCTGCGCGCGATCCGGCACCATGACCGCGACGCGCCCCGCGAGTTTGCGGCGGTGGCAGCACAAGCGCCCGAGGGCGTGCGCGAATATCCCGACATCTTCCTCTGCCAGCTATGGCGGCGTATCGGCGACCGCAGGCAGGCCGCCGCGCACTTCGATTCGGCAGAGAAATCCCTGGCCGCTACACCGCCCGAAATCCATGTGGACCTGCTGGCAGCGGGCACCCATCACCGCAACGCGCTGTGGCTTGCCGAGAAAGCAGGACGATACGAACCGGCGGCCCGGCGGGCGCGGGACTTCTTCACGCGGCACGAACGCAACGGCTTTGTCTGCTTTCGCGGTCTGGTGTGACGGCGCGGCAGTCCGGTGCGCACAGTGCTGGTCTATGACTTCGGCGAGTCGATCAGGCGCGGCGCAGGCGCAGGCTCACGGCCAGCGCTGACAAGCCCGCCAGCAGAGCCAGCAGGCCTGACGAGCCGGCGTCGGTGCTGCACCCGCCGTCGTCACCACCGCCTCCGCCCCCTCCTCCGCCGCCGTCGCCGCCGCTTGCGCTCGTGATCGTCACGCTGGACGGAAACACCAGCGTGTAGCCGATCACCGCGGCTGCGCCCGGCGAGGTCATGCGCACGCGCAGCGTCACGCTGCCTGAGCGCACGGACGTTGTCGGGTTGTTCTCGGCACCAAACAGGCCGGGGTTGACCTGCGACACCAGCAACTGTTCGACCCCGCCGCTGTCGATCTCGTAGACGCTGATCGTGGCGTTGCCGAACGAGACGCCCTGGATCCAGAAGGTCACCGCCTGGCCCATGCCGCCGAAGTCGAGTGTGAAGTTGCGTTCGGTCGAGTCCGCCGATGCGTGTTCCACGGCGTGGCGCGCGCCGCGGTTGAAGATCTGTTCCGCGACCGGAAACGGCGAGTAGGGCACACTGTCGATGCCCAGGTTTGTCAACGCGCCCGGCGCCAGCGCCGCGGCCGACAGTGTGCCGCTGTAGGGCGAGTTGCCGTTGGCTGCATCGGTCTCAATGCCGATGATGAAGTCCACGATGCCGCTGTAGCTGCCGGTCACCAGGTTGATGGTCAGCATGCCGGTGCCGGTGTCGCTGTCGCCGGCAATGGCCGTGGCGCTGCCGTTGGCGGCAAGCTCTTCGGCGTCGATGAGTTCCACGTCAAGTCCCGAAGACCCGCCGGTTGCCTGGATGGTCAGCGACAGCGTCACGCTGGCCGGCCCGGCGCCGAAATTCACACCGACGCGAATGAACTCTTCTTCGTTGTCGCCGACGGTGCCGGCAATGTTCAGCGTTGCCTGCGCTGCCAGCGCGGGCATCAGCAACAGCAGAAACATCACCCCGAGTGTTCGCATGGCGATCTCCTGGAACTGGTTTGTGGACATTTCACCGCAGGCCGTTATCCAAGGCAATGCCTTCATTCGGGTTGGACCGCGGCAGGTAAGCCACTACCATGGCGGCAACCGGGGTCGCGCCATGTCCGTCACAAACAAAAGTCCGCTGCTGTTGCTTGGCCTGTGCGCCGTTCTGCTGGTGGGCGTTGGCGGCGGCGTGGCGTGGCCGTGGCTGGACAGCTGGCTCAGCGAAGGTGACCGCAGCGGGCTGCCGCGCCAGAACGTCGATGTCGCGGCCCTGCAAGCCGAACTTGAGCGTGAAGCCCAGGCCGCGGAAATCGAAAAGGCCGAAAAAGCCCGCATCGAGGCCGACGAACGCAAGCGGATAGCCGATGAACGCGCGAGCGCCGAGGCCGAAGCCGCCCGCCGCGCGGCAGAACGCGATGCCGCTGCAGCGGCCGAGGCCGACGCCAAAGCTGCCGCCGGCACGGCAGAAGGCGCCAAGCCGGACGCAGAGCCCGGCACCGTCGCCACCGAGGAAGTGCCCGTGGTCGTCGAGACGGTGGAGGGCCAGCAGGTCAACCCCAACATTTCCGGCGCACTGGGCGAGGTCAGCGGCCGGCGCATCAACGGCTGGGTGATCTGCAAAGCCGAGCGCGAAGCCGCCATGTTCATTGAGGTCGAGATCAACGACCGTGGGGCCTACGACGTGCGGGCCGACAAGCGCGAAGATCACAAGACACTGGGAGTGATCTGGCGCTTCAGCATTGAGACACCCGAGGAGCTGCAGGACACCGAGCCCCACGTGGTGCGTGCATTCGTGGTACGGCGAGACCAGCACGGCCGCACTGAGTTGTCGGGTTCGCCGCGCACGCGCACCATCGGCAGCTACCCGCGCGGAAAGCTGGAAGAGGCCACGCCCGAGAAGGGCATCAGCGGCTATGCCTGGGACCCCGACGACAGCAAGAAACCCGTGAAGCTCATTGTGCGTATCGACGGCGACCAGGTGGCCGAGCTGCAGGCCGACGCCAAGAACGAAGAACTGCTCAAGCGCAAAATCGCCCCCGTCGATACCTGCGCTTTCAAGCTGGATTGGCCGGCGTCGCTGGATGACGGCCTGGAGCACACCGTGCAGATTTTCGCCGTGGACCTGCAACACGGCAGCGAGCACGAAATCGACGGCAGCCCGCGCGTGGTCAGCAACCGCGGCGGCGTCGCCAACCAGCCGCCGGTAGGGCGATTCGAGATCGCGAACAAGGTCGTGCTGGCCGGCTGGAGCTATGACCCCGA
Source organism: Planctomycetota bacterium (assembly GCA_020849795.1). Taxonomy (GTDB): domain Bacteria; phylum Planctomycetota; class UBA8742; order UBA2392; family UBA2392; genus JADJRK01. Next base: position 23,901 of record JADZFR010000036.1, on the reverse strand, counting down.
CGCGGGCCAGGGCAGCAACGACGTGGAAATCTGGATCGACAACGAGCTGTTCATCACCATCGCGGCGAACTGTCGCCACGACAACCTGCGCAACAGCAAGCAGACGCCGGACCCGTACCACGGCTTCGTGACGACCACGCCGGGCAGCCTGCTGGACGGCAAGTCGCACACGATTCGCGTGTACGGGCTGAACTCGCCGCACGGCCCCAAGGTTGAGCTGGGGGGCTCGCCGCGCACCTACCGGATGGAAGAGAACAGCGACCCGATGGGCGGGTTCTGGCACGCCGACGAGAAGATGCTGCGCGGTTGGGCCGCTGACCCTGACCTGGGCACTGTCGCGTGCGACCTTGAAGTCTATATCGACGGAAAGCTGTGGCAGAAGATGAAAGCCGACCGGCGCGAAGAATGGCTGATCGGCACGGGCTACGCGCCGAACCCTGAGCACGGTTTTGCGATCGTGCCGCCCGAGTGGGTCAAGGATGGCGAAAACCACGAGGTGAAGATCTACGCGATCAATCACCCGGAGGGCCCACCGCGGCTGCTGGGCACGCGTACGATCGGCGTCAGCAGCATCTTCCCGGGCTTCTGGACGGGAGACAAGCTGATCGACACGCGCATCGATCGCGGATTGTACGTGTCCAACGTAAGCCCGTGGTTTGACGCCTTTCACAAAGGGGTGAAAGCAGGCGACGTGCTGCTGGAGTACGAAGGCATTGAAGCCGGCCACCCCGAGGAAAAAGACGCCACGGGCAAGGTGACTAAGCCAGGCACCATGACGCAGGACTTCAAGGTCTGGCTGAACACGAACAAGAAAGCCGGCGACATCGTACGGTTCAAGTTCTGGCGCGACGGCGAAACCTACGAAGCCGATGTAAAGATGGGCCAGCTCAACGGCGAGTAAGCCGGCAGCGGGCTATTCCACTTCCACTTCCCGTACCACGCGATCGTCGAGTGTCACAATGTGTTCGCCATCGAAGAAGGTCCGAACGAAACGCAACTGAACGCGCGTCACCCGGCTTTGAAACTCATAGCGCTCGCCGCCGCTGCGCGTCTGAACGTGGTGCGGGGGACCGATCGCGTCCAGCCACTCCATCGAATCTCTGCGTTCGTTGGCGTTGCGAAAAAACTGCCGCAGGAACGAATCCAGCGTCGCGGCTTTCTTTTCGTGGTAGAGCACCCGGCCTTCCTCTGTGACCAGGCGTTGCATCTCGGCGGCATCTGTGGTCGCGTTCATTCTTCGGCCAAGCTCGTAGTTGTAGGCATTGCCCCAGACGTCGTTCACGACCGGGCCCGGGTTTGCGTAATGGAACGCCCCCTGCTCAAACGTGATGTCGTAGGGGCTGAAGTCTTTCTGGCTCACGCGGTAGGTGCGGCCATCATCGGCAATCACTTCCACGAAGTAAGTTTCCGACACGTTAGAGTCCAGCCAGCCCAGGAATTTCGGCTTGGCGTACAGCGGAAAGCACGCAAGCAGGGCAGCAAACGCCACGACGCGCAACCAGCGTTGGCGCCCGCGTTGCGGTCGCATCGAAAGCAGGCCCCAGATCAGCAGCAGGTCGACGCACACCCACTTCCAGAACAGGATGCCGCTGAACGCGAAGATGCCGGCATGCATCCCGATCACCAGCACCAGCCAAAGCGGCGCCAGTCGGCGCGACAGGCCCAGAAGGGGCGCGGCCAACTCGGCCAGCAATGTGAAGGCGGCCATCAGCGGCGAGAATCCGGCCATGAAAGAAACCAGTTCACCGACCTGCTGCCGATCCCACCACCACATCCAGCCATGCGCATAGCCTGTTGCCATCAGGCTATGCAATGGGTCGTGCAGCAGCCATGCCAACGGCTCGACTTCACCGCTCACCGTCAGCTTCGCCCAGCCTGGCGCAAAGTAGGCGGCCACCATCAACGCCAGCAAAAACCACAGCAACGCCCGCGCCCGCATCGGAAACACTGTCCGCAACAGCACCCACGAGACTACGGCGTAATTGCCGTACAGCAGCGCCAGTTTGTCGGTTGTTTCAAGATCGCCGGCTGACAAGCCGACCTGCCCGAAGAACAGCATGCAGTAGGCAACCGCGGGCAGAGTAAACGCGGGCCACCGGGCCGAGAGCAGCACCAGGGTCAGGATCAGGGCGCGGTCCAGCAGGTACGCCTGGTTGGTGTAATAGTTGAAACCGACGCCCGCGATGCCCCAGAACATCAGCAGCAACAGTACAAACGCAGTAACCCGCGCCCAGCGGCCACCCAGGCGACGCCATTGCAGGCGCCGCGACGAAGCAAACAGCAGGCCGGACAACGCCAGTATCGTGAGCGCTTCGCGAGGCTTGGCGAACAGGCCGTTGCCGATGAACGAGTCCAGGTAGACATCTTCCGGGTACTTCGCAATCGACGTCATCAGCAGTCGCACCAGTCCAAACACGACCGCCATCAACCCGAACTGGATGAACCATGATCGATGAATCACCCGAAACACGCGGGACTTCGCCCACGACAGGTACAGCCGGTCCGCGCCCCGCGACCAGGCAGCGATTGGCGATGTGACTTGCTCAGTGCTTGACTCGGCTGTGTGCACGTTGCCCCGTAAGAACCGCGTTGCTAACCCGATTTGCGTTCAGGCCCGTAGATTACAAGCGTCCCCAGCACTTCCGCGGGCATGCGTTCATCCAGCCATACGCCGGCCGCTGCCCGAGCATAGGGCCATTGGGGGTCGGCCCCAAGCGTTGCCGGCCCGGTATCGTCAGCAACACCGTCGCGCAGCATGAACGCGTATTGAATGTCAATTCTCTCCATGCCTGAAACCGCGGGTGCTTCCGTAACACCCGGCAGCATCAACACCAGCAGGTCGTGCCGTTCTTGGGGCACAGCGCCTAACGCCACGATCACGGTGGCGTCAGAATCGGGGTTGGACCAGCGTTCCAGCGCCCCTGCCGCCTCGGCAGGAAGACCTCGTGACTCAAGGCGTCGCCCGCTGACCCACGGCAACGCTGCATCGAGCATGCGGGCGATGATTGCGCTTTCATGCGTCACGGCGGGCTCCCTGCAAGCGCGCGGCAAACTCCATGATGCGGCGGGCGCGCTCGTCCCACGAAAATGCGTGCAACTCGCGCAACGCCGTTGAGCGCAGCTTGTCCGCCAGCGTATCGTCCGAAAGCACCCGCTGAACTTGCGCAGCCAGAGCGCGCGCATCGGTCGGCGGGTACAGCAGGGCATTTTCGCCGTCGCGCAGCACTTCGCGAATCGTGGGCAGGTCAGCCGCGACAATCGGCACGCCGGCTGCCATGTACTCGAACACCTTGATCGGCGAGGTGAAGCGACGAGCCAGCAGGTCGTGGCCGAGGGGTATCACCGCGCAGCGTGCGGCTTGCAGATGCGGCTGAACTTCGGCATGCGGCACGTGACCCAGAAACTGCACTCGGTCGGCTACGCCGTGGCTCGCCGCCAACGACCGGGCGTGTGCAACCTCTTCTTCCTTGTTGCCGCCCACTACCGCGAGCCGGGCGTTCGGAAGATGGGTCATGGCTTCCAGCAGTGTGGGCACGCCTTTCCATGCGTACAACTGTCCTGCATACACGATCCCGCTGCGCCGGGTCAGCGGCGACGAGTCACCCGTTGGCATGTTTGCCCCGCTGGGAAGTACCTGCATGGGCGGCAAATCGCCGTAGGTTTCGCGCAACGCATCTGCAAGTGTCGCGCTGATCGGCGCTACACCGTCTGCAACCCGCAGGGCCGGGCCCTCCTCGTCTGCAAGCCGCCGCAGCCGGTTGCCGACCTGGGCGCGTTCATGCTCAGGTGCATCCGGGCGCGAGTATTCGGCGAGTTCCATTTGATGGATGCGATGGACTTCGATGATGACCGTGGCGTCCCACTCGCGCTTGTGCTGTGCCAGGTGCTGCGCATACCGAAAGCTGTCTTCACCATCGCGCAGAAAAAACACCGCATTGCGGCCGCGGAACGTGCGGTTCTCCCACCGGCGCGCGATCCAGCCCTGCCATGCCCGCGAGCGTTTCGTGAGTTGCGGCGGCAGGCGCAGGCTCAGCCCCGGGTGCAGCGACAAGCCATAGTATGCCAGGCACGCCTCGGGCGTCGCTTTCGTGAATTCACGCGGGAAAAACCACACTTCGGCGCCGGCGCGGGCGAGCGCGTGAATCGTCTGCGCAATCTGAATGCTGTGCGCGCTGGGGTTCGGGAATGGCACGCGGTAGCGGTAGACGATCAGCATGCCTACCGCGGCTCCTTGCCTGCGGCTTTGCGGAAGGTGTTGGTCACGCCGCGGCGCAACTCGCGCAGTCCTGACCCGATGCCGGCCGGCGGCTTGTCGGCTTTCTTTCGTGCGCTGGCCAGCTTGTTCCACTTTTCTTCAAACAGCTCGGGGTGGACCAGTGGCGGCGGCGGGTTTGGCGACGAATCGGCAAGGGCCTTCAACACGGCATCCTGTGCCAGGCGCGTCTCGGCGACCATCAGCATGGCGTTCTGCTTGTACCACCAGCGCACATCCGGGTTGGTCCAGAATCGAGCGCGCAGGCAGTCGATCGCGCGGTAGTGGTGCGCCTCGAACAACTTGACCCAGTATTCCGGCCACTGCTCGTTGACGTGGTTGCGGCCTTCCTGGTGCGGGATCGCGGCACTGAACAGGATCACCGGCGCCAGCTTGACCAGGCTATCGACCAGTCCGGGGGCTTTCTCTGCAGGCAAGTGTTCGGCGGCTTCCAGATTAATCGCAAGATCGAAGCGACGCTCGCTGATGATCGGTTGAGAAATGTCGTGCGGGGTAAAACACTCGGCTGGTATGCGCAGCATGTCGGGCTGCACCCAGTTGCCGTCATAGCCCTGGATCGCCGACGCGCCTGCTTCTTTGAACGCCAGCAGCCAGCCGCCGACGCCGCAGCCCACGTCGACCACACTTGCCGGCTTGATCAGCCCGTACACGTACGGTGCGATGATGCGCGCGCTCTGGAGCGACGAGTCCTGCTCGTTCTCATAGAACTTGCGGTCGTAGTTGGGTGCGTCAGCCTGCCCCATGAACCGGTTTTAGCGACGGTTCGCGCGATCTGCCATCTATGCTTCGGGCCCAAGCGCCGCGCTGCCTTTGGCGGGGGCGGATCCTTACGGTCTCAGGCCGGTTTGATTGCCGTCGCGCCGCTGGACAACGGGGCGAGGAAGAGTCTCAGGCCGTGCTCTGCCATGTATTCGTCGACCGCGTCTTTGCTGCCTTTCCATGTGTAGTAGTCGTCGATGATCAGCACTCCGCCAGGCACGAGGCGCGGGTAAAGGGTGCGCATCTCATGCAGCGTGGACTCGTACCAATCGGTGTCGAGGCGCAACAGCGCAATGCGCTCGGGCGCGGCGGCAGGCAGCGTGTCTTCCACTTTGCCCTGGATGTAATGAATGCGCGCAGCCGGGTAGCCCACGCGCGCGAGATTCGCTTTCACCTCGTCCAGTGCCGCATAGCACCAGTCAGAGCCCTCGCGGTCGTTGAACTTCTTGCCGTCAAAGAATTCACGAGCATCGTGCCCCTTGTGATTGACGTCTTTGGCAGTGGGGGTTGGCATGCCCTCAAACGTGTCAAACAGGTGAAGCTCGCGGTCGTGCACGCCCATGTTCAACAAGGTGCGCGCGATGGCCATCATGCTGCCGCCCCTCCAGACACCGCATTCCACGATGTCGCCGGGGATGCCCGCGCTGGTCACATACCGCACGGCGTGGATCAGCGAGAGCACTTTCTCGCGGTCAGTCATCGTGAACGGCTTGGCTTCGAGGAAGATGGACTTGTCGATTTCAGAGTAGCCGATCGGGAACTTCTCCGGCTTCTCCTTCACCGGCTTCTCGGTGCGAAACAGTTTTGAAAGCTTGCTCATGGTGTCAGGTTCCTACACGCGCGCCAGGGTGTCAAGCAAAGCGCACGTCCGGGTTGCCCTGGCGCCACAGGCCCAGCACCAGCAGCAGCCACAGGGCCGGTGAGCGATTGACCTCGGGCGAGTGCTGGCTGATCCAGCCCTCGATCAGCTTCACGTCAAACCACTCGTGCAGCCCGGAAGCACGATCCAGCACCACCTTGCGCAGGAACTCGCGGCCCGGGCGCCCTTCGTGAAACCAGCGCTCGCGCGGCCCGCCAAAACCTTTCTTGGGGCGGTCCACAAACGCGTCGTCGAACTTGCGCCGCAGCGCCTGCTTGGGCAGGTATTTCAGGGTGACGTTGTTGCCCTCAACCCTGGCGCGCAGCGACTCAGGCAGCGCGCAGGCGAGCTTCAGCATCTCGACGTCCAGGAACGGTGTGCGAATTTCGAGGCCGTGGAACATGCTGGCGATGTCTGACTTCACCAGGATTGCGCCCGGCAGATAGGTTCGGAAGTCCATGTGCTGCGCCCACGAAACCGCGCCGGACGGTGGCTGATCATCGGCTGCGTCGACAAACGCCGGGCATGCGGCGTTCATCACGCCGCGACGCGCCTTCTGCCAGAGTTGATCACGGTCGGTCTCGGACACGTAGGCAATGTTGCGCTCCCACTCGGCCCGGCGGTTGCTGCGCATGCCCACTCGTGCCGCAAGCGCCCAGCCCAGCGAGACCAGCGTTTCACCCTTGGGGCGTTTGCGCAGGGCCGCAAATCGCGAGTCCAGGTCGGGCTTGCGCAGCCAGCGCTTGTAACTGCGGTAACCGGCAAACGCCTCGTCGCCGCCGTCGCCGGCCAGCACCACGGGCACGTGCTTGCGCGCGAGCTTCGCCAACTGCCACGTGGGCACGCACGAGTTGTCACCGAACGGCTCGCCATAGTGTCGAACAAGCTCCGGGAGGTCTTCCCAGAAGTTGTCGCTCACAACACTTGACTCAAGCGCCAGGCCGCATTGGCCGGCAGCGCGTGTTGCGTACTCAAGCTCGCCGAATCCAGGAACATCGAAGTCGATCGTGAAGGCCTTCATCCGCTCGGCGCTGATCCCGGCGGCTGCACAAGCGATCAGCGTGGAGTCGACACCGCCTGACAACAGCACGCCGACCGGCACGTCGGCCAGCAGGTGCGCCGACACGCTTTCGCGCATGGCGGCCTCGAACCGGTCCAGCCACTCGGCCTCGCTCACGCCGGCTTGCTCGTGGAACTCAAGATGCCAATAGCGTTGCGGGCCCGTGGTGTTGCCTTCGAAGTCGCCCTCCAGCCAGTGCGCCGCGGGCAGCTTGCGTATGCCCGTGTAGATGCTGAATGGCTCGGGGATGTACTGGTAGCGCAGGAACCACTCGACGGTTTCGATGCTGCAGACTTCGCCGGCGCGTTTCAGCGCGTGCAGTTCAGACGCGAAGGTCACACCGTGCTCTTCGAGCCTGTAGCACAGGGGCTTGATGCCGAACGCGTCGCGGGCGAGCAGCCAGGCCTGGCGCTCAAAGTCGACCACGCAAAACGCGAACATGCCCCGCAGCTTGGCCACCATCGCGTTGCCCCACGCCAGCCAGCCGTGCAGCAGCACTTCGGTGTCGCTGTGCGTGCGAAACTGAAAGCCCGCGCTTTGCAACTCGGCGCGGAGTTGCTTGAAGTTGTAGATCTCGCCGTTGAACGTGACCCAGACGCGGCCGTCGGGCGTGCCCATCGGCTGCGCGCCGCCCGCAAGGTCGATAATCGCCAGCCGCCGGTGCCCCAGGCCGACATTGGCCTGGACGTGCTTGCCTTCGCCGTCGGGGCCGCGATGTGCGACGGCGTCGCACATGCGCTGGATGTCGGCCGCGTCTACGGGCGTGCCATCAAAGCGTATCTGCCCGACAATTCCGCACATGCCTTGACCTTCTACACGAGTCTCACGTCCGCTGCATGGCTGCGCGCGTGATGTGCTCGTAGTCGTCCAACATCCATGCGTCCTGGTAGTTCTCGGCTTTGCCCAGTGCCAGCGCCGACCACTCTGCCGGCGTGCGCGTGTGCATCGCGTGTGCGATGCCCCGGGCCAGCTCGTGCGCGCTGCCGGCGGGCACCAGCACGCCCGCGTCGCGGACGGCCTCGGGGATGCCGCCCTGGTTGCTTGCCACCACGCACATGCCGCTGGCCAGGCCCTCGCTGGCGACCGTGCAGAAGTTTTCGACCCAGCCGTTGGCCCGCGGCATTGACGGAATCAGCAGCATGTCGGCCCCTCGCATCTGTTGCGCCACGGCCTCGTGGGCCAGCGGGCCCGGCAATTTGACCTGAGCGGAGACCCCCAGCAGCTCGGCACGGCGCGCCAGCGCGTCGCCGGTCTCGCCGCCGCCGGCGAGCGTGAGCGTGAACTCAACGCCGGGCAGCATGTCGCGCAGCAGCTTCAAGGCATCGATTGCCACGTGCTGACCCTTGCCGGGTGTGAGGCGCCCGACCAGCAGCAGGCCGGCGCTTGCCCCCCATGCGGTGCGGCGTGTCGGCGGCTTGAAGCGGTCGCGGTTGACACCCCGACGCACGTGCTGAACCCGGATCGACAGGTGCTTGCGCAGGATGTTCTCGCAGAAGTCGCTGTGGCCGACGGCAATGGCGTTTGTCGGGAAGCTGGCGTAATCCTGCCAGCGCGTGCCGGGCGCGTAGCTGAGAAAGTCGTACCCGCGAAAATTGACCAACAGCGGAATGTCCAGCAACTTCGCGGCGGGCGAGGCAATCAGCCCCAGCGGCCCGAAGTGGGCGTGCATTGCGTCGGGCTTGAACTCGCGCGCGACTTCAAGCAGGGCCGCCGCCCGCGCCGGCAAGTTGCGGCCCGCCGTTGTCGGGAAAAGCCGGGCATGGCCGGCACCCAGGATGCGGCGAAAGGCCCACCAGCGGGCAAGGCCGCTGCGGCTGCGCAGCGCGTCGGCGCGGGGCTCAAGCTCGAAGGTGCGGGGCGGATCGTTGTCGAAAGCCTGGGCCAGCGCGTCGCGATGCAGGGTGATGGCGGCCACGGCGACATCAAACCCGCGCTCGCGCATGCCCCGGATGTGCCCGACCACAAAGGTCTCCGACGGCACCGGAAACTCGCCCGCAATCACCAATAGGCGCGGTGCGCCCATGCAAGCTCCTGGCGGAAAGCGCGAAGCATAAGCGCCATGCGGGTGCCGGTAAAGCGCGCCGATTGCGGCAGGTATCAGGCGGCGTACACTGACCGCCTTTTCGTGAGGGGATACCATGACGTTTCGCGCTTCCGTGAAGCTGGCCATGTTGTTGCTGGCCGCGATCCTGGTGCTGTCCGTTGGCGGCGTGGCGCTGTTCGGCGAGTGGTCGCTGGAGATCGGTACGCTGGTGTTCATTGCCACGGCCGTCGTGATTGCATTCGACCACGAGCGCCGGCACTTCAGCGCGATGCGCCAGCTGACCGAAGGCCTTGCCGCCCTGCGCGAAGAGCGCGACGACACCACGCGCCAGCTGGAAGGCATTGTGTACCTTTACGGCCGCCTGCAACCCGAGTTGCCGCTGCCGCCATTCAACAAGGCAACGATCAAGCCCGACTTTGCCGAGCGCCTTGCCGGCGAAGTGCTGTCGCGCGAGGCGCCAGTGGTCGTTGAGCTGGGAAGCGGTATCAGCACTGCCATTGTCGGGCTGTGCCTCAAGAAACTGGGCACTGGCCGCATGCTCAGCTTCGACCACGAGACGAAATACGCCGGCCTTACCCGCAACATGCTGGCGCAGCAGCGCGTAAGTGACTTTGCCCAGGTGACGCACGCCCCGCTGAAAACGCAGCGCATCGGCGATCGCGACTGGAACTGGTATGACATCGACGTCGCGAGCCTGCCGTTGATCGACGTGCTGCTGGTGGATGGGCCGCCCCGCGAAACACAAGCCCTGGCGCGATACCCGGCGCTGCCCCTGCTGTACGAAAAGCTCAAGCCCGGCGCGATGATCTACCTGGATGACGGCCGCCGAAGCGACGAGCAGGAAATCGCGCGGCGCTGGCAAGCCGAGTTTCCCGGCATTGAACACGTGCCGTTTCCGACGCAGTCCGGCGTGATTGCGTTTCGCAAGCCGTAAGTCACCCCAGCTTCGGGTGCTTCAGGCGCCAGCCAAATGGGCCCAGCAGGCGGGCTTTCAGCAATTTGCGCCGCAAACGCGGCAACGGGTCCAGCCCCGAAGTCAGCTGCATGCCCTCGTCAAAAGCGGATTGCGCGGCGATCACGTCGCCGACGTACAGGTGGTGCTTGACCATCTCGTCGAACTGTTTTGCCGCGCGGCGCTGCCACGCCGCGTCGTCCCAGCCCGGAAGTTGTGAACAGCGCTCGCGGATCAGCATGAGCTGGCGCTTGCGCACCTCATCGCGGCGCAACTCCGCCTGCAGGTCATCGACGCGGCTGAGCGCCGTTGGGTTCCATTCATAGACCGCCAGAACTTGCGGCACGGCGCAGAACTCGGCGATGTGGCAAAGCCGGGCGATCCACTCCGTGTCGCTGGAAACGCGCAGGCTGGTGTCAAATTCGCCGACCTTGGGCAGCAGCTCGCGCCTGAAGACAATCGTGATCAGGTGGGCGTCGCTGCGGCCGTCGAGAAACTTGCCGGGCTCGTGGCCTTGCACGAGCTGCTCGGGTGTGGATGGCTGGACGATTTCGCCGCGCTGGATGATCTTTCGCGTCTGGCAGCAGCAGGCGGACGCGCCGGTCTCAGACAGGCGCGCAAGCTGCAATGCCAGCTTTTCGGGCAACCAGTGGTCGTCGTCATCCAGAAACGCGATCCAGTCGCCGCTTGCGCGCTGCAGGCCGAGGTTGCGGGCGCTGGCGCAGCCGCCGTTTTCTTTGCGCACGAAGACCGGGGTGATTCCGGCTTTGGTCACCGCAGCTTCAAGCCCGGCCAAGGCGGCAGGTGTTTCGTCGCTGCTGCCATCGTCGATGACGATCAGCTCGATCGGCCGATGCGTCTGCGCGATCACGGACTCGACCGACACATGCATCTGCGTGGCGCGGTTGAACGTGGGAACGATGACCGAGACCAGTGACATGACGCGAGCATAGGCCCGCAGACACGGGCCATCAACGGTCGCGGGGCGCTGGCAACCCGGCGAGTTCATCCAGCAGGCGGCGCGCGCGGCGGCGCCATGTGTGTTCGCGCGCGTACGCGATGCCATGGTCGGCACACTGCTGAGCGCGCGCAGGGTCAGCCAGCATGGCGACAACACCCTGGGCCAGCGCCGCCGGGTCACGCGCGGGCACCACCAGCCCGGCGTTGCTTTCGCGCATGATCTCGAGGTTGGCTTCGGCGTCGGTGGCCACGATCGGCAACCCCGCGGCCATGTATTCGAAGGCCTTGAGCGGTGAGCCGCTGCCGTGCTTGAGCGGCAGCAAAGCCAGCCGCGCTTTCAGAAGGTGCGAAAACACGAGATCGTGCCGCACCGCGCCGGTGACGGTCACGCGGCCCGACACGCCGGATTGCTGCGCCCACTCACGGATCAAGGCAAGGTCTTCATCGTTGCGGCCGCCGACGACGGTCAGCGTTTCGTCGGGAACAAGCGCCAGCGCCTTGATCGCATCGTCAAGCCCCTTGGCCGAAAACGGATGCCCCAGGTACACCAGGCCGGCGCGCTCGGCCAGCGGCGCAGGCTCCAGGGCGGGCAGGTCGGTGCCGTTGCGCAGGGCGATGCTGGGGCGCGTGCGGCCCGACAGCTGCACCAGCGATTGGCGCAGCCCCTCCGACACCGCGACCAGCAGGTCGACCTCGCGCACGGCCTGCATTTCGAACTTGCGGGCATATCTCCAGCGCCGCATGTTGCGCTTTTTCTTGTCGTCGGCGTGCTTGGCCTGGTGCGTGGTGTGGCACTCCAGCACGATGCGCGCATTCAGCGCGTCGCGCAGCTTCAGCAGGTCCACGATCGTGCGAAAGTTCAGGCCGTTGTCGCGCAGGTAGAACACCGGCCGTCGCGCCGGGTCCACCAGGCGGCGCAGCGCCCATCGGCTGCGCAGCCCGCGCCATTCGCGAATGCCCGTGGGGCGGTCGGGCGCTTCCAGCATGGTGATGCCGGGGCGCGGCTCGGCCCCGTAGTAGGCAAAGCGCTGCCCGGGTGTCGCTGCTGTCCACGTGCGCGCCGAAAACAGTATCTGCGCGCCCTCATCGGCCAGCGCGCACAGGTTCGAGATCACCTGCAAAGAGTGCGCGTGCGCATTCGGGAAGTCGATTGCGTGGCGATACACGATCAGCGGCGGGTCACCCATCGGCACGCATGCTAGGGACGCTGCGCTGCAAGTGCTACACACCCTTCACGCCGCCCATCCGTGCTGGTTTGATCTGTCCATGGGCAAGCTTGTCCTCGTCACCGGCGCGGCCGGGTTCATCGGCAGCCATCTTTGCGACGGCCTGTTGGCCGCCGGCCTGCGAGTGCGCGGGGCCGACAACCTGTCCTTTGGCAGCCGCGACAACCTGCGCCAGGCGCTGAACCATCCGGCATTTGAACTTGTCGAGGCCGAACTGAAAGACGCGTCGGCATGTGCATCGGCCTGCGACGGTGTTGCGGCTGTGCTGCACCACGCGGCGCGGGTGGGCGTGCCGGACAGCCTGCGCGATCCTGAGGCCTGCCGGCGCGATACGCTGGCCACGACCGAGCACCTGCTGCGCGCGGCCGCGGCCGCGGGGGTGCAACGCTTTGTGCTTGCCAGTACCGCGGCGGTCTACGGCGACGCGACATGCCCGGTGCGCGAAGATGCAGCGACGAACCCGCTGAGCCCCTACGGAGAGTTCAAGCTGGCGGCCGAGGCGGCGCTGCGCGAATCCGGTCTGGAAGGAGTCAGCCTGCGCTACTTCAACGTGTATGGCCCGCGCCAGAGCCCGCTTTCACCCTATGCCGGGGTCGTCACGCTGTTTGCCGACAGGTTGCGGCGCAACCAGCCGATCACGATCTACGGCGACGGCCACCAGCGCCGGGACTTCCTGCACGTGTCGGATGTGGTGCGCGCAAACCTGGCGGCTTTGCGATGCGCTGAGCGGCTTGGCGGCAGGTCGGTCAACATCGGGTCGGGGGTCGGGGTTACGATGCTGGAACTGGCGGCGATGCTGGGCCGCGCGCTCGGGCGCGAACCATCCGTGCAGCACAAGCCGCCCAGGGCCGGCGACATTCGCGAGTCATGGGCCGACACGACGCTGGCGCAAGCCGTACTGGGCTTCACAGCGCAGCGCAACCTGAGCGACGGGCTGCGTGAGATGCTGGAGACTACATGACCCTGGTCAGCGCGATGATCCCGACGTATCGGCGGCCGCAGCTTGTGGGCGGGGCAATCGAGGCCGTGCTGGCGCAGACGCACCGTCCCCTTGAACTGATCGTGATCAACGACGGCAGCGGCGACGAAACGCAACAGGTGCTGGCGGGCTACGAAGAAAAGGCGCGCGCGGCAGGGGTCGGTTATCGGTACATCGAGACCGCCAATGGCGGTCTGGGCGCGGCGCGTACCCGCGCGCTTGAGCTTGCGCAGGGCGAGTTCCTGGCGTTTGACGACGACGATGACCCCTGGTTTCCGCGCAAAGTAGAGTTGCAGCTTGCCGCGATGCGGGCCAACCCCGACTTTGGCGTCAGCTTTACGCAGTACGTGCACGAGGGCAAACCCGACGCACCCAAGCCCAAGCCGTCGCAGATGCGCCAGGGCTGGGTCTTCGCGACCTTGTGCAGCGGCGACACCCGGGCGCACGTCCAGACGCTGATGATCGCGCGCCGGGTATGGGAGAAGGTGGGGGGCTTTGCGGCCTACCCGAACTTCATGGACACGCACTTCAATCTTAAGGCGTCGCTTGAGTTCCAGTTCCTGGCGGTGCCGCAGCCCCTGACCACGATCTGTACTCCGCCCGCCACCATGAGCCGCGCCGGCGGCACCGAGGGCGACGTCAAGCGCGACCATATCAAGCTGGGCGTGCTGGATGACTTTGAGCGCGAGTTTGGCGCGCACCCGCGCTTTGACAAAGCCGCCTTTGCGGTGCAGCGCGCGCGCATTTATGACGAGCATATCAAGCACTTGTTGTGGCTTGGACAGGTCAAGGAAGCCAAGGCCGCATGGCAGACGGCGCTCATGATCTGCGGCGAACAGCCTTTATTGCTCAAGCTCAAGGGCAAGCTGGCAAAGGCCAGGGTGGCCGGTTTGTTCGGGAGAAAGTTGAAGAAACCGTAGCGTCTACTTCACGCGGCGCAGCTCGGCCGCAAGGCGGGCCGAGTTGGCAGCCACGCTCAGGTCGCTGAACACCATCGCCAGCGCCGCGTAGCTTGGCGGCAGAAACACCCCGGCCCACACCAGCGCGCCCGCCGCCAGCGGTATGCCGATGGCGTTGTACGCCAGGCTGAAAAACAGGTTCTGCCGGATGGCGCGCAGGCTGCGTCGCCCCAAGTCGATCGCCAGCGTCAGGTCTGACAGGCGGCCGCTGACCAGCACCAGGTCGCCGGTTTCTTTGGCCACGTCGCTGCCGCCGCCAATGGCGACGCCCACGTCGGCGCGGGCCAGCGCCGGGGCGTCATTGATGCCATCGCCGACCATCGCGACAATCCCCTGCCGCTTGAGCGCGTCGATCGTTTCGAGTTTGCCGGCCGGCGACACCCCGGCGTGCACCTCGTCGATGCCAAGCTCGCGCGCCGCGCGCTGCGCCGCGGCATCGTGGTCGCCGGTGATCAATACGGTGCGGACGCCCGCTGCACGCAACTTTGACAGCACTTCACGCGCATCCGCGCGCAACTCGTCGGCAAACCCCAGCGCCGCCTGCACGCGCCCACCGACGGCAAGCAGGCTTACCGAATGGCCGGCGGTGCGCATTTCGTCGGCGCGGGCCGCCAGCGGGGCGGGCACGCTGATGCCGCGCTCGTGCAGCAGCTCAGATGTGCCGAACACGTATTCGATGTCGGCGTGTGTCGCCACCAAGCCGCGCCCGGCAAACTCTTTCACTTGCAGCGTTGCCTGTTCGGTCGGCAGCTCGCTGCCCAGCCAGCGGGCGACTGCCTGCGTGTACGGGTGCGTGGAAGCCCGGGCCACCACTGCCAGCGCCGGACGCAGCGTTTCGTCTGTAACGTCGTCGGCGCGCTCGATTCGCTGCACGCTTGGCTTGCCGATGGTCAGCGTCCCGGTCTTGTCGAAGGCAAAGATCGTGGCGCGGGAAATGCGTTCCAGTGCCGCGCCATTCTTGACCAGCACGGCGCGCTTCAGGGCAGCGCCACTGCCGATCATCACGGCGGCGGGCACGGCAATGCCCAGCGCGCACGGGCAGGCAATCACCAGCACGGCAATGGCATGCGTGGCGGCCCGCGAAAACTCGGCCCCGGCGATCAGCCAGGCCCCGAAGGCCACGAGCGCGATTACGACCACCACTGGCACGAACCAGTTGCTTACGCGGTCGGCAAAGCGCTGGATCGGCGCCTTGGTGCCCTGTGCTTCTTCG
This sequence comes from Planctomycetota bacterium, assembly GCA_020849795.1. Classification (GTDB taxonomy): domain Bacteria; phylum Planctomycetota; class UBA8742; order UBA2392; family UBA2392; genus JADJRK01. The sequence continues at coordinate 8,617 of JADZFR010000036.1, read as the reverse complement.
ACAAGGCGCACGATGTGCGCCAACGCGGTGCCGCTGCCCACCGCCGTGGCGCGCACTTCCAGCGAGCCGTTGGTGGCAATCGTGCCCGCGCGCACAGGCTGGCCGTGCGTGCGCGCAACCGGTACCGGCTCGCCGCTGAGCATGGCTTCGTCCACGTCGCTTTCGCCGGCGACGACTTCGCCGTCAACGGGAATACGCCCGCCCGGGCTGACCAGGCAGACTTCGCCCAGCTTCACGTCGGCCGCCGCGACTTCGACGACCTCGCCGGCGCGGCGCACGCGGGCCTTCTCGGGCGCCAGCTCAAGCAGGCTGCGCAGAGCGGTCAGCGCCGTGCGGCGCGCCCGCGCCTCCACGTATTTGCCAAGGCGCAGAAACACGACCAGCAGGGTGGCCGCTTCAAAATAGACGTGCTTGTCCAGGCCCTGCGGCAGCGTGATGTCGAAGGCAACCAGGGCGATGCCGTAGCCAAGCCCCGCCGCCATGCCGATGCTGACCAGCACATCCATGCCCAGGTTGCGGGTTCGAATGCCCGCGATGGCGCCCTTGTAGAAATCCAGCCCGACTGTGGCCTGGATCGCAACGGCCAGCGCGACGTTCATCCAGTCCCAGGCTGCTCCGTGCAGGTGCGCAAAGTGCGTGATCAGCACGGGGGTCACGAGTACGACGCCCAGCAACAGCAGCAGCAGGTTGCGGCGTTCTTCGTTGCGGGCGTGCTGCGCGGGGTCGCGCTTGACCTCCTGGCGCACAAGCGTGTAGCCGGCGCGTGTCACGGCGGGCTCAAGCACTGCATGGGCCGGCGGGCTGCCCGCGTACTCAATGGTCACGGTGCCGGCTGCGAAGTTGGCGCTGGCGTCCTTGATGCCGGCAACGCCGCGCAGGCTCTTTTCGACGGTCTTTGCGCAATGGGCGCAAGTCATGCCGTCAACGCGAAGTTCTGTCTTATGTGCGGCGGAGGTGCTCATGCAGACATAACAACACCGTAGTGAACTCCGGATTCCAGCAAAAATCAGGCGCTTGTGGCTAAGCGCTGTTGATCTCTTCCCTGGTGATTCGCTTCAACAGCAGCGTGACGTCTGCGCCCTTCAAGTAATCGTAGTGCTCGTGGCTTTCCGGCAATGCCTCAAACTTCAGGAACAACTCCTCGCCGAACTGCATCGTGTGCCCGGCTTCAATCAGCTTGTGCCGCACCATGTATAGAAAGATGTTGTGGAACAGGTTCATCACCTCGCTGTTGGCTTCGCCTTCGCCGCGCACCACCAGGTCGGGGACGCCGAAGATGTGGCAGCCCTTGGTCGCGTACCACGTTTCACTTTCATCGCGGAACGGCAGGAAGCCGAAGAAAATGACCGGCGGAAGCCCCTCGCGAAACATCACCAGTTCGTCGGCTTTCAAAAAGTCCGCGACAATTCCGCGCGGCACGCTGGTCCAGCCGCTTTCGTGCACGACGCCCCTGAGCTGTTCGCCGCCCAGCACGGCAGCGAGTTTGTACAGCGCGATCATGCGCTCGGGCACGTCTTTGCCGCCGCCTTCGTGGAACAGCAGCAGGTGGGCGCGGTGCGACTTCATGTCTTCGCGCACTTCGCCCTGCCAGGCGCTGGTGTCGATGGTCTTGCTGACCACGGCTTCGGGGACCGGCACGTCAAACCCCACCATGCGTACGATGTGGCTGTCAAACTCGGCGTGGCCGTGCATGACGCCGTCGCCGTCGGGCTTGAAGTCGAACTTGAACTTGGGGTACAGGCGCAGCGGTTCAATGGCGGCCAGTGCCTTGGCAAGAGCCGCTTCGTCGAAGGCGGGCAACTGTGAAAGCAGCACCGCCAGCGACGGGCGCTCTGAGGGCGGGGGGCGTTTGGGCTTTCGCTTGAACAGTGCCATGGTTGCTCGTTTGCGTTGCGACCGGCGCGACCCTACAAACTGAAACCTATTCCCTACAGGCTTGGCGCTGTCTTATACTGGCGCCATGGCGGAAAAGACCAAGGCATACAAGGTGCTTGTGAAGGGCGAATTGCGCGGCCCCTTCAAAGAGTCTAGCCTGATTAACGGCATTCGCAGCGGCATGTTGCCGCTGACGGCCAAACTTCTGGACATCGATACCGGCGAGTACATCGACGCGCGCAAGCTGGTCGGCGACCAGAAGCTGTCGGACTACGACAACACCATCCCGTTGTTCGACGGCGAGTTCTAGTTACAGAAATCGACCGTACGTCCCGTACCCCTTGTCAAAGAACTCGCGAAAAAAGCCGTCGGCCATGGCGCGCTGCGCCGCGGCGTTCTTGGCTTTGCTGCCCTCGGGGTACAGGGCCAGCGCGTTGGCCCAGTGCTGCGCCAGGCTCAGCATCTGCGGGCTGACATTCGGGTCAAGGGTGTCCAGTCGCTGCTGCGCCTCATCATGGTACTTGCGGGCTGCCTTGTCGTTGCCTGCGGCGCGCGCAAGCCTGGCCCCGGCGACGGAATACGCGAAGTCCTGGGTCGGGCGCACGGCGATGCGGTTGCGCTCGGCGCTGAGGGCAGCCTCGAAAGCGACCAGCGGGTCGGCGTCGTCTTTTCCCTTCTTGCGGTTGCCGGTGGCGCCGGCCAGCCCGCGTGCCCACGCTTCCCACAGGCTGCCGTCGGCCAGCCCGCTGCGCTCGTCACCCTTGTAGCGGTCGTAGATCTGGGACAGTTGCGTCCACTCTTCCATCAAGCCGGCAAAGCGGACCAGCGCCACGGCCTTCGACGAATGGTCTTCGCCGATGGCGGTGGCATAGGGCAGAGGCGTCAACCCGCTGAGCAGCATGGTCTCGACCAGCTTGCCGCTGAAGCTGCGCTTGAGCTGGTCGGGCAGCACCGGGTAGGTGTCGTGCAGGTCGCGCAGTCCTTCGCGCAGGTTGCCAAGCTCGATGTTCAGCACGGCGTGCAGGGCCTGGATCTGCTTGTAGCGGCCCCACTCTTTGCCCACGTCTTCATACAGGGCCAGTGTGGCGCGGCAGATGCGCCGGGCTTCGCGGGCGCGGTCGGCGCGGTGCAGGCTCACGATCAGGTTAATCGCCAGCGCCGCATGCTCTTTGTCCATCGTGACGTCGCTGGCGGCCAGGCTCTTCACGAAGACCTTGCGTGACAGCTCAAGCGCCTTCACCTGGTCGCCAAAAATGTGCTCGTAGAACTCCTGCAGGCTGTCGAACTCGACATTGAGCTGCGGGTCGTCGCACAGCCGGCTGACCTGTTGCGCGGCCTTGCGGATTTCCGCGGCACGGGCGGCGTCCATGTCCTGGAGCGCCTTTTTCAGGTTGTCGAGCAGTTCGCGGAACACGCTGCGCGTGCGGCGGTTCAACACGGCGCGCAGCGCTTCATAGCGTTCGATCGCGTCGTTGAGTTCGCGCAGCACTTTCAGGTGGTGTTGACCTGTCAAGGCGCCCAGCTTCATGCGCGCGACCTGGTTCATGGCTTCAACCAGTTCAAGCAGGTTGGTGGCCATCTCGCTGGTGCCGGCGCTGACGTCGGCCAGGTAGGGCGTGCCTTCGCCGGTCATCAGCCACGCGGGGTTGACGCCAAGGCCGCTGATCACGCTGGTGCAGAACTCGGCGGGAATCTTGGTGGACTTGAGGTAGCGGTTGACCGTGCTGACCAGCGTGCCGGTCTTGCGGGCCAGGTCGCTCTGGCTGCGGGTCTTGACCAGCACGCGCAGTCGTTCGCGGACCTGGTCATCGTAAAGGCGTGGCGTGACTTCTGTGGCCATGGAGCCCCCATTTGCCGATGTGCGAAAGCAGAATGCGCAACATGTTCGCTTAAGCAAACGCCGATTGCCATCGCGGATTGGGAAAAAGTGCCGAATGGCGTGGGGTTGCTGCACGCCGGCGCCCAGAAACCGGAAATCATCTTCCGTTGCGGCCTGTTGCCTCCTTAATAGAGAGTCTGGACTCATTTCCTAACCTTGGAGATTGCATGAAGACCATGTTGACCCTGGGCGCGTTGGCCCTGGCGCTGATGGCGTCTCCGGCGTTTGCCGAAGAAACCAAAGGCGTGCAGTGGACCGACGACTACGCCAAGGCGCTGACAACGGCAAAGGCCGACAACAAGCGCCTGTTCATTGAATTCACCGCCGAGTGGTGAGGCCCCTGCAAAGCGCTGGCCCGTGACGTATGGCCAGACGAAGAACTCGCAAAAGTCATCGGCAAGAGTTTCGTGCCCGTGATGCTGTACGACGACAAGGCACCCGACATTCTCAAGAAGTACGTGGTAAAGGCGTTCCCAACCTTCATCATCACCGACGCCGAGGGCGCCGAAGTGATGCGCCAGGTGGGCGCACCGTTCCAGACGCCGAAGGATGCCATCAAGTGGTTCGGCGATGTGGCCGACGGCCTCGAGAACCTGCCCAAGTACGAAGCTGCCTACGAAAAAGACCCCGAAAACATCGACGCAGCCATGAAGCTGGCAGAGGCCTACGCCGCGCTGGGCAAGGCGGACAAGGCGTTGCCGCTGTATGAGAAGCTGGCTGAAAAGGTCAAGCCGGACGACAAGCGCTGGGTAGACATCCAACTCAAGTACGCTGACGGCTTGCTGGCCACGATGACGCAGGAAAACCAGAAGGACGTTGGCGGCAAAATCGCCAAGGTCTACGACGCTGTGCTGCCCGGCCTGGTTAGCGCCAAGGACGAGCGCGCGCTTGAGCCGAGCATCCTGAATGCCCGGATTAAGTCGTTCCTGAACGAAGACCACGAAGGCGCCCGCAAAGAACTCAAGGCGCTGGTAGAGGCCTTCCCGAAGCATGAAAGGCTCAAAGAGATCAAGTACTGGGCGGCTGCAATTGCCCAGAAGTCCGGCGACAACGAAACCGCCAAGGCCGAGTACGAGGCATTGGTGAAAGAAGGCCCGGAAGACGATCGGTACGTGAAGGCGGCGAAGTCAGCCATCGCCCGCATGAAGTAGACGTGTCCCGCGCCATGGCGTGCCGACCAAGTCGGCACGCCATGAGCGCTGCGGCGTAACGCCCATCGCGCACACCCGCTCCACAACTTCTTCAGTTCTGTTGACCCCTGCCACGGCGACAATCGTAAAACCGTGTCTGGTGCGAAACTCAAGGAGCTGGGCATGTTGAATTGGATGCGGTTGTTGCCGGCCGCGGCGTTGGTGACGGCATTTGCCGTCACGCCGATGCTGGCGCAGGACTCAAAGAGACCGGTAGAAGCGGACGCTGAAGCAAAGCCGGCCAGTGAAGACAAAGTGATCGCCGCGTGGGAAAAGTACCAGGCGGCCAGCAAAGAATTGACTGCGGTTGCGGCCAAGATCCGCGCCAAAGAACTCGCGGGCGACGCCGCAACGGAGGCTCGCGACGCCGCCATCGCCAAGCGCGATGCCACCCAGAAAGAGTTCGTTGAGCTGCTGCGCAAAGCCGACTGGGCCAGCTACGCCGAGGCAAACGGCGAGATGCTGGATATGGGCCTGGTGCTGCTGGGCGGCGAACTGACAGAAGAACACCCGGAAGAAGCGGTGAAGGCGCTTGAGGCCCACCTCAAGCTGCGCCCCGACAGCCAGTACGGAATGTGGGTCAAGCTGCACTACCTGCCGGCGGCGTTGCTTGCGACTGGCGACCTGGACCGCACGATCAAGCGCCTGAATGAACTGATCGCCGGCGCAGACGAGAAGCTCAAGCCGTCGCTGCAGATCAAAGTGGCCGACATTTACGCCGCCAAGGGCGACCTGGAGGCCGCGATCAAGGGCTACAACGAGGTCACCAAGGCGCTGGATGGCAAGACCTTTGAGCGCAACGACCAGCGCGCCCGCGCACTGTCTGACGCCAAGATGCGCGCGGGGCTGGTGGGCAAAGACGCGCCGAACGTGGACAGCAAGGTGTGGGTCGGCGGCGAAGCCACTTCGCTGGCGGCCATGAAGGGCAAGGTTGTAGTGATCGACTTCTGGGCAACGTGGTGCGGCCCCTGCCGCTCCGCAATGCCCGGCATCGACAAGATCGTGACCGCGAACAAGGACAAAGGCGTAGTGGCAATCGGCTTGACGCGCTTCTATGCCAACGGGTTCATGCCCAAGGACAGCAGCGACCTGCACAAGGGCGAAAGCGTCAAGGGCATCACCGAAGAGACCTACGTTGAGCACCTGACCCAGTTCAAGAAGAACAGCGGCATCAGCTACCCGTTCGTGGTGGGCGCCGCCGAGGACTTCAAGGCCTACGGCGTCAGCGGCATCCCGCACATCGTGATCGTGAACCAGCAGGGCAAGATCGCGATGGTGGCAGTCGGCAGCGGCAACGACGCGCTGATCAAGGCGTGTGTCGAGTCGCTGGCGGCCAACAGCGGCAAGTAAGTGGTGAAACCGGCGCGCCGCAAGGCGCGCCGGTCTGTGCAAAAATGGTTGCAGATACAAGCAGATGCACCCGGCAGCACGAAACCCTGCCTGAACTCGCGGCAGCAGAGTGAAGTCAGATCGTGCAGATTCTGCGTATCCCCGGATGCGCGTCGGTCGTCCTTGAGGGTGTACGGCCTGTCGGGAAAATACTGCCGACGTTCGGCAGGCGATTCGTATCGTGGGCACGCCATACGTTGCTGGTACAACCACAAAGGGAGAGCGATGTCTGAACAACCGAATCCGGCTTTCGGGCCCGGCAGCTTTGTTTGGTTCGAGCTGTGCTCGAAGGACTACAAGGCAGCACAGGCCTTCTACTCAAAGGTGCTGGGCTGGAAGTTCGAGCCATGGGGGCCACCGGGCGCCTACTGGATGATCAAGGCCGGCGACAAGGGCGTCGGCGGATTGATGGACTGTAGCACGCCCGAGTGGGGCGAGTTGCCCAGCATGTGGAGCTATTACATCGACGTCGAGAACATTGACGAAGCCGCCGGACGCGTCACGGCCATGGGCGCCAAGGTGATGCATCCGCCCACCGACATTCCCGAGGTGGGCCGCTTCGCGCCGATCCAAGATCCTGCTGGCGCGTTCGTCAACATCATGACGCTCAAGCAGCATGCCACGGAGGCGCCCTGCGCGGAGCCCGGCCACTTTCTGTGGGTCGAGCTTATGAGCCGCGACTTCAAGCGTGCCAAGGCCTTCTACAGCGAGCTGATCGGCTGGAAGACCATGGACATGCCCATGCCCGAAATGGTGTACACCCTGTTCCAGAACCAGCACGGCAACGCGGGCGGCGGCATGCAGATGCCACCGCAAGTACCCGCCGAGGTGCCAAGCCACTGGATGGGCTACATCCACGTCGCCGATATCGACAAGACGTTGAAAGCGGTGGAAGCCGCCGGCGGCAAGGTGTTGATGCCGGCGATGGACGTGCCCAACGTCGGCCGCATGGCAGCCATCATGGACCCCACGGGTGCTACGGTGTCGCTGATGACGCCGCATATGCCTGCATAGCGGATTGTCGCCCGTACCCCACGACGGGCGCAAGACGGGGCGGGTGCGTCCAAGGAGGATCGCACTCGCCCTGCTCTATGCGGTGTTCATGGCGGCTGACTTGCGTGACTTGACCAGGAAGCTCAGCGCGATGCCGACCAGCATCGCGGCCATGAACGCCAGCGTGAACTCGCTGGGCCGCGCAAGGTTCGTGACCGCGGGGCCGGGGCACACGCCGGCGATGCCCCAACCGATGCCGAACAGCGTGGCACCGGCATACAGCCGCGCATCCTGCTTGTGGATCGCCTTGGCAGGCAGCGTCGCGCCAAACGGCGACTTGCGGCCCCGGCGCAAGCGCCACGCGACCAGGTAGATCAGCACAGCCGGGCCCATCACGAACATCAGGGCCGGGTTCCAGTCGCCAAAGAAATCAAGAAAACCAAGCACCACAGTCGGCAAGGTCATGCCGCTGATGCCGAGACCCAGCGCGAACACGATTCCGCATATCAAGGCAATCGCGATTTTCATTCAGGCCTCCACGCCTTTCAGCACGAGCACCGTCAGCGCCGCCACAGCCATGAACACGCAAGTTCCGACAAACCCCCGGCCCGACGTGCGCCCGATGCCGCACACACCATGGCCGCTGGTGCAGCCGCCACCCAGCCGCGTGCCAAAGCCAACCAACAGGCCCGCGGCAATCACCCACGGCAATGCGCGCGGCGCAGACGCCGGCAGTGCGGAAGGCATGGCAATCGCCAGCACCACGCCGCCGATGACCAGGCCCAGCGCGAACGCAAGCTTCCAGCCCAGCTCGCCACGCTCGCCGCGCAGAATGCCGTCAACGATGCCGCTGATGCCGGCGGTCTTGCCCGTAAGCACGAGCAAGCCGGCCGCCGAAAGCCCGATCAAAGTCCCGCCCAACAGCGGCGGCCAAACGTCCTGCCATTGCATAGCAGCTCCGTCCCGGTGACGGGCAGAGTTTGGCAAGCAGCTTGCCCGGCGGAAGTGGCGGTTGCCTGGCAAGTTCAAACCAGATGTTTCGGTCGAAGCCACGGCCCAGCGCCGGGGGCTTCGGCGAAACAACCATTGAGCGCCCGCAAGTGTTGTGGGCGCCCCCGCCCGCACGTGTTGTGGGCGCCCCGCCCGCACGTGTTGTTGGCGCCTCGCCCGCACGTGATGTGGGCGCCTCGCCCGCATTTGCGCCCGGGACGGGCGCGGCACGCTAGGAATCCAAATATATTTTTCGCGCGTAAGTGGTTTTGCGGTTTGCAGTTCCTGCCTCCTGCATCCT
>JADZFR010000035.1 GCA_020849795.1 Planctomycetota bacterium | reverse complement strand
CCTCAGGCCCTATCGATACTCCACCCATGACTTCTCCCTTTCCGCGGCCAGCGGCCGCAAAGGGAAGAAGCAATTACCCCACCCAATTAATCAGTTACCCACGCAACCAATTCGGCGAATGGCACATGTCAGCCTACGAGACCATTTACCTCGTGCGTGAGCCGGACAGAGGTGGGGAGTCCTTGTGCTCAAAGCTGGGTACTTCGGCCCTTGCGGCAAGCATCAAAGTGATGACGCTTGCCCAGGTGAAGGACGTAAGCGACCTCCACCTTGCCGACGCTTCACAATTTCGAGCCAAGCTAGAAGCTGCAATGACATCGGCCGTAATGCTGTCGGACGTGGTGGCCCTCGAGCGCAAGCTCGCGCGGGACAAAGCTTTCGAAAGCTGCGCAGACCTGGCCACTGAACCGGACATCCTTGCGGTGATGATTCCGGTCCTGCGCAAGTTTGGACTTGTCGGTGAAGAACGCAACGCGAAGATTCTGTACCTGTCGATGACCTCGCGCCTGCTGCCTCGCATCGTGTCGGTCATCGTCAAAGGTCAGAGCAGCACAGGCAAGAGCTACACCGCTGAGCAAGTCATCAAGCTGTTCCCGGCCAGTGCCTACTACGTGATGACCGCATCTAGCGACAAGGCGCTCATCTATACGCAGGAGAATTTCAAGCAGCGCATCATCATCATGTTTGAGGCTGCCGCCTGGGGCGACTCCGACTTCGCAATGTATCTGATCCGCTCGCTCCTGAGTGAAGGCCGTATCGCGTACGACACCGTCGTTGACTCGCCGGACGGGCCGGTCGGTAAACGCATCGAGAAGGAAGGACCGACTGGACTTTGGACCACGACAACGGCAACGGCGATTCACCCCGAGAACGAGACTCGCCTGCTCACGCTCAACAGTGACGAGAGCACCCAGCAAACCGCGCGCGTCCTTCTGGCCATAGCCGAAACGAACGGCGCTGTGCCGCCGGACGTCCCCCAATGGCACGACCTGCAAGAGTGGATTCAAGCCGGCGACGTGCGCGTCGCGATTCCGTTCGCGGTTGCACTAGCGGAACTGATTCCGCCTCTGGCGAGTCGCTTGCGGCGGGATTTCAAGGCACTGTTGTCGTTCATCGCAGCGCACGCCTTGCTGCACCAAGCCACCCGCGCCCGAGAAGATAGTGGCGCGGTAATCGCCACCATCGAGTCAGACTACGCAGCCATCCGCGAGCTGCTTCATGACCTAATGTCGGAGAACATAGCGGCCGGGGTGCCGCCTCCGGTACGTGAGACCGTAGAGGCTGTCCGAAAACTGCTGGTAGATGGCAAAGCCTCCATCACGAACACGGAGCTGGCCAAGGCACTGAAGGTGGACAAGAGCAACGCCTCGCGTCGTTCGAAGAGCGCGATTGCATCTGGTTATCTGCGCAACGAGGAAACGCGAAGGGGGAAACCGGCACAACTCCAGCTTGGCGACTCCATGCCCGACGATGCGGCAATCCTGCCGACAGTCGAGCAGTTGCGCACCGCGCACCAGGCCAGCGCAACAGTTCAGCCAGCCGTGAACCTCACCGATGCTGCATGTTCCAACCAACCGTTGCGCGGTTGCGGCGAGATAGCAGGGGAGGCTCCGCGCAGCGACGAAGGCGATGAAGTGGTCATGGAAGGCGAACTATGACAGCCAACGCCATGATCGCCGGGCTGCGCGCCAGGGGCGTGGCACTCACGCCAAGTCTGCGTTGGACCGGGCCAGTCCAAAGAAGTGAACTGGCGGGCCTGGCTCAGCACAAGCTCGAAATTGTCGCGGCGCTCGTGCTCGCCGGCCGCTGGACTGCGCAAAACGTGTTGGACTTTTTCGACGAGCGACTGGCCGTCCGGGAACATGAAGGTGGACTCGCCCCGGATGCCGCATCGCGCGCTGCAATCATCGACGTGATCGATTACATGCAGCGCGAACGGATCGGACTCGCAACGGACCAGCCGCCTTGAAGCCGCACCGTGGGCTAGGTGTCAGACTGTTGACCCGTCAAGCTTGTTTGCAGTTCTACTTGGCACTTTCCTGTTTCATGGGGTACTGTTTCAGACCTTCTCGGAGTTTCCATGCGCATCTACCAAGCCAAATACACCAGCGACGGCTACACCCGCACGGCGAAGAAGTGGGCCTGCGAGTTTGTGGATCATCGCGGCATCGCGCGGCGCATCACCCTGTTTACCGACCGGACCGCCAGTGATGAGGCGGCACGGAAGATCGAGAAGCTGGTGGACCGCAAGCGCGCCAACGAGGCCCCTGACCGGCACCTGTTGGCATTTGTCGAGGGCCTGCCTCTCAGGATCACGACGTACCTGGGCCGCATCGGCGTGCTGGATGCGCAGAGGCTCACGGCCTCGCGCACGCTGACCGAACACACGGCTGACTTCGAAGCCGCGATTGTCGCCAAGGGCTCTACGGCGGACCATGCCGCCAAGACGCTGGCGCGACTTCGGCGCGTGCTGACGGAGTGCGGATTTGCCCGCTGGACCGAAATCGACCCCGCGCGCATCGGCCGCTGGCTGCGTGAAGAAATCGAACGCGGCAGCGCCGCCGCAACGGTGAACTATCACGCCCAGGCCGCGCAACAGTTTGGGCGCTGGATGTTGCGTGAACGTCGCGCGTCCGAAAACCCGCTGGTCAACCTGCCGCGGTTCAACGTCAAGGCTGACCGCCGCCGTGAGCGACGCGCACTGACCGGCGACGAAGCCCGTATGCTACTGTCTGCCACAAAGTCCGGGCCGGTGCGCGCCGGAATCAACGGCCATGAGCGCGCCCTGATCTACTCGCTGGCGCTGACTACCGGCCTGCGCGCCAACGAACTTCGGTCACTCACACGCGCCAGTTTCATGCTCAATGCTGACCCGCCTACTGTGACGGTCGAGGCTGGCAGCGCCAAGAATCGACAGAGGGCAACGCTGCCCCTGCGCGCCGACGTTGCCGCGCAACTGGAGGACCACCTTGCGCTGAAGCTGCCCAACGCGCCCGCGTTCAACATCCCTAAGCACTGGCGGTCCGCCGAGATGATTGCCGAAGATCTGGCTGCCGCGAAGATTCCGGTCACCGATGCGGACGGCCGCGTGATGGATTTCCACGGGTTGCGCCACACGTTCATCTCGCACCTGGCCCGCGCCAAGGTTCACCCGGCGACGGCAAAAGCGCTTGCCCGACACAGCGACATCAACCTGACAATGAGCATCTACACGCACTCGCTGCGCGAGGACGAGATGGAAGCGGTCAACCGTCTTCCCGACCTGTCCTGGCCGATTGCAGAGGCAGCCACAGGCACAGAAGGGGCACTCTCGACGGGAGCACCGGCTACTACTTCGCCGCACGCGCCTGTGCCGAAGCATGCGCCCAACGATGAGTCAAATCGCTTGGCGTCCTGCTTGGCGGAATTGCATGGAAAACAGTCGATTTCAGTAGATCAGCATGGACCACCAGCAGCAGATACCGATACCGGCAGAACCCCGCCAAATGGGCCATCCGAGCCGGTTGAAGCTGGTGGGCCCGCCGGGATTCGAACCCGGAACCAAGGGATTATGAGTCCCCTGCTCTAACCGTTGAGCTACAGGCCCACAACAGCGTATTTCAAGCATATTTTGCGGCGATTTGCAGGGTGCAAGAAAAGTTGGCACTCACCTTATAACTCACCCAAAACTAACTACAAACCCCATCAAATCCTGCCACCGGCACACCCTAAACGGCCTGCCGTTTCGCGTCCACTGGACGCTTCGATTCCACTCGGCCATCAGCTTTGTAGTCGATAGGAATGCCACTATGGGCGAAACTCCCAGCAGGGGGATGGATGCCTTCAAACTACATTGTCGCTCGGCTCTCGTACTGCAGGAATGCCTGGGTAGTAAAGTACGGCTACAGCAGCCACCAGAACCCGTACTGGCGTGTGCGCGCTGCTCAGCAAATGCTTGACCGGAATGGAATGCGCGGCGTAGATGAGTATGTCACGTGGTTCTGTGCCGACGAATCCTACGAACAGCAAGTGCATCGCTCGCTCGCCAGAAACAGGCTGTCCCACGTCGTAAACGATGATGGCGGCTACAGCCGCGAAACCTACTCGCTCTGCCACACTGGGCTTGAGCAGTTCCTTCACCAGCGCGGGCTGCGTGTTCCTGCCGCCGCCAGCAGTGCCGTGAGAGAGGCGCAGCAAGCCGCCGAGCGGGCGCAAGCTCTAGAACATCAGCGGGTGGCCGCCCAACGGCTCGCGCGAAAGCAGGGACGGCAGAAGTTCTGGTCCGGCGTTTGGCGCCGCATGCGGTCATTTCATGAGCGAATGTCGAGGCACCCTCGAACGTGGCTGCGACTGCCGACGCACCATCCCTCAGCGGAAGCCACATTCGTCCGGATCATGTCGAGGTATGTCGGCCTGACTTGTCAGTGTGGAACTGAACTCTGGTTCGACCTCTCACTGAACCACGATACTAGCGCCACCTGCGCGCGTTGCTTCACGCGCCACAATAGGCCCTGGATTCCGGAGCGGTTGTTGACCGCGGCATAGCCCCAGGGTCGCCTACTCATGACCCCTAGTGTCTCGCACCGGCGAACTATCGTGCTAAAGTTCGCCCATCTTTGCGCATGAACCCGGTGTGCCATTCGCCGAATTGGTTGCGTGGGTAACTGATTAATTGGGTGGGGTAATTGCTTCTTCCCTTTGCGGCCGCTGGCCGCGGAAAGGGAGAAGTCATGGGTGGAGTATCGATAGGGCCTGAGGG
>JADZFR010000034.1 GCA_020849795.1 Planctomycetota bacterium | reverse complement strand
GGTGTCGCCCGAGCGCCGCCGCGAAGCGATGGCGGTGCTGAACGCCGAGCCTGAGCCCGAGCCGATGTACAGCTCACCGCAGCAAAGGCCGCGGCGCGGGCCCGACCCCGTGGTCACGCTGATGCGCATCGGCATGCAAGCGGCAAGCCTGCTGCGCCGGATCATCAGCAAGACCAACCCGGGTTTGGGGCGGCTGCAAAAAGCGGCGTAGCAGCATTGTGTGATGCGGGCTTCCAGCCCGCCCGTGCAGCAGGCCATCGGCCTGCATGGTTGGCGTCTGTCCCGGACGCCAAAGCGTGCGAGACGCCCGCAGCACTAGCGCGCGAGACGCGCGCAACACGTGCAGCCGAGAAGGCCGCAACACAAATCGAGCGATCCGAGCAAGCCAATCCGGCAACCAGAGGCCCAAACAAGATGACAGCAATCACCCAATGAAAACTCGAGTCGCACGGCGAGCGCGACTTCCAGTCGCAGGGCGACGGCCGGTCTGTCACGCGGGGCGCGGGAATGGCAGTGCTGGCTTGGAGCTTCGCTTGGGTTATAGTGCGGTGGGAGCTTGCCATGGACCTATCGAAGATTCCGGGTTTGGACGCGCTGGGCAACCTCAAGGGCAAGCGCGTGTTTGTGCGCTGCGACTTCAACGTGCCCCTTGAGGGCAAGACCATCACCAGCGACGCGCGCATTGTCGCCGCACTGCCCACCATCAAGAAGCTGCTGGCCCAGGGCGCGCAGCTCATCCTCGCCAGCCACCTTGGTCGCCCCGAGGGCAAAGGCCATGAAGGCGCTTTTTCACTGGCGCCCGTGGCCAAACGCCTCAGCGACTTGCTCGGCTTTGAAGTCCCGCTGATTCCTGATTGCGTGGGCGAGCAGACTCGCCACAGCGTTCACGGCATCGAAAACGGCCGCGCCGTGCTGCTTGAGAACCTGCGCTTCCACAAAGCCGAAAGCAAAGGCGTCGAAGTCTTCGGCCGCGAACTCGCGTCTTTGGCCGAGGCCTACGTCAACGATGCCTTCGGTACCTGCCACCGCGCCGACGCCAGCATGGTCTGGCCCGCCAGACTGCTGCCCAGCGCCGCCGGCTTGCTGGTGAAAGCCGAGATCGACGCCATGGCCCGCGTGCTGGAAAAGCCCGCGCGGCCCACGCTGGCTGTGCTGGGCGGGGCCAAGGTCAGCGACAAGATTCCGCTGCTGAACAACCTGCTGCCCAAGATCAATGAGCTTTGCATCGGCGGCGGCATGGCCTACACGTTTCTGATGGCTGCGGGCATCGGCATTGGCAACAGCCTGTGCGACGACACGCTGGTCGGCGACTGCAAGAAGATCGTGGCCAAAGCCAGCGACCTTGGCGTCGTGCTGCACCTGCCCGATGACCACGTGATTGCCAAGGGCATCGACATCGAAGGCGCCGAAGAAGTCAACGGCGACGTGCCCGACGGCATGGCTGCCTTTGACATCGGCGACCACACCGTGACTCGCTTTGCCGACGCCATCAAGCGCGCCAAGACCATCCTGTTCAACGGCCCGATGGGCGTGTTTGAGAAAGAGCGCTTCAGCAACGGCACGCGGGCGATTGTCAGCGCCATTGCAGCCGCCACAGCCAAGGGCGCATACAGTGTGGTGGGCGGCGGCGACAGCGCCGCGGCAGTCGAACACTTCGGCCTGAGCGGCAAGATGAGCCACGTAAGCACCGGCGGCGGCGCAAGCCTGACGCTGCTGCAAGGCGAGCCGATGCCGGCGCTGGAAGCATTGCTGAAGTTCTGAGTTCCGCGTTCGGAGTTCCGGGTTGATGCATGGCCACGTTCGAACGTTTTGAAGACATCAAGGCGTGGCGATCGGCGCGCGAGCTGACGCGTGATTTCTACCGCCTGTGTGCGGAACCTCGCCTTGCCCGCGAGTTTGGCTTAAAGGACCAGCTGACGCGTGCATCGTTGTCGATCATGAACAATATTGCGGAGGGATTTGGGAGGCACGGCGCCAAGGACTTCGCCCGCTTCCTTACCATTGCCAAGGCATCGGCGATTGAAGTGCAGTCGATGCTGTATGTGCTGGTCGATCTGGAGGCCATCGACCAACCGGCGTTCGATGGATTTTACGAACGCGTCAACAAGACGATTCGAATGATCGGCGGGTTAGCATCCTACCTCAGGGGCGAAGGGGCGGACGGCCCTACACAACCCATAACCCGGAACTCGGAACCCGGAACTCGGAACTCATGATGCCTGCACTGAAGATTGCTCCCTCATTACTCTCCTGCGACTTCGCCCGTATTGGCGAAGAAGTCCGCGCCATTGAAGCTGCGGGCGCCGACCTGCTGCACGTGGACGTGATGGACGCCCACTTCGTCCCCAACCTGACAATCGGCCCGCCCGTGGTTGCAGCCATCAAGAAGGTCGCCACCAAGCCGCTCGATTGCCACCTGATGATGACCGACCCGCAACGTTACATTGAAGCCTTTGCCAAGGCGGGCGCCGACTACCTGACCATCCATGTCGAGTGCAACGCGCCGATTGGCGAGACGCTGGCGGCGATCCGCAAGGCAGGCGTTAAGCCGGGCCTGGTGCTGAACCCTGACACCAGCATTGAGGCTGCGCGGCCATGGCTTGGCGAAATCGACATGCTGCTGGTGATGAGCGTGTGGCCCGGCTTTGGCGGCCAGAAGTTCATCGGCAAGGTGCTGGAGACGGTGAAGGCCGCGCGCGCAGCAAGGCCCGGGCTGGACATCGAAATCGACGGCGGCATCAACGAGCAGACAGCGAAAGAAGCGATTGCCGCAGGCGCCAATGTGCTGGTGGCGGGCAATTACGTGTTCACGGGCGACTATGCCCAGCGCATCAGGAGTTTGCGCGTGTAGTAGCATGCGCGTCTCGCGCATGAGTATCGCGTGCCTCAGGCGAATGCCACTAGTAGATGCTCTTGCTGATGTCGATGCCCTTGGCGAAGAGCTCGTTGCACGGGATGATCGTGCCTTCGCGCAGCAGGCGGATCATGACTTCGCACACCTGCGGGTCGAACTGGTCGCCCGAACAGCGGGTGAACTCGCTGATCGCTTCATCCACGTCGAAGTTGCGCCGATAGCTGCGGTTGCTGGTCATGGCGTCAAACGCGTCTGCCAGCGCGACAATGCGCGCGGTTTGCGGGATCTCGTCGCCGACCAGGCCGTCCGGGTAGCCCAGCCCGTTGTACATCTCGTGATGGTGCTTCACGGCGGCGATTACGCCGGGGATGTTGCGAATGTGGCTGAGAATCTCGCCGCCGCGCACCGGGTGCAGACGAATCACTTTGACTTCGTCGGGCGTCAGGCGAGAAGGCTTGGTCAGGATCTTCTCCGCCACGCCGATTTTGCCCACGTCGTGCAGCAACGCGCCCAGCCGCACGTTGTCGAGCGTCTCGGCATCCAGTTGCATCTCTTCGGCCAGCGTGACGGCAAATGCGGTCACGCGCTCGCTGTGGCCGTGGGTGTACTGGTCTTTCGCCTCAATGCTTGAGACCAGCGCGCGCACGCACGAGTAGAACAGGCCTTCCATGTCTTCCAGCATGCGCGCGCGTTCGACGGCGACGCCGGCTTGCCGGCCGATGCCGGCCAGCAACTCAAGCTGGTGCTGCTGGAAGGGCGTGTCGTTGTCCACGCGGTCAAGGTAGATCGCGCCGATGATGTCAGTGTTGGTGCGCACCGGCACACACATCGCGCTCTTGATGTGCTTGCTGTTGCTGTCGCCGGTTTCAGGGTGCACTGAGCCGCTGATAACGCTCAGGCCCTTCTTGACGCTGTAAAGAATGATCGGCCGGCACAGGGTCAGTTCATCGTCCACTGCGCGCAGCAGGCGCGTGCTGGTGCGCGACGAGCCGTTGCCGCCGGGCGACTTGCGGCGACGCACGACGACGGGCTCAAGCACCTTGTCTTCGGGGTCGTACATCACAAGGAAGCCGCGATCCGGCTGCAGCACGTCCATCGCCGCGTCCATGATCGTGTGACAGACGCGGTCCAGGCTCTCCTGCGTGTAGATCAGGTTGCCGACGTGATAAATGGTTTGCAGGGCGCCGCGTGTGCGCTCAAGCAATTGGCTGGTGTCGGGCTGGCCTTCGGCCGACTCGGTGTCTTCGAGATGAAACGAGCCGTCTTCAAAGTTGGCCTCAACGCGGATGCTGGCGTTCTTGCTGGGCTCAGCTTCCAGCAGGCCGCTGTTCGCGCTGATCTTGTTGGTGGGTGTTTCCTGCGTCTTGAAGCCGAACTCAATGCCGCCGGCAACAATGCGGTCGCCACTGTGCAGGATTTTGCTGGCGACCTTCTTGCCGTTTACTTCGGTGCCCGTGCTGCTTTGCAGGTCCGTCAGCAGAAAGAAACTGCCCTTGCCCTCGACGCTGAAGTGGGCACGGCTGAACGACTCTTCCGTGAAACGCTCGTCACAGGTTGGTGAGCGTCCGAATGTGATACGTCCATGGGGCACCAGCGCGATCTTCTGGCTGTCGCGTGTGCCGCCCCGGATGATCAGCTCTGCCTTCATGCACAGCCTGCCGGATTGGTGTCGCCTGATAGCATTGGACCGTCGTGGTCCGATAACCACATCGACACTGACCGGTTAACTAACTCTTAAGAATTTAGGAAAAATTGGCCCAATCCCAAGGGCCATTTACAGTTAGATTGTACTAGGCCACTGCCATTGGTCACATTGGGCGAGTGGACCGCCGCCCGGCGCCCGCTTGCCAACCAGTTTTCCTCATGTCTCATGGCCCGGTAATGGGTTACGAAGATCGAGACTATTTTCGCGCCAAACCTCGATTTGAGCTTTCCCGCGGGGTCGGCCCCGCAACGCTTGGGCTGATCATCACCGTTGTGGCCGGGTTCATCAGCGGCTTGGTCGTTTCCGACACGATTCAGTACGTGGGCTCGCTCAAAACCGCAAGCGTTGCCGAGTTCTGGGCGGCATCAGCAGTCGAGGGTCGCCAGGCGTGGTGGGCGCGCAAGCTGTTCGTGCTGACCGCCAGTGACATTACGCCGTGGGTGCAGGGTTACTCGCCGGGTTACTGGAAAGCAGCGACCAGTTGGCTTGTGGCGCCCGGGATTTTCAGCGCCGTGCTTGACACAATCTTCGTCTACTTTGCCGGCAAGTCGCTTGAGGAGCCGCTGGGCCGTCGCCGCTTTCTGCTTCTGTTTATCGGTGCCTGCGTTGCCGCCAACCTGATGGCAGGCTTCAGCGATGCGCTGATCCAGCCCGGGCGCCAGCAAGTCGTGATCATGGGCTGCGGGCCGGGAGTGGTGGCGTGCTTTGTCGGGTTGCTTTGGATCTTGCCGAACCAGCGCTCGATCGGCGGCTGGCCGTTGAAACGGGTGATGGCCGTCGTGATTGGTGTGCTGCTGGCCATCAACGTGATGATGGCGCTGTTTGCGGGTGGCGAAATCGGCGTTAGCCCGACGCAACTGCTGTGGGGGGCCGCTTTCGGCGCGGTGTTCATGCAGGCCCTAAAGAACAAGGGCGCGCTGCCCAAGGTCGGCGTTGAAGCCGCCGACGAGCCATGGAGCAAGCGCGGCTACCTGCACACGTACGACGACGAAGACCCGGCGGCGGCGAAGCAGCGCGATCGCGAGCGAAAGACGCTGGAAAAGATTGAGCGCGAAGCGGCCAGGCAAGCCGAGGCGGCAGCAGCCGAGAAGGGCCAGCTTGACGCGATACTTGCCAAGATCAGCGCCAGCGGCATCACCAGCCTGACGCGCGGCGAAAAGAAGTTCCTCGACAGCCAGAGCAAGCGTAAGAAAGATTGAAACAGCGTCGGAGTGCTTGCGCATGAACCGTTACTTCATCGTCAGCTTTGCCTTTCTGCCCGTGCTGGTCATTGCGGGCGTGCTGACTTTGTTGCTGGTGCGGCCCGGCGACCCGGCGCCGACCGGCACCGAGGGCGTCGAGAAAGACCTTGAGCTTTACCTTGAAGTGCGCGCCAAGCTGCTGGCCCACTACGACGGCGAGTTGAGCGAAGAAGAGTTGCGCAACGCCGCGCTGCAGGGTTTGGCACAGGGCACCGGCGACCGCTACACGCGCGTGCTGCCGCCGGTTGCGACCAAGGGCCAGGACATGGACCTTGAGGGCCAGTTCTTCGGCATCGGCGTGAACATCCAGCTCAACGATGACGGCAGCCTTCACGTCACCCGCGTCGAACAAAACGGCGGCGCCGACAAAGCCGGCATGCTGAAAGATGACGTGATCGTGGCCGTGGATGGCGTAAGCATTCTCGGGCAGCCCTTTGAGAGCTCGACACTGCGCATCAAGAGCAAGGTTGAGAACTCGGTGGTGAACGTGGCGGTGCTGCGCGGCGGCAAGACCGACAGCGGCACCGACCCCAAGGCCAAACGCATGGAGTTTGAAGTCACCCGCTCGCGCGTGGAAAGCTTCAGCGTCCATGACGTGCACATCGAAGAAAGCAACGGCCGCAAGTTCGGCTACCTGCGCATCGGCGAGTTTGTGGCCAACACGTTTGAACAGTTCAAGGCGGCCATCGAAGACCTGGCTGCCCAGGGTGCAGAAGGCTGGGTGATCGACCTGCGCGGCAACGGCGGCGGACGCGTGAACACGGCCAGCGACATCGTGGACAGCCTGCTGAGTGAGAAAGACGCGTTGATCACGTTCACGCGGTCATCGCGCGACTCAAATCGCGAAGGCGACCGGGTAATCAAGACCCGCGACGAAACAGCAATCACGTCGCTGCCGGTGGTGCTGCTCATCGACGATGGCACCGCCAGCGCCAGCGAACTGGTCACCGGGGCGTTGAAAGACCACGGGCGCGCGTATGTGATCGGCACGCGCAGCTTCGGCAAGGGTGTGGTGCAGACGATCTACAAGCTGGACGCCGACCCGAACTACACAGTCAACATCACGACCACTCAGTACTTCACGCCGCTGGGGCGCCGCGTGCAGAACGGCAAGGGCGGCGAATCCGGCGGCATCCAGCCGGACTTGCTGGTCGAATGGAAGAACGGCGAACAGTCGCGCGTGCGCGCCCGGTTGGCTGCCCGCACCGCGCGCTACAACCGGGATGAAGTCAAGGCCGCGAGTCAATGGTGGGACCAGGAAGACCGCATGCTTCTGGCAGCGCTGGATTTCCTGTCTGGCGTTCCTGTCGTCGTGAAATAGAACGCTTGCACGAATCAGCAGCGGCGGGGCAGTCGTGCCCCGCAAGTGGAGCGTCGCCATGATGAAGACAACATACAGGTGGCTGGAAAGCTACGTCGGCAGCGGCCTCTCGGCGCGCGAGGTTGCCGACAAGCTGACTCTGGCCGGCACGGAAGTGGAAGGCTTCGACGAAGTCGGCGACGACGTCTGCTTCACCCTTGAGGTTACCAGCAACCGTACTGACTGCCTGAGCGTGATCGGCTTGGCCCGCGAACTTGCCGCCACCACCGGCAAGCGTGTGCAGCACCCGAAAGTCGAATACCAATCTGCCAACACCAAGGCCGATCAGGTCTCCAGCGTTGTGATCGAACCCGACGCGCTCAAGGCCTGCCCGCACTACACGGCGCAGGTCATCCGCGGCGTCAAGGTTGGCCCGTCGCCTGAGTGGCTTCGCAAGCGCCTTGAGGGCATTGGCCTCAAGCCGATCAACAACGTCGTGGACGTCACCAACTTCGTGCTGTACGAAACCGGCCAGCCGCTGCACGCCTTTGACCTGAACCAGCTTGCCGGCAAGCGCATTGTCGTGCGCATGGCCAAAGCCGGCGAGCGTTTTGACCCGCTGGTCGACCGCAAGCGCGACAAGCCTGAGCCGGAGCGAGCCTCCGTCAAATGCGACGCCCTTACGCTGGTCATCTGCGACGCCGAAAGGCCGCAGGCCATCGGCGGCATCATGGGCGGCCTGACCAGCGGCGTGACCGCAAAGACGACGGACGTGCTGCTGGAAAGCGCGTACTTTGAACCGCAGGGCATTCGCGCCACCAGCCGGCGCCATGAGCTCGAAAGCGACAGCAGCTACCGCTTCGAGCGCGGGGTGGACCCCGCCGGCGTGGTTGCGGCAAGCCGCCGCGCCGTGCAGTTGATTCTTGAGGTCGCGGGCGGCGAGGTGCTGGACGGCGTGCTTGAGGCAGGGGCAGCAAAGTCTGAAACCCGCAGCGTGACCGTGACGGCACGCGACATCTCGCGTTCGCTGGGCATTGAGGTCGCGGCACCCGCCGTGGCAGCCATCTTCGGTGGGCTGGACGTGCCGGTGTCTGCGCAAGCCGCCGACAGCGTGACCGTGGCGGTGCCGAGCTTTCGCCGGGACCTGCTCAAGCCGATCGACCTTGTTGAAGAAGTCGGCCGCATCCACGGCCTCGAGCGCATACCCGCCCCGTTGCGCATGCCCGTCGCCACGAACAAGCTGACGCGTCGCCAGCGCGTACGGCGCGCCATCGGCGAGGCCTTGCGCGGCATGGGGTTCAGCGAGGCGCTCACGGATACCTTTGTGAAGGCGCAGGGTGACGTCGCACAGTTCAGCCAGTTCAGCAAAAGCGCGGCGCGGCTTGAGGCGCGCAATCCCGTGAACGCCGGCTTGCCGTCACTGCGACGCAACCTGCTTGGCAGCCTTCTGCTGGCATTGGCCACCAACGAGCGCCAGAACGCCAGGGGCGTGCGGCTCTACGAGTGTGCCAACGTGTTTCACCCCAGCACCGATGGCACAAAGACCGGCGAGCGCGAACTGCTGGGCCTGCTGGGTCGCGACTACTTTGACCTCAAGGGCGCGATCGAGGCGTTGCTGGATGCTCTGCGGGTCAGGGCCGCGCTGGCAGTTGAGCCGATGGAGGACGCGATCTTTGCGCAGGGGCGTGCAGCGAGACTCGTGCTGGGCGGCAAGTTGCTCGGCGCAATTGGCGAGCCGTCGCCGGCAGCGCTGAAAGAGTACGACGCCGAGGGCCCCGCCGCCGTGGGTGAGCTGGACATGACGACGCTGGTCGAAGCCTGGCTGGAAGTTCCGAAGCTGGCCGAACTGCCGCGCTTCCCGACGGCAGAGCGCGACCTGGCCTTCGTGTTCGATGCCGCCGTAACCTGGGCCGAGGTGCAGTCAGTGGTCGGCAAAGCCTGCGATGCCACGCTGCGCGCGGTCGAGTTGTTCGACGAGTTCACGGGCAAACAGATCGGCGCGGGCAAGAAGAGCCTCGCGTTCCGGCTGAGCTTTCGCCACGACGAGCGCACACTGACCACCGAAGAAATCAACGCGCAGATGGATGCGGCCATCGCGGCCATCAGCAGCCAGTTGCAAGGAACACTTCGCGGGTAAGGGCAATTAGGCAACCCCTGCTGTCGGGCGGGCACGTACACTGGTTATTGGTCATTCGCTGTTCGGAACGTCAATCAGGGTGGCGAGTAATTGATGCTTGCAGCACTTGATCATCCGCGGTTGGCTTTCGACTGGTTCACGACCACGCTTTTGCGCTGGTCGGACGGGCTGGTGATCTATGACCGCTGGTTGCTCAGCACCAGCGGCATCAGCGACTGGACGGGCGGCGGCGGCGAGATCATTCTTGATTTTTATTACCTGTGCTACCTGATTGCGTTCATCGGCGTGCTGTTCTGGTTCGGGCGTTTTCGCAAGCAGGACTGGATCAGGATCAAGCCGCACGTCGCCTACGACGCGTTGCTGCTGGCAATGATCGGCGTGCTGGTCGGCGCCAAGACCGCGTACATCTTCATTTACAACCCGGATTTCTATTTTGGCCCGCCGCCGTATGGCCCGGTCGATACGCAAGACCAGTTGCGCCGCATCTTCCTGAACTGGTCGGGCATGGCCAGCCACGGCGCGGCGTTCGGCACGGCCGCCATGGCGCTGATCTGGTGGCTGCGCAGCGGTCGCAAGGCGCCGCTTTCGATCATCTGCGATGTCGGCACGATCAGCGCCGCATTCGGCGTGATCTGGATTCGCCTGGCCAATTTCATGAACGCTGAGCTGTATGGCCGCGAAGCCGCCGACTGGCTTCCGTGGGCCATGCGCTTTCCGGTGCGCAGCGGCAAGGGCAATCCGGTCGTGTTCGCCGGCAACACACTTTGGGAACGCATGAGCAAGCCGGAAGACCCGGCCCAGGCCGAGCTCTGGCTCAAAAGTCTGAATGAAGCAAACCCCGGCGGTGTGATTGACCACGGCGGCGCCACGGTGCTGTACCGAAACCCGGATGCGTACCTGCAAGGCTATGAGCTACTTGTGCCGCAAGCCGACGGCACGCACACCTACATGGCCCATGACACGCCGGGTCACTTGTGGTTCGGCGAGTTCTCGCTCGTGACCACGCCGCGCCATCCCAGCCAGCTTTACCAACTGCTGCTTGAAGGCCTGCTGGTGTTGCTGTTTCTGTTGTGGTTTCGCCGGCGCGTGAAGCGCGCGGGTATGGTTGCCGCCGGCTTCTTCACGGCCTATCCGATTGCGCGCTTCATTGGCGAGTTCTGGCGCCAGCCAGACGTCCAGTTCCAGGGCCAGGGCAATGAACTTGGCACGGTCTTCATGGGCCTGAGCATGGGCCAGTTGCTCAGCCTTGGCATGGCTGCTTTTGGCTTGTGCGCGATGCTCTACTTCTGGCGTTTTGGCAAAGTGATCGCCGACATGAAGATGTATCCGCCCGACAAGTCCGACACGATTAAGGAGGCGCCGGTGTCAGTCGTCGAAACCGGCATGGGCGGCAGCACCGGCGCCGGCGAGATTGCGGGCATCGAGAAGGTGCACGAGGCACTGGCGAAAAAGCAAGTCGAGTGGGACGCAGAACACGCCGCGCAAGAGGCCAGGCACGGCGGGCCCCACGGCGCCGATACGCAGCTTACAGAGGAGCTTGCCGATGACGAAGACAACGATCAGCCCAAAAAGCCTGAATGACGCGATTGAGCAGCATGTGCGCCCGGCCACCTTGCCGCTGGCAATCAAGATGGTGCGCAGCGCCGCAGAGATCCCGGAAAAGGCCAAGCGTCCCGGCCGCGACATGAAAATTTCAAGCGCGCTGTGCCAGGCCATGAGCATCAGCCGCCACTACGGCTGGACGATTGCGGTCAGCCGCGAGGACATCAGTTGCCCGATCGGCGCCACGCTGTTCGGGTTTGAGCCGCGTGTGCCGCACTTTGACGAAGGCCACTGCTGCGCCGGCATGTACACGAAAGACGCCGCCGCAGGCAAGAAGACCGAGGCCGCGGCCCCGTGCTTCAACTTCGGCGAATACTTCGCGATGGTCAGCGGGCCGCTGGGCCGCATTGACTGGCAGCCCGACGTGGTGCTGGTGTTCGGCAACCCGGCGCAGGTGATGCGGCTGGTGACGGGCGCGCTGTGGGAGAGTGGGGGATACATCCATTCGCGCTTCTCAGGCCGCACCGACTGCGCCGACGAAGTGATCGAGACGATGCAGACGGGCAAGCCGCAGGTGATTCTGCCCTGCTACGGCGACCGGATTTTCGGCCAGACGCAAGATCACGAAATGGCGTTCAGCATGCCGTGGGCATTTGCGGAAACGCTGGTCGATGGTCTGGAAGGCACGCACAAAGGCGGCGTGCGCTACCCGATTCCGCAGTTCATGAAGTACACAGGCACGTTCCCACCCAGCTACGAAGACCTGCGCCAGTACTGGCCGAAGAAGGACTAGGTCACTCGCCCACCGCGGGGTGTGGTCATTTCGCGAGGCCGGGGGCGCCGGGTTCGGGCATTTCGCGCAGGACGCGCCTTAGTGGCTTGCCCACGTGATTCTTCGGGATCTCGTGCACGATGTGAAAGCGCCTTGGCCGTTTGAAGCTGGCCAGGTGCGGCTCTACAAAATCCGGCAGGTCGGTCACATCCAGCGGTGCGCCTTCCTTCAGCACGACAAAAGCTACCGGCACTTCGCCGTCAGCGGCATCGGGCATGCCCACGACACAGGCTTCACGCACGCCGGGGTGCGTCAGCAGCAGCTTTTCTACCTCGCCCGGTGCGATGCTGTTGCCGCGAAACTTGATCAGGTCTTTCAACCGGTCGACAATGCGCAGATAGCCTTCTTCGTCGAACGCGCCGATGTCGCCTGTGCGCAGCCATCCGCCCGGCAGAATCGCCAGCCTTGTCGCCGCGGGCTCGCTCCAGTAGCCCAGCATCACCTGCGGGCCGCGCACCTGGATCTCGCCTTCCTGGCCCGGCTCAACCGGCGTCTCGGGCGCTTCGGGGTGGCACAGGCGCAGGTCGGTACCGGGCAACGGCAGCCCGACGGTGCCCACCTTCACGCGGCCGGGGGGGTTGTTGGTGACTTCGGGCGACGCCTCGGTCAGGCCGTAGCCGTTGATCATCGGGACTTCCGGGACGGCACCCGCCCAGCGCTCGTTCAACGTGCGGTCGATCAGCATCGCACCGGCTTTGACGTAGCGCAGCGAGGCAAACGCGTCGGATGCACTTTCGCCCGCGGAATCCAGAATGCGCTGGAACATCGTGCCGGAACCGTAGGCGACGGTGACGGCATGGTTCTCGATTTCTTCCACAACGCGCGCGGCATTGAACTCTTCGATCAGCGAGATTGTGGCGCCGGCGGCAATCGCGGCGTTCATCACGCAGCACATGCCCCAGGTGTGGCACAGCGGCAGCGCACCCAGGATTACGTCGCGTTCGTTCCAGCCGAACCACCTGTTGTTCTGCTCGGCGTTGGCCACCAGGTTGCGGTGGCTGATCATGGCCGCCTTCAGGCCGCCGGTGGTGCCGCTGGTGTATTGCAGCACGGCAACGTCCAGGTCGGTGCGGCTTTCAGACGGGTCTGGTTCGCCAAGCACCTGCGGCAACACGCTGGAGTCGCCGCGGCCCGGTTTGAACTCGTGGCCGCTGCGCACATAGAAGACCTTTGGCTCGCGCACGTGGGCGGCGACGCGGGCGGCTTCGAACTCGCCGGCGCAATCGACGTGCACAAAAGCGGCGCGGGGTTCAGTGTCCACGATCAGCGGCAGTAACTCGTCGCGCGTGAGCTTGGGATTGACCGCCACAACGACCATGTCGGCCCGCAGCGCGGCGTAGTAGTGCACGACAAACTCGGGGCAGTTCGGCAGCACCAGCATCACGCGATCGCTGCGCTTGCCGCGAGCGAAGCCGCGCGAGCGCAACACAGAGGCGCTGATGCGCACCCGGTTCCAGAGCCGGCCGTAGGGCACGGTCAGCTCGTTGAACAGCAAAGCCGGCTTTTCGGGGTACTTGCGAGCGGTCTCTTCGAGAAACTGCCAGATGTATTTACGCGGCGGTTCATAGGCGCGGTTGACGCCCTGCGGATACAGCGCTTGCCAATCGAAACCTTGGCTCACGTACACAGCCCCTTGAAATGATCGGGTACCGGCACGGGCCGACCGGAATCTTTGTCGGTGAAAACGATAACGACGCGGGCGTCGGCTGCGGTTTCGCGGTCGGTGGCCCGCGCGATGGTCTGGCGAAAGGTGACGCTGGTGTTGCCGAAACGCTCGACGGAAGTGGCGACGTCGGCTTGGTCGCCCAGCTTCAGGGCAATGCGGTAGTCAATTTCGGTGCGCACCGTCATGAAGCGTACGCCCCATTGGTCGATGATGTTGACGTAGTTGAAGCCCTTGTCCTGCAAGAACTTGCTGCGGCCGTGCTCAAGCCAGTTGATGTACACGGCATTGTTGACGTGATCATACACGTCAAGCTCGTAGCTGCGTACTTCGACATGGAAGGTGCTGACGTAAGCCATGAACCCCGGGCGCAAATCCTTGTCAGGGGCGAGATTGTATCAACGGGCCGGGAAAAGGTACGAAAAACGAGTCCGGTTAACGGACGACGGCGATCGGTTTCCCGATCGCCGTCGCCAGATGCAAGGCCTATAGAGATACCGCCCCCCCTTAACTAGCGACATCTCCCACAGCGGCCTTTGCTCTTACGTTAGGTTGCTTTCGCAACGAGCGTGAAGGTAACCTCTGACTATCACGGCAGTTTCACCGCCCAATCGTATTTTGTGACCAGTTTACTGACGCATTTGTGACCAGCCGCGCCGCCCTTTGCGGCGATTTCGTCCCCTCTATCGCTTTCCTTTCAGCCTGACAAGCCATTCTGCCGATTCTCGCGCGGGAGTCCGTTGTGCGCGGCATTGTTGGCTACATCGTCTTCTTCACCTGCGGCTTGCTCGCCGCGGGTGCGTATTTCTATCAACTCCATCCCGAGCATTCCATAGACGAAGACCTGCCGCGCATGCGGCGCGAGGTCGACGATGTGGTCGACCGCGGCAAACGCCTGCGCGAAGCGTGGGACAGGCCCGCCAAGGGCGACGACAAGCCCACCGAATCAAGCACCGGCAAGTAAACGCAGTCACAGGTTCCGCAATCCCGCGGGCAATCGTATGAAGGGCGGGATCAGAAACTACGGAGCCTGCCATGCGATACGCCGCTGCCGCTTTTGTCGCGTTGTTGCTCACCCTCAGCTTTGATGCCAGTGTTGCCCAGGAACTCTCGCGCTCCGGCGCAGTGCCGCCCATTTTGCGCAGCCCGGCGCTCAGCCCTGACGGCAAGACCCTCGCTTTCGTGTACGACGGCGATATCTGGACCGTTGCCAGCGCCGGCGGCACCGCCAGGCGTCTGACCATCACGGCGGGGAATGACGGCGAACCGATGTTCTCGCCCGATGGCAAGTGGCTGGCATTCCGCTCTGAGCGCGCAGGCTCGGACAGCATATACTTGATGCCCGCCGAGGGCGGCGAAGCGCGGCGCCTGACCTTTGGCGACGCAGGCGACCAGCCCTGCTGCTGGCTGCCGGATTCAACGGCCATCATCTTTTCCAGCGTGCGCAGTGAAGGCGCGCGCAACCTGTGGGCCGTGCGTGTCAAAGGCGGCGAGCCCTGGCCGATCACCAGCGGCGGCTACGGAACACACGAGTACGCGGCGAGCATCAGCCCGGACGGCAAGAAAGTCGCCTACGTCAATCGCGGCGGCAACCCGATGTATCGGCGAGGTTACGCGGGCAGCGCCACCAGCCAGATCTGGGTTTGCGACTTTGACGGAACCACAACACGCAACCACCGGCGCGCCACCAAAAACCGCAGCCACAACGTCGCGCCCGTGTTCAACGGCAACGACCAGATTCTCTACATCACCTATCAAGCCAGCAGCCTGACCAGCAACCGCGTGGGCCACGTTGCGGCCATGGCGCCCTCAGGCAAAGAGAGCGACAAGTGGCTTTCGCAGCACACCAAGGACCCACGCGATCTTGCGGTCGGCGGCGGCAAGTTCGCTTACAGCAGCGGCAGCCACAATGGATGGCGGCTGTATGTAGGGGACGTGACAGGCGCGGGCCCGGGCCGGGTGGTTGCACCCGAGATCAAGCTGGCAACCGACCGCCGCGACGCGGGCGTGCGGGTGCTGACGCACACCAGCGCCGGCGAGTTCGCGGTCAGCCCCGACGGCAAGAAAATCGCCTTCACCGCAGGCGGTGACGTGTACGTAATGCCTGCCGACGAAGAGGGCGTGCCCCTGCGCCTGACCGATACCATCTACGAAGAAAAGAGCCTGGCTTGGGCGCCCGACAGCACTCGCCTGATGTACTGCACCACGCTGGGCGGCTACCTCATGGGTGTTGACGTCTCGAACCCGGCGGCCGGCGTGCTGGCCCACGTGCCGGCCAACACCGCCCACCACTCCAACATCACCGTGGACCCGTACGGGCGTATCTGGGGCATCCAGGATGAGTCGCGACTGATCATGCTGCGCAACGACCCGGCATGGGGTGCGCAGACAGTGCCGGAGGGGCCGCTGCATCACTTTGACGGGAAATTCCACGGCTGGGCACTCGGGCGCGGAGGGTTCGAGTTTTCGCCCGACGGCCGCTGGATCCTCTACACGCAGCCCAACGCGCTCTACAACGGCAGCCTTGTGCTGGCGGAAGTGGCCACCGGCACGGTGCACCCGATCAGCTTCCTGTTCGGCTCCGCGACGTCTGCACGGTTTGCCGCGGACGGAAAGAGGGTGGTGTTCTCGAACGACCAGGAAGACGACTACGATGTCTATGTTGTAGACCTCGAGCCCAAATCCCCCGAGTTCAAAGAAGACAAGCTCGACGACCTGTTCAAGAAGAAAGAACCAAAGGTCGGGCCGGACGGCGCGGGCAAAGAAGCCAAACCCGAGAAGAAGGCGCCCGAGACCAGGCTGGTCGCCGAAGGACTCAGCGACCGCGTCCGCCGCATCAGCAGCCTGAACGGCAACGAGTTTTACCCGGTGGCTCTCTCCGACGGCAAAACCTATTGCTTCATCGGCAACGTCGAGAACCAGCCGAACATCTGGAAACTCACCCTCGACCCGGACAAAGGCCCGGACCTCAAGCAACTCACGCAAAGCCGCACGCCCAAGACCGCGCTTACGCTCAGCGCTGACGAAAAGACGCTGTGGTGGCTCGACAGCGGCAAAGTCACCAGCATGCCGGTTGCGGGCGGGAAGATCACCACGTTCGGTTTCAGTGTCCAGCAACGGCGCGAAGTTGCCGCGCTGCGCAGCGCTGCCTTTGACGAAGCCGAGTGGGTGATGGGACGCTACTTTTACGACCGCAAGTTCCATGGCATCGACTGGTACGCGACCACGCAGCGCTATCGCGGCGCGCTGAACAGCGTGAGCACCGGCGACGAGTACGGCGCACTGATGAACGAGTTGCTCGGGGAGTTGAACTCAAGCCACCAGGGCTTCACCGGCTGGGATGATCGCAGCGACGGCGTCGCCGAGACTTGCGGCTGGCTAGGGGTGAAATTCGACGCGGCGCAGCTTGCCTTGGGCCGCTATCGCGTGGTCGAAGTGCTGAAGGGGGGCCCGCTGGACCTGCACGAGGATGGGCCGAAGGCACCGTTCTGGATTCTGGGCATGCACGGCAAAGAGTTCGCGGCGGGCGAGACGTTGTCTGAGCGATTGATGGACACAATCGGCAAGAAGACCGTTCTCAACGTGAACGACCAGCAGGTCTTTCAAGGTTCACGGCCGCTTGCGGTCAAACCGATCTCGCGAGGCGCCGAAGCGCAGCTCTGGTATCAGCGCTGGGTCGAGTGGCAGCGTGAGTACGTGCACAAGCTGTCCGACGGCAAACTGGGCTACGTGCACATCCGCGCGATGGATGGCCGCAGCCTGCGCGAGTTCAAGCATCACCTCGGCAATGCCATGCTGGGCAAAGAAGGAGTCGTGATCGACGTGCGTTTCAACGGCGGGGGCAGCACGGCTGTGGACATTCTGGAAATTCTGATCAAGCGCCCGTGGTTGAAGCGCCAGTACGGCGACCGCGACGACGTCAGCGAAAACGTCTACCGCAGCATCGCGCTTGAAAAACCCAGCATCCTGATGATCAACGAATCCAGTTTCTCGAACGCCGAGATCATGGCGGAAGGCTTTCGCCGCCTCAACATCGGCAAAGTGGTCGGCGTGGAGACCGCGGGCGGCGTAATCGGCACCGGCAGTTATAGCCTGATCGACGGCAGCCGCATGCGCTTGCCCAGCACCGGCGCGTTCACGGTGGACGGCGAGAACCTTGAGAACAACGGCCGCAAACCCGACATCGCCGTCGAGAACCAGCCGGAAGAACTGGACAAGGGAGTGGACCGCCAGACCGAAGCAGCCGTGAAGACGCTGCTGCAGCAGATCGACGAAAAGTAATCGAACCCAAGAACAGGAGCCCGGAGCGTCAGCGACGGGTACACGTGCCCGGCATGCAAATCAAGGAATTCCAGAAAGTTATCGAAGACACGTACGGCGCCAAAGACCGCAAGCGTGGCATCGAAAGCACGTGGCTGTGGTTCAGCGAAGAAGTGGGAGAACTGGCCCGGGCGATCAACGGCCGTTCATGCCGCGAAAACCTGCGCCACGAGTTCGCCGACGTGTTGGCCTGGCTGACCACTCTGGCCAGCATCGCCAACGTGGATCTGCAGGAAGTGGCGAACGAACGCTACGGCCAAGGCTGTCCGCGTTGCAAGAAGGTGCCGTGCAAGTGCGACGAAATGCGAACGCGCGTTGCCCACTGCTAGGGCGCGTGCCGAATTTCTTGTTCGGCCGAAGGGATTTTCTTTTTCCGGCGACTGCACGTTGTACAGTTTGCATGTCGTGAGTGCGCTCTCGCGCCGCTGCGGTTCAGCCTGTTGGGGATTAGGCCTCACTGGGCTCAAACGAAGTAGCCGCGACATCACGGGGCAATCGCCCCACCACTTCGGACGTTGCATGGCAACCTTGTGCGCACTGCGCATTTCGCGCGTTCGGTAGCCTTCGCAACTTTCGCAGGAGACATGGACATGGCCAAGAAATCGGACTTCCTGAACAAGAAGCAACTCGTCAAGCACATCGACATCACCAAGTTCAAAGACATGGACAAGCTCGTGGCTGCCATGGGCGACACCAGCTTTCAGGCCCGCAACCTTTCGCGCGCCGCAGACATCTTCGACATGGCCCTGCGCGAAAAAGACGGCATGGTGTTCCTGTGCCTCGCCGGCTCGCTGGTCAGCGCAGGCCTGAAAAAGGTCATCACCGACCTCGTCGAGAACAACATGGTGGACGCCATTGTCAGCACCGGCGCCATCGTGGTGGACCAGGACTTCTTTGAGGGGCTTGGCTTCAGCCATTACAAAGGCACCCAGTTCGTCAACGATGCCGAACTGCGCGAACTGGCGATTGACCGCATCTACGACCATTACATTGACGAAGACGAACTGCGCGTCTGCGACGAAGTCATGACCCGCATCTTCGACAACCTCGCACCCCGCCCCTACGCCAGCCGCGAAGTCATCCG
Source organism: Planctomycetota bacterium (assembly GCA_020849795.1). Lineage (GTDB taxonomy): Bacteria > Planctomycetota > UBA8742 > UBA2392 > UBA2392 > JADJRK01. Next base: position 27,371 of record JADZFR010000034.1, on the reverse strand, counting down.
CGAAATGGGCGCCTACCTGGTCAAGCATGGCAAGAAGCACGACGGATTTGTCGAGGCGTGCTATCGCAAAAACGTGCCGATCTTCGTGCCGGCCTTCAGTGATTGCAGTGCCGGCTTCGGCATCGTGCTGCACCAGCACAACCGCATCAAGCAGGGCAAGCCGATGTGCAGTCTCGACAGCGGCCGCGATTTCCTGGACCTCACCTACCTGAAGATGCACGGCGGCAAGGAAAGCGGCATCGTGATGATCGGCGGCGGCGTGCCCAAGAACTTCGTGCAGGACACCGTGGTCAGCGCCGAGGTGCTGGGTATGCACGATTGCCCGATGCACAAGTATGCGGTGCAGTTGACCGTGGCCGACGAGCGCGACGGCGCGCTGTCGGGCAGCACGCTCAAGGAAGCCTCAAGCTGGGGCAAAGTGGATCTGGCCTTCGAACAGATGGTGTTCGGCGAAGCCACTGTCACCTTCCCGCTTCTGGCAGGCGCCGTTTATGCACGCGGCGCCCACAAGTCCCGCAAGCCGCGCGAGATGTCGCTGTACTTCGACGGCGCAGATTTCGTCGGGAAAGAGAACAAGAGCCTGAAGCGTCAGCGAGGGTCGGCACGCGGCAAGAAGAAGCAGGCCCTGAGCGTTGGGTAACCGCCCATGTCCGCAGTTCGCAAACCGCGCCTTTGGCGCGGTTTGTCATTTCACACACCGCCGATAACCCACAGGGTTTCCGCGGCTTGCCGAACCGCGCAAGCATTGCCATCCTCTGCCCCCATGTCGCTACCGGGCAAGAATGCAATCTGGCGGGTGCTGGTCACGGGCGGGGCCGGGTTTATCGGTTCGCGCTTGGTCAAGCGTATTGAATCCGAGTGGCCCAATGCCGAAGTCACCGTGATCGACGACCTGCGCTCAGGCCATTTCAAGAACCTTGAGGGGTTCCGCGGCGACCTGATTACAGCCGACCTCACAAACCTCGACTTCTCCAGCTACTTCAAGCCCAAGCATTTCGACTCGGTCTTTCACCTCGCCAGCATCACCGACACCCGCGTGCTCGACCAGTTCACGATGTGCCACGACAACATCGAGAGCTTCCGCAACCTGCTTGAGTACACGCAGCCGAACAAGATTCCGATTACTTACGCCAGCAGCGCGGCGACCTACGGCATCGACGCCAGGGTCAACGTCGAAACCGACGAGCGCAAGCCCGCCAACGTATACGGTTTCTCCAAGGTGCAGCTCGAGAACCTGGCCGACCGGTTGGCCGGCACGCCGGACAACGCCGGCTGGAAGGTCAACGCCGTGCGCTACTTTAACGTGTACGGGCCGCACGAGCAGCACAAGGGCGCGATGGCGAGCATGTGCTACCAGCTCTATCTGCAGATGAAGCAGGGCAAGCGCCCCCGCGTGTTCAAGTCCGGCGAGCAGAAGCGCGACTTCGTGCATGTGGACGACGCCGTCGAGTGCACGCTGCTGGCCATGGACAGCGGCAAGTCCGGCGTGTTCAACACCGGCAGCGGCGAGGCCCGCACCTTCAATGAATTGATCGCCGAGCTGAACAAGGCCATGGGCACCAGGCTTGAGCCCGAATACATCGACAACCCGTACGCGTTTTTCCAGCCGTTCACGCAGGCGGATCTTGCGCGTTCCAGGGCAGAACTCGGCTATACTCCCAGGCACACACTGGCCAGCGGCATCAAGGCGTACGTGGACTGGCTGAAGGGTTGATCATGGTCGCACCGGCAGATCCCAAGGGCATCAACAAGGTTGGCGCTCCGAAAAGCTTGAACTACAGCATCGAATCCTGGGGGTTCGTGCACGGCCGTTATGACAACCGGCGCAAGGTTTTGGGTTGGGGGTTGTTCCTTGGCGCACTGGTGGGCGTGATCGCGGGCGCCTGGGTGTTGACGCGCATGGTCGGCAACAACGCGCACGAGGTGCAGAAGGCCCAGTGGTACCGCGCCGCGCAAATGAACGAGTCCGACATGACCGCGTACATCAAGCAGCACAATATCAAGACCGTACTGCGGCTGGTCGGCACCGATGATTCGGACACCGACGATTACGAAACCGACGTGGCCGCAACGAGCAAGACCGGCATCAAGCTGGTGGTAGCCAAACTGCCGACGTCGCGTCTGCCGTATCGCAGCGAACTTTCCACTCTGTTTGAGGCACTGGACGCCATCGCCGCCAACCCGCAATCTCGGCCGGTGCTGGTACATTGTCGCCAGGGCAGCGACCGCACGGGGCTGGTAAGCCTGATCTGGCTGCATGATTACCAGGGCGTAGATTTTGCGCAGGCGCGCGAGCAACTGAGGTTCTTTCCGTACATGCACGTGGCGGTGGGGCACAAGGTCAACGAGTTCACCGACATGTATGAAAAGTTCAGCGCGGGCCGTCCTGGTGTCAGCATCAAGCACTGGGTTCGCGACAACTACTTTGAAGAAAAGGCGGGCCGCGACAGCCGCGACTGGTACCTCGCAAAGTAGCCTGCACAGGCCATTCCAGGCCCTTACTCGTACGCACTTGTAGCACGCCGCAGTCGCGCCTAGCATGCGACCGCTTTGTTTAAGGAGACTCCGATGGCTAAAGCTGCCGCCGTAGAAGACAAGCGTACCGAGGCCGTGAAAATGGCGCTTGCCCAGATCGAGAAGACTCATGGCAAAGGCTCGCTGATGAAGCTGGGCGACCAGCCGAAAGTCGAGATCAGCGGTATTTCCACGGGCGCGCTTAGCTTTGACCTTGCATTGGGCGGCCGCGGCATCCCGCGCGGGCGCATCAGCGAGATCTACGGGCCGGAAAGCAGCGGCAAAACCACGATCGCGCTGCAGGTCATTGCCGAGGCCCAGAGGAAGGGCGGCATTGCCGCGTTCATCGACGCCGAACATGCCATGGACCCGAGTTATGCAGCCAAGCTGGGCGTGGACATCGAAAACCTGTATGTCAGCCAGCCCGACAGCGGTGAGCAGGCACTCGACATCTGTGAAACCCTGGTGCGCAGCAACGCCTTTGACGTGATCGTGATCGACAGCGTGGCCGCGCTTGTGCCTCGCAGTGAACTGGAAGGCGACATGGGCGACGCGCAGATGGGCAGCCAGGCACGGCTCATGAGCCAGGCCATGCGCAAGCTCACGTCGGCGGTCAGCCGCGCTCGCACCGCGCTGATTTTCATCAACCAGATTCGCATGAAGATCGGCATTGTCTTCGGCAACCCCGAAACAACTACCGGCGGCAACGCGTTAAAGTTCGCAGCCAGCGCCCGCATTGAGGTGCGCAAGGGCAAGCCCATCAAGGTGGGGGACGACGTGGTCGGCCACGAGGTGAACGTCAAGATCGTGAAGAACAAGATGGCGCCGCCGTTCAAGAAAGCGACGCTCGAGATCATGTTCAATGAAGGCGTCAGCCGGCTCGGCGATTTGCTTGAGCTGGGCTCGCAAACGGGCATCGTCAAGCGCAGCGGCGCGTGGTGGACGTTCGGCGAGACCAAGCTTGGCCAGGGCAAGGAAAACGCCAAGGCGTTCTTGATGGAAAACAAGGACATCGCAGCGCAGGTAGAAAAGGCGACGCGCGAAGCGTTAGGCATGCCCACGGGCGAAGCGCCGGAGGCCAGGGAGTAAGTTGCGCGAGCGTCTCGTCTGGGACTGATGCTGCCCCTGCGGGGCACAAGAGAAATATGCGACATTGCCCCAAGGCTGACGCCAGAGGCGAATGCAAGACGCCCGCTCCGCGGGCTTGGACGACCGAGACATGCCCATCGATGCCAACAAGCTCCGCAAGAACTTCCTGAAGTTCTTTGAACTCAAGGGCTGCAAGGCGCTGCCCAGCAGCAGCCTGCAACCGCCCGACGCCAGCACGCTGTTCACCAGTGCCGGCATGCACCAGTTCAAAGACGATTTCATGGGCAACCTGGTTCACGGCACACGCGCCGCCACGACCGTCCAGAAGTGCATGCGCACGCCCGACCTTGAAAACGTGGGCAAGACGGCACGCCACCACACGTTCTTTGAGATGCTCGGGTTTTTCAGCTTTGGCGACAAACTCAAAGGTCCAGACGGCAGCACGGGCTTTTTCAAGAGTGAAGCCATCCGCTGGATCTGGGAGTTCTACACCAGCAAAGAGTGGTGCGGCCTTGACGTGTCAAAGCTGTACGTGAGCGTGTATGGCGGCGACGAAACCGGCGCCGGCAAAGACGAAGAAGCCGCCAACATCTGGCGCGAAGTGCTGGGCACACACTGGCCCAAAGCCGAAATCGAAAAGCGCATTTTCTGGCTTGGCGAGCACGACAACTTCTGGCCCGCGGGCGCGCCCAGCCAGGGGCCCAACGGCGTGTGCGGCCCGTGCAGCGAGATTTTCTACGACTTGGGCGACGAGTACGGCCAGGGCGACGTTGCCAGCAACGGCAACCGCTTCATGGAAATCGGCAACATCGTCTTTACGCAATTTGAGCGCAGCGGGCCAGCACCCGGCAAAGGCACGCTGACGCCGCTGCCGGCCAAGAACATCGACTTTGGCGGCGGCTTTGAACGGCTGGTGATGGTGCTTGAGGGCGCCAGGACCACACTGGACACCAGTTTGTTCATGCCGGTCCGCGAAAGACTTAGAGAGCAACGCGAAGAGCTTTTCACAGCAGTGCCAGTTTCCGACACTGGGCTCTATGGCGCACTCATAGTGGGTTTGAAGGCACGGGTCGCGAACCAAGTTGACTATGCACCTGTTGCTGGCGTTGCTCTGACTGGCCAGTTTTGGTCAGACGCACGCGCCGTATTGGACGCGGTCTCCGAGACGGCGGCAGACTTGGAACTTGTATGCGACAGATCCTGGCAGCATCAATCGTTACGCCTCATACGTGGGCATAAGGGCGTCAATCGACCTTCATCTGCCTATGACGCAACCGTTGACTTTGAGATCCGCGAAAAGCGCATCGCTGACCACATTCGCGCGATCACGTTTGCCATGGCAGATGGCATCGTGCCCAAGAACGATGGCGCGGGTTACGTGATTCGGCGCATTTTACGGCGCGCATTTCGTGACGGCACGGCATTGGGCTTCAACGGGCCGTTCCTTCACAAGCTGGTGCCGGTCATCGTCGAACACTACGGCGACGCCTACCCTGAGCTGCAACGCAACACCAACGCCGTGATCGCCACAATCCAGCAGGAAGAGCAGCAGTTCAGCACAACCCTGGAACGCGGCTTGCAACTGCTGGCTGGGCTGATTCGTGAGCACAAGACCCGCGACGACAAGACGCTCGACGGCAAGAAGGCGTTTGACCTGTACCAGTCCCAGGGCTTGCCGCGCGAAGTCGTGCAGGACGAACTTGCCGCCGTCGGCATGGTCCTTGACCTGCACGCCTACGTGCAAGCCGAAGAAGAACACCGCAAACGCAGCAAGGGCGACAAAGATGTCGTCGTCTTTGAAAAGGGCTGGTTTCAAGACGTAAAGGCCAAGCACACGCCGACCGAGTTTCTTGGCTACGAAACCTGTGAAGCCGGCGCCAAGGTCATTGCCATCGTCCGCGACGGCCAGATGTTTGACATTCTGGAAGCAGGCGACACCGCGACAGTGATCCTGGACCGCACGCCCTTTTACGGTGAAAGCGGCGGCCAGGTCGGCGACCGCGGTAGCATTCACATCGGCGAGGGCGTGTTCGAGGTGCTCGATACCCTCAAGCGCGACGACTACTTCATGCACGAGGGCAAGCTGCTGCACGGCAAACTGCGTGTCGGCGACATCGTGACCGCCCGTGTGGACCAGCAGCGCCGCGACCGCATTCGCGCAAACCACTCAGCCACGCACCTGATGCACGCGGCTTTGCGCAGAGTGCTGGGCGAGCACGTGGTGCAGCGCGGCAGCGAAGTCGGCCCTGAGCGGTTGCGCTTTGATTTCAGCCACCCCAAGGCTTTGACGTTCGAGGAACGCCAGGAGATTGAGCGGCTGGTGAACCAGCAGGTGCAAGCCAACGCTGAGGTAGGCACAGCGGTGATGGCCCCCGAGGCAGCCCAGAAGGCAGGCGCGATGGCCCTGTTCGGCGAGAAGTATGGGGACAAAGTTCGAGTGCTAAGTATGGGTGTGGCGGGTTTTTCCAAAGAACTCTGCGGTGGCACCCATGTGGCGCGCACGGGTGACATTGGGTACTTCCGTATTGTGAGCGAAGGCAGCAGTGCCGCGGGCATCCGACGCATCGAAGCCATCACCGGCCAGGACGCCTACGCCCTTGCAGCCGACGATGCAAGGTTGCTGGCGCAGTTGCAGGCGGCGACCAAAGCCCAGCCGGGCAAGGTGCTTGAAAAGGTCGAAAGCCTGGTCAAGGAAGTGAAAGACCTGAAAGGAAAGGCCAAGAAAGGCGGCGGCGCGGGCACCGCAGCACCGGATGAGGTGCGCAAATCGGCCGAAACTGTTGAAGGCGTCACAATTTATGCGTGCGAGGTGGCAGGCGCCGAAGCGCCGGAACTGTTGACAATCAAGGACTCGCTGGTGCAGGATGGCGCGCCGTCGGCAGTATTGCTCGGCAGTCGCGGCGAAGGTCGCGCCGTGCTGCTGTTGGCCTTTACGAAAGATTTGGTTGGACGGGGTCTTCACGCCGGCAAACTGATTGGTGAAATCTCCCGCCTTGTTGACGGGAAGGGTGGCGGTAAGCCAGACACCGCGCAAGCCGGCGGCAAGAATCCCGAAGGATTGACACAAGCCCTTGAAGCGGGGCGCAAGCGCATACGGGAAGCGCTTCAAAGTTAGCGCGGGAAGCGCTTGGAGAAACAGACATGCCTACACCGAAAAAGAAAACCTCACGCACCCGACGCAATAAGCGCCGGTCACACGACGCCATCTCGCTTCCGAAGATCAGCAAGTGTGCCAAGACGGGCCTGCCCAAGCTTTCTCACCGCGTGTGCGAGGAGAGCGGCTTCTACGGCAAGCACAAGCAGGTCTTTGAAGTCGAAGAGCGCCTGTAGGCGGTCCGCCCGCGGGCGGACACTGAGAGGAAGCAATGCCACGGATCGCCATTGATGCAATGGGCGGTGACCACGCCCCGGGCGTCGTGGTACGCGGGACGTACAAGTCCGCGACCGAACACCCGGATTGGGCCCACATTCTCGTCGGCGATGAAACCGCCGTGCGCCGCGAACTTGAACCCTGCGGCACGCCACTGCCGAACATCAAGGTCATTCATGCCGAAGAAGTCATCGGCATGGATGAACATCCCGTTGAGGCGTTGCGCGCCAAGCGCAAGTCCTCGCTGGGCATCGCGGTGGGACTGGTCAAGCAAGGTGAAGCCGACGCCGTAATCTCGGCCGGCAACACCGGCGCACTGGTTGCAGGTGCCACGTTGGCGCTGCGCCACTTGCCGGGCGTAAAGCGCGCAGGCATTTTGACGACGTTGCCTACATTGAAGGGCCGCATCGTGATCATGGACGTCGGCGCGAATGTCGACCCCAAACCCATGCACCTGATGCAGTACGCAGTGATGGGGGACAAGTTCTATCGCGGCGTCATCGGCAGCCAGGACAACCCGGAAGTGAAGGTAGGCCTGATCAGCGTCGGCAGCGAAGAGGGCAAGGGCAACGCGCTGGTCAAGGAAACGCATGCGCTGCTCACGCAGGCGGAAGTGGACTTCAAGGGCAACGTGGAAGGCCACGAGATCTTTGAAGGCGGCATCCAGGTGGTGGTGTGCGACGGCATGGTCGGCAACATCGTGCTGAAGATGTCGGAAGGGCTGGCGGAAATCCTGGTCAAGATGTTCATCGGCCAGGCCGCAAAGAATGAACTGAAAGACGACCCACGCTTCAAGGCCACCATTCGCGACCTGATGTACGCGATTGACTGGCGCGAAGTCGGCGGCGCGGCGCTGCTGGGGGTGAACGGCGTTGTCGTCATTGCCCACGGGCGCAGCGACGAGCGCGCGATTGCCAGCGGCATACGCACCGCGGCCTTCTGCTTTGACAGCAAGGTCAATGACAAGATCATCGAGGCACTGAAGCTGGAAGACAGCAAAACCGGCGCAGCGACCTGAAGCCCACTGGGGATTGCAGTGAGTGAAACCACGAGTGCGGGCATTCTCAGCATCGGCGCATATGTCCCCGAGCGTGTGGTTACAAACGACGACCTGGCCAAGGTCGTAGACACAAACGACGAGTGGATCTTTCAGCGCACTGGCATTCGCGAACGGCGCATCGCGCGGCCGGATGAATACACATCGGACATGGCCATTCACGCCGTGCGGCAGGCGCTGGAACGCGCCGACATGAAGCCAACCGACGTCGAGTACATTCTTGTCGCAACGGCAAGCCCTGACAACACGTTTCCGAACACTGCCTGCTGGGTGCAGAAGGGGCTGGAGATGGGGGACATCCCCAGTCTCGACATCAGCACTGCGTGCGCCGGTTTCGTGTACGGGCTGGAACTGGCGGCGGCGCTGGTCAACACCGACAGCTACCGCAACGTGCTTGTGATCGGTGCCGAAAAGCTAAGCTCGGTCACCAACTTCACGGACCGGGGCAGTTGCATTCTCTTTGCCGATGGCGCCGGCGCCGCATTGGTCACTCGCACGCGCGGCCTGGGCACCGTGCTGTGTTCGCGCAACGGCGCGCGTTATGACTACGACGCGCTGAACATTGCGGCCGGCGGCTCGCGCATGCCCGCCAGCCACGAGACTGTGGAAAAGAACATGCACACCATCGCCCTGAAAGGCCGGGCGGTCTACAAGTTTGCCGTGCAGAAGTTCATGGAGATGTCGCAGGAAGCCTGCAAGCGGGGCGGCATCAGTCCCGACCAGATTGCACTGGTCGTGCCGCACCAGGCCAACGTGAACATCATCGAAAGCGCCATGGGGCGCGTCGGAATCGGCATGGACCGCGTGTTGATCAACCTTGACCGCTTCGGCAACACCAGCTCAGCCAGCATTCCGATCGCCCTTGACGAGGCGCTGCACAACGGGCGCATCAAGCGTGGTGATTACGTGTTGTTGCTGGCGTTTGGCGGCGGCCTGAGCTGGGGCTACAACCTGATCCGCTGGTAACGAACTCAGGCGGGCAATGCCAGCGACCGATTGCGGGTCCGGCACGCAACAGCAAATGACCAACATCCAGAAACCAAATCGCAATGTGCTGACTTGAGCGTCCCATGGTTATTGGTAATTGGGTACTGGTAACTCGCTGTTGATCTCTCACTCATCCGACGGAGTGTCATGCCAAAAACCGCACTGCTGTTTCCCGGGCAAGGCGCCCAGCACGTCAGCATGGGCAAGGACCTGTGCGAAGCCTACCCGCAGGCGCGCGCGGTGTTCCAAAAAGCCGACGAACTGCTTGGCTTCAGCCTGAGCAAGGTCTGCTTCGAAGGCCCCGAGGCTGAACTCAACCGCACCGATGTGAGCCAGCCCGCGATTCTTGTGCACTCGTGGGCCGTGGTCGAAGTGCTCAAATCCAGCGAGGCGGGCCGCCGGGTGCTGGAGCGCGGGATCGTGGCGGCAGGGCTTTCGCTGGGAGAGTACTCCGCGCTGGCGGCTGCGGGCGCGCTGTCATGGGAAGATGCGTGCAAGCTGGTGCGCGCTCGGGGTCGCTACATGCAACAGGCCTGCGACCTCAAGCCCAGCACAATGGCCAGCATTGTCGGCCTTGACGACGACAAGCTGGAAGCCGCCATCGCACCGGCGCGCGGCAAGGGCATTGTTGTGCTTGCCAACTTCAACGCGCCGGGCCAGGTGGCGATCAGCGGCGATACAGCGGCCGTCGAGGAAGCCATGCGGCTTGCCAAGGCTGCGGGCGCCAAACTGACGGTGCCGTTGGCCGTCGCGGGCGCGTTTCACAGCCCGCTGATGGAGCCGGCGCGCGAGCGACTTGCCGCGGAGATCGAGACCATCCAGTTCGCGTCGCCGCAGCTCGGGGTAGTCGCGAACGTGGACGCAGTTGAGCATCGCAATCCGGCAAAGTTGAAGGACAACCTCGTCCAGCAACTCACAGCGCCGGTGCTTTGGGCCAAGAGCATGGCAGCATTGGTCGAGCAGGGATTTGACGAGTTCATTGAACTTGGCCCGGGCACAGTGCTCGCGGGCTTGCTCAAGCGCGTGGCAAAGACAGCCAGCCGCACCAGCATAGGCAAGGCCACAGAAGTTGCCGCGGTGCTGTCAGCAGGTGCCTGAAGCGCAAGCAGAGAATGTGTACGAACAAAGGGTCCAGCATGGGCGCACTTGACGGTCGCAAAGCACTCATCACCGGGGCGTCGCGCGGCATCGGCCGGGCGATTGCGTTGGCGTTTGCACAGCAGGGCGCGCAGCTGGCGCTTGTGGCCACTTCAGCCGACAGGCTGGTCGAGACCGCAGCCATGTGCCAGGAACTGAACAAGCTTGATGTCGCAATGTTCGGTTTGGACGTGCGCAACAGCGCCGATTGCGACGCGGCGGTCAAGCATGCTGTCGAAAAGCTGGGCGGGCTGGACATTGTGGTGAACAACGCCGGTGTCACGCGCGATAACCTGCTCATGCGCCTTTCCGACGATGACTACGACACGGTGCTCGACACCAACCTGCGCGGCGCCTTCAATATCACGCGGGCGGCAAGTCGCCCGCTTATGAAGTCAAAGGCCGGGCGGCTGATCAACATTGCCAGTGTGGTCGGGATGGTCGGCAACGCGGGGCAGGCCAACTACGCAGCCAGCAAGGGCGGCCTGATCGCGTTTACCAAGTCCGTGGCCAAAGAGCTGGCTGGGCGCGGCGTGACTGCCAACGTGATCGCGCCCGGTTTTATTGAAACGGACATGACGGCCGGCCTCGACGCCAAAGTGAAAGAGGAAGCGTTGAAGGGCATCAGGCTGGGGCGCTTCGGCAAGCCCGACGACATCGCCAATGCTGCCGTGTTTCTGGCATCAGACGCCGGCGGTTATGTCACGGCGCAGGTGCTGGTAGTCGACGGTGGGATGACGGCCTAGCGGCCGCTGCGCTGACGTGGTTTGATGCAACCCATGAACAAGCCTGGCAAAGCTACTTCGCGTGTGCGGCCGGATCTTCCGGCTGGCGTGAAATCCCAGCGCGAAGCCCTTGAGCATCTGGACCGAAAAACCGAAGAGGCGCGCCTGGGCGGCGGGCAGGATCGCATCGACAAGCAGCACAAAGCGGGCAAGCTCACGGCCCGCGAACGCATTGACCTTTTGTGCGACGCCGGCAGCTTCGAAGAGATCGACACCTTTGTCACCCACAACGTGCCCAGCCTCGCCGACAAGAAGTACCTCGGCGACGGAGTCGTGACGGGCGTGGGCCTGGTCTACGGGCGCCCGGTGTACGTGTTCTCGCAGGACTTCACGGTGTTCGGCGGCAGCCTGGGCGAGCGCTATGGCGCCAAGATCGTCAAGATCATGGATCTGGCGGTCAAGAACGGCTGCCCGATCATCGGCTTCAACGACAGCGGTGGCGCGCGCATCCAGGAAGGGGTGGCGAGCCTGGGCGCCTATGCCGACATCTTTTTGCGCAACACGCTGGCCAGCGGAGTGATACCGCAGATCAGCGCGATCATGGGCCCCTGCGCCGGCGGCGCCGTGTACAGCCCCGCGATCACCGACTTCGTGTTCATGGTCGAAGGAAGCAGCCACATGTTTGTGACCGGGCCACAGGTGATCAAGTCGGTCACGCATGAAGAGATCGACATGGAAGGCCTTGGCGGCGCCAGCGTGCACGGCGAGATTTCCGGCGTGTGCCAGTTCAGCCACGAGTCCGAGCCTGAGAGCATCGCCGCGATCAAGAAGCTGCTCAGTTTCCTGCCCCAGAACAATCTCGAGCCGCCGCCGTTTCTCGAGCCCGATGACGACGTCAACCGCGAAGACGAGCGCCTTGACCGCATCGTGCCCGACCATCCGGAAAAGCCCTACGACATGCACGATGTGATCGAAACCGTCGTGGATGACGGCGACTTCTTTGAAGTGCACCGGAACTTCGCCCAGAACCTGATTGTCGGTTTTGCGCGGCTTGGAGGGCACAGCGTCGGCATTGTGGCGCAGCAGCCTGCAGTACTTGCCGGGTGCCTGGACATCAGCGCCAGCCTGAAGGGCGCGCGGTTTGTACGCTTCTGCGACGCTTTCAACATCCCGCTAGTGACGTTCGAGGATGTGCCGGGCTTCCTGCCGGGCGTGAACCAGGAACACGGCGGAATCATCAAGCACGGCGCCAAGCTGCTGTATGCCTACTGCGAGGCCACCGTGCCCAAGCTGTGCGTGATCACGCGCAAAGCCTACGGTGGCGCCTATTGCGTCATGAGCAGCAAGCACATCCGCAGCGACGTGAATTATGCCTGGCCGACGGCCGAGATCGCGGTAATGGGCGCGCAGGGTGCCGTGAACATCCTGTACGCGCGTGAGCTGGCCGCCAGCAAAGACCCCGGTGCAAGGCGCGAAGAACTCGTGGCCGACTACCGCGAGCGCTTCAGCAACCCCTATGATGCAGCCGCCCGAGGCTATATTGACGCAGTGATCAAGCCGCGCGAAACCCGCAAGAAACTGATTCGCGCACTGGAAGTGACGCGCCACAAGCGCGACACGAATCCGCCCCGCAAGCACGGCAACATTCCGTTGTAGCCATTGGGGATTGCGGACTATGCTGGGCGGGCGTGAAAGCGGCTGTATCGGGAAGACTGCGGTGAAGCGAACACGGACATCCCGCCAAACTCCAAGATCCAGAATCCAGAATTGCCTTGGGCTGCTCGCGGTGCTGCTGCTTGTCGGTTGTGTGAAGACTGAGGAGCCTTTTACGCCAGAGCAGCAGGGCGTGTATGACGCCATGCAGGCCTGGAGCCGCGGGTGCGAACAACGCGACACCGACGCCCTTTGGAACGCACTCAGCCCGGACGCCCAAACGTACTATCGCACCGAACTGACAGGGCCCAGGGGTGTCAGGGCCACTGTGGCGCTTGAGAAGGCGGCGCTGGGGCCGGACTCAATGATTTCACCCGAAGTCCGCCGCCAAAAAGAGGCTTTCCTCAAGACTCTGCCCGAAAACCCTGAAAACATGACGCCGAAGGACTACCACGCGTGGCGGTTAGAGGCCGAATTGACCGCCGAGAACATTGCAAACCAGTCCCGGCTGTTCGCCCGCGACAACATCGAAACCATTGAAATAGAGGGCGAACGGGCAACGGTGATCCTCAAACACGGTGAGACCAAAAGGTATTCATGGTTTCGTCACAATGGGGACTGGAAATTTGACGTAACCCCTAGCATGCTGCGCGCCCTTGAAGCGGCGAGAAAACGTGCTTCGGGACAGTGATCGCTCACGTAAACGAAACGGACTCTTTCAGATAGGGAAAGGCGGGCAATGAAGAACTCCTGCATGGTGGCTCTGTTGAGCCTTGTGGTACTGGCAATGGCCGGCTGTGGCGCCGGCGGTGGCGCGGCTGACCCTCAGTCGATCGCGGACGCAGCGGTTAAGAAGATTCTGGCCAAGGACTTCGACAGCGTGTTTGACCTGACGGACACCTCAGGGCAGGACACATCCGGTCTCGGCGAGATTCGGGAGTGGCGGATCACCGAGAAGTACGACCTCTGGAAGGACTACAAGAAGCGCCTTGAGGGCGATGGCGGTATGGACCCCAAGAGCAAGTCCGGCATCGATGGCGAAGACGCGTGGAAGAAGATGAGCCAGGGCAAGGGCTGGGCTCTGCGCCAGGGCTACTACCGCCTCTACGCCAACGACGACCTCGACAAGCGCCTCGAAATGCGCTGGGCATTGGCAAACCGCGAAATGCAACTGAAAGTAGAAGGCCATGGCGAAGCCGAATTCCACTACATGAACGGATACGGCGACAGCATCAAGGTTGAGTGCTACCGCCTCAACGGCCTGTGGTACCTCGCCAGCGCCAAGGTCAGCATGGAGAAGGAACTGCCGAAGAAGCCCAAGGAAGACTAGTCCTGCTGCATCAAGCATCCGGGCGCGCCTTTGGGCGCGCCCTTTGCATTTATTGCTGCGCTGCCTAAAGTCCCGCCATGTTCAGCAAGGTCCTGATTGCCAATCGCGGCGAAATCGCGGTACGCGTAATTCGCGCATGCCGCAAGCTGGGTGTGAAGAGTGTGGCCGTCTTCTCGGACGCTGATGCCCACCTGCCGTTTGTGCAACTGGCCGACGAAGCGCATTACCTGGGCCCTTCGCCCGCATCGGACAGCTACCTGAACATGCAGGCCATCGTCGATCTTGCCAAGCGCCACGGCGCGCAGGCGATTCACCCCGGCTACGGCTTTCTCGCTGAGAATGCGGCATTTGCCCGACTCTGCGAAGACAGCGACATCAAATTCATCGGCCCCGGCAGCGCAGCGATCGACCGCCTGGGCGACAAGCGCAACGCCAAAGCCGTCGCCGAGCACGCGGGGGTGCCGGTCACTCCGTGGATCAAGTGCGAAGGCAAAGCCGATGCCGCGACAATCAAGGCCGTCGCCGCCATCGGCTACCCGGTGATGATCAAGCCCGCAGCCGGCGGCGGTGGTAAAGGCATGCACAAGGCCGCCAGCGAGGCCGACCTGCATGAGCTGCTGGCCAAGGCTGCCCGCGAGGCAAAGGCCAGCTTCGGAGACGACGCGCTGCTGGTCGAGAAGTATCTTGAGACGCCAAGGCACATCGAGGTGCAGCTGCTGGCCGACGAGCACGGCAACGCGATTCACCTGTTTGAGCGCGAGTGCAGCCTGCAACGCCGCCACCAGAAGCTGCTGGAGGAAACGCCGAGTCCCAGCCTGACGCCGCAGCAGCGATCCAGCATCTGCGCAGACGCCGTCCGCATCGCCAAGGCCGCGGGTTATGCGAACGCCGGCACATGCGAGTTCCTGATGGACGGCGACAAGTGGTATTTCTGCGAAGTGAACACGCGCCTGCAAGTAGAGCACCCGGTGACCGAGCAGGTGACGGGCGTTGACCTTGTCGCGTGGCAGTTGCGCATCGCCAGCGGTGAAAAGCTCGGGTTGCAGCAGGCTGACATAAAGCAGCAGGGCCACTCCATCGAGTTGCGCATCAACAGCGAGGATCCGTTTGCAGGCTTCATGCCCAGCCTGGGCTACATCGAAGCCTTTGAGCCGCCCCATGGTGACGGCATCCGGGTCGACGCCGGTTATGCCGCGGGCGACAGTGTCACCCAGTACTACGACTCGCTGATGGGCAAGTTGATTGTGCACGCTGACAACCGCAATGCCGCCATGGAGCTGGCGCGGCGCGGACTGCGCGAATTTCTGGTTGTGGGCGTTGCCACGACCATCCCGTTTCACCTGGCGCTGCTGGACCATCCGGACGTGCAGTCCGGCAAGTTCGATATTCATTGGGTCGAGCATCACATGGCCGCACTGACCAAACGCGGCCGCGATGCTGACGCAGCGGTGCTCGCGGCGTTGATGGAATACCGCAGGCTGTTGAAGGTACGCGCTGCCCAGAGCAAAGCCGGCGAGATTTCTTTCGATCCCTGGAGTTCAAGCTCACTGCCGAAGCTGAGATAGAAGTACATGGAGTATGAAGTCGAAGTTGACGGTACCCGGCACCGCGTGCGCTTTTTTCAGCATGACGGGCGGCTGTACGTTGAGCACGCAGGCGGCACGTTTCCGGTGCACACGGAAGCGCCGCTGCGCAACAAGGTTCAGCTTGCGCGCTTCAACGGCGAAGTTGTGCGCTTCGGGTATCACCACGGCAAGGAAAGCACTGACATCGTGCTCGATGGCGTGATCTACAGCGCCCGAGTCCGCGAGCTTGAGCATGTGCGAATGTCGGCGGTAACCGCGCGCAAGGTCGCAGCCGGCAAGATCGACGTGAAGGCTCCGATGCCGGGTATGGTGGTCGCGCTGAAAGTGGCCGTGGGCGATACGGTGAAAAAGAACCAGAGCCTGCTGAGCCTGCATGCCATGAAGCTCGAAAACGACATCCGCAGCCCGCGCGACGGCGTCGTGGAGTCGGTTCACGTCAAGCCCAACGACGTGCTGGAAAAGGGCGCGCTGATGGTGAAACTCGGCCCCCCGCCGGAGCAGTCGTGAGCCTGCAGGAAGACTACATCCGGTGGCTCGAAGGATCGCGCGCGGCGTTTGTCGCCAAGGTGGCCGAGCGCCGCGCGAAGTTTGAAACGTCGTCCGGTTGTGAAGTGCCGCCGTTGGCGGTGCCCGGGCCGGGCCAACTTAGCGATGCAGGCGAAGCGGCCTATCGCGAGCAACAGGGCTTTCCGGGCGAGTACCCGTTTACGCGCGGCGTGTATCCCAGCATGTATCGCGGGCGCTTCTGGACCATGCGCCAGTACGCCGGCTTCGCTGATGCGGACGAGAGCAACCGGCGTTATCGCTATTTGCTGAACCAGGGTGTTACGGGCCTGAGCATCGCGTTCGATCTGCCCACCCAGATCGGCTACGACAGCGACCACGAAATGGCCGCAGGCGAAGTCGGCAAGGTTGGCGTGCCTGTCAGCAGCAGCGCGGACATGGCCGTGCTGTTCGACGGCATACCGCTGGACCAGGTCAGCACCAGCATGACCATCAACTCGAGCGCGGCCTGTCTGCTCGCGTTCTACCTGATCGAAGCCGACAAGCAGAACGTGCCCTGGAACAAGCTGCGCGGCACGTTGCAGAACGACTTGCTGAAAGAGTTTGTTGCTCGCGGAACGTACATCTACCCGCCGCGGCCGAGCCTGCGTATCACGACCGACATCATCGAGTTCTGCGCTAAAGAAGTTCCGCACTTCAACGCCATCAGCATCAGCGGCTACCACATTCGCGAAGCCGGCAGCACCGCGGCCCAGGAAATCGCGTTCACCCTCAGCAACGGGCTGTGCTACGTCGAGCAGGCGGTGCGGCGGGGCCTGGACGTCAACGACTTCGGCAAGAACCTGAGTTTTTTCTTCAACGGTCACAACAACCTTCTTGAAGAAGTGGCGAAGTTCCGCGCGGCGCGGCGCCTTTGGGCGCGCCTGATGCGTGAGCGCTTCAAAGCCACCGACGACAAGGCGCTGATGCTGCGCTTTCACACCCAGACGGCCGGCAGCATGCTCACGGCGCAGCAACCCGAGAACAACATCGTGCGCACGGCGTTGCAGGCGCTGGCGGCTGTGCTGGGTGGCACGCAAAGCCTGCACACCAACAGCTTTGATGAGGCGCTGGCGCTGCCGACAGAGAAGTCGGTCAACATTGCGTTGCGCACGCAGCAGATTATTGCGCACGAATCGGGTGTCGCCGACACGCCGGACCCCCTGGCCGGCAGCTACCTGGTCGAGCAGCTGACCGACGAACTGGAGGCAAAGGCGCTTGAGCTGATTCGCAAGGTGGACGACCGCGGCGGCAGCGTGGGCGCCATCGAGCAGAAGTTCATGCAGGGCGAAATCGGCCGCGCTGCACTGCAGTACCAACGTGCCGTTGAGCGTGGCGAACAGGTCGTAGTGGGCGTGAACCGATTCCAGGACGCGGGCCAGGCTGAGCCGCAGCTTCAGGGAATTGACCCGTCAGCCACCAAAAGGCAGTTGAAGCGTTTGGCAGAGTTCAAGTCAGGCCGCAACGACGCAGAGGTGGATAAGTCACTTCGTGAGCTGCAGCAGGTCGCCCGCACCGATGCCAACCTGATGCCGAAAATTCTCGCGGCGATGCGTTCGAAGGCGACATTGGGCGAAGTCTGCGATACCATGCGCGGCGTCTTTGGTGAGTACCGCGACGGGTAAGGACTTCGCATGACATCAAGCAACACATCACGCCGCGGCAAGCGGAACACCACAACCAAAATCAAGAAAGACGGCCCGGTTTCCAAGCCGACGGTGTCGCATACATCGCTGAAAGAGCGCCAGGCGCTGCTGGAAATCTGCGGCCAGATCGGCGCGCTGATCATTGGCCAGCGCCACGACCGCATGAACAGCGCGGTCGAGATTCTGCAAAAGCAGTCCGCGGCGCTGCTGCTGCAGCAGCATCTGGATGTGTGGTTGCCGCGCTTTCATGAGCACGTTGCCGCGCTCGAAAAGGTCGTCGGCAAAGACCTGAAGCTCAACGACGGCAACCTGGTCAATGACCTGCGAACGAAGGTCAACGCCGCCGGGTACAAGAGCCTCAAGGAATTTGTCGTCAAGCTCGTACTGCCCGTGATCAGCTACCATGGGTTGCTGTTGTTTTTGAACAACGAAGCCCGCGTTTCGCTGCCGCCCGATGTTCGCGCCGAGGTCATCACCAAGATGAACGCCATCAACAAGGTTCTTGGCGGCGCATGCGCCGCAATGGTGCTGCAGGAAACAATGGGCCTGTAGAGGGCGTTAGACCGGCATGAAGCTCGACCACATCGGAATCGCGGTGCGCAGCATTGAAGAAGCCCGCGGCTTTTACGAGACGGGATTGGGCCTTGCAGCAGAGCCCGGCATTGAGGAAGTCGCCGGCGAGAAGGTCCGCGTTCTGAAACTGATCGTTCCGCCGGGAACACACATCGAGTTGCTGGAAGCAACGTCGCCCGACAGTGCGGTTGGTAAATTCATCGAAAAGCGCGGTCCGGGCATTCATCACCTGTGCTTTGCCTGCGACGACATCGCGCAAGAGACCAAGCGCATGGTCGGGCAGGGCTTTCAGCCCCTGTGGCCGGCCCCGAAAACCGGCGCAGGCGGATGCCTGGTGAACTTCTTTCACCCGAAGGAGACTCACGGGGTCTTGACAGAGCTTTCGCAGCCCCCTAAGTAATTTCCGACATACCACCGGCCAAGGGTGTGGAGCTTGCGAGGCTGATTAGCCCACGCTAAACTTCCGCGCCGTCGCGCCAACCGAGGCGCGGCTGGTAATTTGGGAAGATCGCCCCATTGGGGCACTGAGAAAGGAAGAGCAGCGTGCCGACACGGGAAGAAATCGAAGAGTCGGTGATCCAGATCGTGTGTGACCAGATGGGTGTCAGCCGCGACAAGGTCACGATGGAAACTTCATTCGTAAACGATCTCGGAGCCGACAGCCTCGACACAGTGGAACTCGTGATGGAGTTCGAGGATGAGTTTGAACTGAACATCCCGGACGAAGACGCTGAGAAAATCCAGACCGTGGGTGACGCGGTCAAGTACATCGAAGACAAGTCGGCCAACAAGGCGTCGTAGCATCCTGGATCATTATCCGGGCAAGCAGCGACGAGGCTTCGGCCGGTTGCTTGCCCGGTTTGCTTTCTGCGCCTTCCGGGCCTGACGGGAACCAAGCATGTTCAACAGCGGTCGCCGACGCGTTGTCATCACCGGCCTTGGTGTAGTCTCTGCCATCGGCAACGACGTTCCGTCGTTCTGGGATGCCGTGATCAAGGGTGCCAACGGCATTGACCATTGCCCCGACTTCGTCGAGGCCGGCCTGACCACAACCATTGCCGGCCGGGTCAAGAACTTCGACGCAGTGGCGCTATTGAATGACCGCAAGTACGCGCGCCAGACTGACCCGGTGGTGCATTTCGCCGTGGTCGCCGCGGGCGAAGCGCTGAAGGACTCGGCGTTGAACCTCGAACAGACTGACCGGACCCGCGTCGGCTGTATCATCGGCAGCGGCATCGGTGGCCTCGAAGAGATCTACGACGGCACCAAGACGCTGATTGAGCGCGGCCCGCGCCGCGTCAACCCGTTCTTCGTACCCAAGATGATGCTGAATGCAGCCGCCGGCAACGTGGCGATCCGCTTCGGCCTCAAGGGCCCCAACTTTGCCACCGCCAGCGCCTGCACATCGGCCAACCACGCGCTGGGTATGGCGTTGCGCACGATCCAGTATGGCGACGCCGAGGTCATGTTTGCGGGCGGCAGCGAAGCCGCCTGCACGGTGTTGGGCATGGCAGGTTTCTGCGCCGCGCGCGCCATGAGCACCCGCAATGATGATCCCAGCCACGCCAGTCGCCCCTTCGACAAGGACCGCGACGGATTTGTGATGGGCGAAGGCGCGGGCGTGCTTGTGTTCGAAGAGTTGGAACACGCCAAGGCCCGTGGCGCCAAAATCTACGCCGAAGTTGCCGGTTTTGGCATGACCGACGACGCATTCCACATCACGTCGCCCAGCGAAGACGGCGAAGGTGCCCGCCGCAGCATGGAGATGGCGGTCAAGGATTCCGGGCTGGCCGCGACAGACTTTGACTACATCAATGCCCACGGCACCAGCACCGAGTACAACGACCGCAGCGAAACGCTGGCGATCAAGCAGGCCTTCGGCGAACACGCCCGCAAGCTGATGGTCAGCAGCACCAAGAGCATGGTCGGCCACCTGCTGGGCGCCTCCGGGGCAGTCGAGCTGGTCGCGACTGCGCTTGCTGTGCGCAACGACCTGGCACCGCCGACACGCAACCTGACCCAGCCCGAAGAGGGCCTGGACCTCGACTACGTGCCGCACGAGGGCCGCAAGGCGCCGGTGCGCGCCGCGTTGTCCAACAGCTTCGGCTTTGGCGGCCACAACGCCACGATCGCGCTGAAGAAATACGTTTAGCCGTCCCGGCTGGCCCAGCCGGTCATGAGCCCATACACTGGGCAGCGGAGGCTTTGCATGAAATACGCCATCTGCACGTTGCTGCTCGCGCTGCTGGTTGGTTGCGCGAGTGCAGAGCAATACTTTCGCCTGGAGGAATGGGGCGAAGGCTGGAAGCTGTTTGTCGAAGAGAAAGACGGCGAAGCCTTTCGCGCAAGCTGGGTCGAGGGCGACAACACCAGCCTGAAGCTCGTGAACTATCACAGTGCCGGCTCAGGCGGCGACTTTACCGTGATCAACACGCTGTACCTCGAAGTGGACAAGACCGGCAAAATCGTGCAGGGACGGCTCAAGCGCGTAACGACAGTAGGGTTTGATGAGGCCCGCGCGCGAGAACAGGGCGCGCAGTGGTTTCGTGTGCTGCAGGGCAACGCCCTGGTTGGCAAAGACGCGCGCGGCACACTGAATGTCCGCTGCGAGGGCGGGTTTGACTTTGCCGGCACCATCGAGCCGATGGACGGCCTTGAGATCAAACGCCCGGAATAGGCGCGCAACGCCGGCCGTTGCGATGGCGGAGATGGCATGATTTCGTTCGTGAAAATGGAAGGCATCGGCAACGACTATGTGTACGTCGATGCCCGCAAAACCGCACCCAAGGGCCTGAACAAGCTTGCCCGCGCGATCAGTGACCGGCACTTCGGCGTCGGCAGCGACGGCTTGATCCTGATTCGCACCAGCCGCATCCAGGGCGTCAAGCACCGCATGCAGATGTTCAACAGCGATGGCAGCGAATCCGAGATGTGCGGCAACGGGCTGCGTTGCGTGGCCAAGTACCTGTACGACCGCAACCTTGAGCGCAAAGAGGAGTTCTCGATTGAGACGGGGGCTGGCGTGTTGCACGTCAGAGTCACGCCGGCCAAAGGCAAGCACGTCGCCGCCAAGGTGCAGGTGAACATGGGCGAGCCGCGGCTGTTGCGGTCGCAGATTCCGATGGCCGGCGAGCCTGAGGGGATGGTGGTTGGCTTGCCGCTGCATGTGGGCGGGCATGAATTCGCAATCACCTGTGTGAGCATGGGTAACCCGCACTGCGTTATTTTTCTGCCGGAGCCGGCGAGCAAAGAGCTTGTGCACGGCATCGGGCCGCTGATCGAAAACCATGAGTGGTTTCCGCGTCGTACCAACGTCGAGTTCGTGTACCGCGAAAGCGAAAAGGTGCTGCAGCAGCGCACCTGGGAGCGTGGTGCGGGCGAGACGCTCGCCTGCGGCACGGGCGCGTCTGCCGTGTGTGTCGCCGCGAACCTGAACGGTTTGGCCGGCCGCAAAGTGAAGATCAAGCTGCTCGGCGGCGACCTTGAGATGCACTGGAACGAGAAAGACAACTGCGTTTTCAAGACGGGACCGGCGCGTGAAGTCTTCTCCGGGGTGTGGACCGCATGAACCATCTCGCGCTTAGTTTGAGCGATGTGGACATGACCAGCGCCCTGCTGTGGCTGATCTGCTGGTTTCTCACGATCGGCTTGCACGAGGGCGGCCACGCGTGGATGGCATGGTGGAAGGGCGACGACACCGCGTACCTGCTGGGCAAGCGCAGCATCAATCCGATTCGCCACGTGGACAAAGACAACTACTTCAACCTGTTTGCAACGGTGGGTTTGCCGGTGCTTACAGTGTTCACGATGGGCTGGCCGATCGGGTTTGCCTGGGTGCCGATCAACCCCGGCAAGATGCGCCACCCGCTGCGCGACCAGGCCCTGGTCAGCCTGGCGGGCCCGGGGGGCAATCTTGTTGGCGCGACTGCGGGCGTGATCATCCTGGCTCTGACCATCCTGATTGCTGCCAAAACCGGCGGCGCGTTGGCGCTGCACCCGTTTCAGTTTCATGCCGGCGAGACCTCGATTGCGCTCGCACTGCTGGCGCACCTCGCGTACCGCATGATGCTGATCAACATTCTGCTCGGCGCGATCAACCTGCTGCCGATCCCGGGCGTGGATGGCGGCAACGTGCTCTATTACTTCTTGAACCCGCGCGGCCGCGAGGTCTTCAATCAGCTTCGGCCCTACGGCATGATGATCTTTGTGCTGGTGGCATGGTTTCTCCTCGCCAAGCCGATCGGCATGCTGTTCATGTTCTTTGCCGTGGATCTCACGGGTTGGTTGTTCAAGGCGCTGGGGGGCACATGACCGAGGTTCGCGTTAACACTTCGGTGTACACGGGTCCTTTGGACCTGCTGCTGTACTTGTGCCGCCGCGCCGAAGTAGACATCTACGATCTGCCGGTCGCCGAGATTGCGGAGCAGTACGTCGTTGAGCTCGAGAACATGCAGACCATCGACCTTGAGTACGCGGGCGAGTTTCTGTCGATGGCTGCGTCGCTGCTGAAGCTCAAGAGCGATCTTGTGCTGGCCCGCAGCACCCAGGGTGGCCAGGCCGAGCAAGAACGCGCGCGACTTGTAAAGCAACTGCTTGAGTACAAGCGCATCCGCGACATGGCGGCGCTGCTGGGCGACCGCTACGACGAGCAGGCGCGGCGACACGCGCGGCCCGGTGGGTTGCTGTCGGCCGAAGCAGCCGAGACCAGCAACGACACCTACATCGAAGACATCAGTGTCGTGGACCTGTACCGGGTGTTTCACCGGCTGTACGGCGAGATCAAGGCGCCCAAGCCCCACTTGATCGACTTTTCCGATAAGCCGGTGCGCTGGTACATCGACCAGATTCTGGCCCAGCTCAAGACCACGGGCCGCATTGATTTCTCGGCGCTGGTGGGGCCCGGCCGCAGCAAGGATGCGGTGATCGGCAACTTTCTTGCGTTGCTCGAAATGGTCAAGCAGAACGAGATCAGTATCGAACAGACCGCAAACGGCGAGATCACGATCGGCCCGCCGCAACCCGCGGAGCCAGAGCCCGGAGCGCCTGCGACGGGTTGATGAGGGCGCTACCTTTTGCGGCGGCGCGTCCAGACAGCCAGCAGGCCAAGCACAATCGGTGATGCCGAAACGGGCGACACTACGCAGCCGCCATCGTCATCAGCGCCGTCGTTGCCGGACGAGCCCGAGCCGCCCGGTGGGGGACTTGCCGGGTTCACGCCCGAGTAGGCCGGCAGCAACTCGCGCAGCACCGACTGCATCAGTGCATTGCGCGCAGCGCCTTCGTTGATGGCCTCGAACGGAAAGCCAAGCACGATTGCGCCGGCTCCCTGCACGCCGGCCACGGCGCCCGGGCTGTACTCAAGGATGGCTGTCGATGAGCCGCTGGCGGCAATCACATCCGGGTAGTCCACGGTGTAGCTGCTGCCGGTGCCGTCGTCGAAAGTCAGCACAAGCCCCGCAAACGGCCCACCGCTGAGGCCCGCCACAGTGTAGTCGTTGCTGTCATCGGCCACGTAGGCGGCTTCAAGTACGCCGTTGTAAAAGGCGCGGTCGGCGACGCTGGAGCCAGAGGCATGCCCGAGGTCCCAACCGATTTCTGCGCCGCTCACAAACAGTTTGCCGCCACCCGCCAGATATGCGCTGACGAGGGCCTGTTCAGCCGCAGAGAATGTCGCGTCGGCGCGGCTTTCGTTCCCCAGCACCCAGTCCACCAGGCCGTAGCCCGGCAACGTTACAGCACCTGAGGCAACCGCCTCGTTGCTGGCACCGTCAAAAAAGTAGCTGCCGCCGCCGGACGTGGTTGCCTGTTCGGCAGCCTGCGCGTGGCGGCGCACAGAGTCAAACAGGTTGCGCATGTGCATATCGCCGGTGCGGTTTGTCGCGCCCTGCTGGTACCACGTGAACTCGTCAAGCCGGTCGTACCCGCCGACGATCAGCAGTGGCGTGGCTAGCCCCTGTGCGGCTGTGTCTGGCGTGCGTGCACAGACAACTTCGGACCACAGGCTCTCGCCGCCGGCGTTGGTTGCCGTGACGCGCGCATAGACCGTTTGGCCCGGTGCCAGGCCACTCAGCACATGGCCTGCGCCGGCGTTGGCGGCGCGGCCGTCATCGAACGCAAAGCCGTCATTGCTCAGGTAGACGCGGTAGCCGGTGGGCGTTGCCGTCGGCTCCATGGCGTCGGCCTGCGCCTGCCAGGCAAGGGTGATTTCTCCGCTGCCCGTGTTGATCGCCCGCAGATGAGTCGGCGGAAGCGGCAACACGACGGCGGCGGCGTTGAAATAGCGGGCAATGGCTTTGTAGATGGCGCGGGCGGTGTCATGGCGCCACTTAGGGTTGCGCAGGTACCATGCATCCTGGGCGTTGTTGTGAAAGCAGCTTTCGAGCAGGCACGATGGCGTCTTGGTGTTGCGGCGCACTTCGCCGAAGTTGGCGGTGTTCAGCCCGCGATTCTGCCAGGTGTCGCCGTTGGCCGCGGCCCAGGCGTTGTTCACGCGCATGCACTCGTTCTGAACGCGGGTAGCGAAAGCCACGCTGGCGTCAATCAGGGACTGCGGATGCGTCGGGGTGCTGGAGTTGTCGTAGGTGTAAGTTGTGGTGCCGCGTGCTGCGCCCGCGCCGCCGTCGGCGTTGCTGTGCAGGGCAAAGTGCAGGTCAAAGTCTCCCCACCAAAGCAGCTGTCGCGAAGGCGTGCCGACGTTGTCGCTGCTGTCATCGCTGCCGGCGACATCCCATACGCTGCTCGGGAGCCCCTGGTATTCGGCAAAGTAACGGGCGCACTCTTCCCAGCGCGCGCGGCCGCTGTCGCCCCCGCCGCGGTCAATGCTGCCCATGCCGCCGCCTACCTTGACCGCGTCGGCAACGACAATGGCGCCGCTGGTGCTCTGGTTTGACAACTCAACTGCGATGCCGCTGGCCGGTGTGAACTCCCACTCGCCCAGGAAGACCCAGCGCCCGCCGAGGTGCTTGTCTTCGGTTACGGCGTCGTAGGGGCTCGTGTACTGGTGGATGTTCTGGTCAAGGCGTACTTCCGTGGTGCCTGCTCCGTGGTGCACGCGGTACAGCGCGTCCGTGACGCGGTCCGTGCCCTCGGTGAAACGCACGTACACGGGATAGCGGCCTTCTGCGGCCAGAGCAAAGCTCCAGCGTGCCGTAGCGCTTTCTGTGGCGCTGGCGTTTGTCCAGCGATAGCCGGTGCCCCAATAGCCCGCGACGTTGGTGCTGGGGGTCCAGGTGCCGGTGCTCGTGAAACTGCCGTCGCCGTCATCGCCCACGAACTCGCTGGTCTGGTAGCTGCGCTCGCGCGGAATGACGACTTCGGCGCCGGCGTTTGTCAGGTATGGCGCCAGATAGTCGATCACGAGCATCGCGTTGCTGAAGTCTTCCACGACACCGTGAGTGACACCGCGCTGCGTGTACCAGAACAGGCTGCTGTTCTGCCATGTCCAGCCGTGGCCCGGGCTTAGCAGAATGCGCTTGCCATTCAGTGCGCCCTGGCTTGGCTGTGCGTGGGGGTCAGCCGCTGACGTGGATGGGTTCAGGCACAGCACGAAGGCGGCTGCGCATACGCAAAGGATCGTAGGCTTGTGCATGGTTCTCGTGGGCGTCGGTCCGAAAGGGCCGAAGGATAGGGCTTGCTGAGTGTGCTGAAAGTTAAATCCCGCCAAAGTTGATGGAATGTAGGGTGTGGAACGCCTGTTGCCCCTTCTGGAGGTTACCCATGAACGAGCTGACTGAGCGTCTGCTGCGTGCGATCGGTGTGCTGATGCTGCGCGTGGGCGCCGGCATCTTCATGATGACCCACGGGTGGGGCAAGTTCGAACGAGTCCTGAATGGCAACTGGGAGTTCCCTGACCCGCTGGGCATCGGCCCGGGGCTGTCGCTGGTCGGGACCGTCGGCGCCGAGTTCTTTTGCGCCGGGCTGGTGGTGCTGGGTCTGTTCACACGCGCGGCTGCCGCGCCCGTTGTTTTCACCATGTTGATTGCGGGTTTTGTCGTGCATGCCGACGACGGCTGGGCAAAGCAGGAGTTCGCGCTGCTGTACGCGCTGGTGTTCTTCGTGATCATGTTTACGGGCGGCGGGCGGTTCTCGCTCGACGGGCTGTTGTGGCCTGCGCTGAAGCGGCGCCGGGCGAAAGTGAAAGCCGCCAAGTAGTCATTTGCGCAGGGCGCCGCCGTGAAAGGCGGCGCTGCTGCTGCGCACGTCATCTACGACCAGGAAACAATCGGGGTCGCAGTCGCGGGCGAGGTCATTGATCTGCAACGTCTTGCGCCGCAGCACGTGGATGAACAGCAACTGGATCGGGCCCTGCAGCCCCTTGCCCTCGAACTGCGTCACGCGGTACCCCTTGGTTCGAAACAGCGCTGCCATCTGGTCGCCACGGTGGGTGAAGATGCGCACCACCTGCTCGCCGCGCGCCAGCATGCCCTCCAGGATCACGCCGACAAAACTGCCGCTGGCAAAGCCCAGCGCATAGAACACCGCGTACACAGGATTGGTCAGGTTCTGTACCACGCTGGAAACTACGAACACCCAGATCAACGCCTCGATAAACCCGAGCATCCAGGCGGGTTTGCTGCGGCCGGCCCGAATGCTGGCTTGCCGCAACACACCCAGCGAAACGTCGGTCACGCGCGCCAGCGCAATCAGCACGCCGCCGCCGACGGCTTCCAGGGTGATCTGCGAGAGTGAAAAGTCGAGCGGCATGGGCGCGCAGGGTACATCACGTGCGGGGCGCTGCCACGAGGGGGAACTTACTCGTCCGTGACCGACTTGGCAAACGCCTCGGCCTTTTCAGCCAGTTTGCCTTCGTCTTCCCCGATCACGAGCACGAGCAGGTCGGCGTAGCCGTCGCCGTAGGTCGGCTGTGCGAACCAGACGGCATCGCGGACTGCTACTTCCAGAGAGTCTTCGGGCTCGCCGCTGGTCATCATCTCGGCGTCGGGGTCTTTCTTGAGCTGGTAGTCCACGACCGCTTTGTCGAAGATGTCGTGCAGCTTGCGCGTGCGTTTGCCGCCGGCGTAAAGCGTCGCCCAGGCACAGCCACTTTCCAACAGGCGCTTGGCAACCTTGGCGTATTCTTTCAGGGGGATTTCGTCGTCGGCGACAACAATCAACGCGCCAAAGGGCGCAGCCGGCATGGACTCGATTTCAGAGTCCATGGC
>JADZFR010000033.1 GCA_020849795.1 Planctomycetota bacterium | reverse complement strand
GGACGCCGGTGCCACTTGCTGACGAGCCGCTTGCTGCGATGCCTCCGGCTGACGAGGCGGCTGCCATGGGCCGCAGGTACAACGAACACGCGCGTCTCGCGCGGGCCTGGGCGAGCGGCGACATGAAGTCACCGCCGCCGCAGTTTCCAGCCGACGTGATGACGTGGCTGCAGGCGCACAAGCAGATCCCGCACTACGCGCGGATTCTGGCGCACACGCTTGAATCCAACGCAATGATCCGCGACGCCCATCGCGAAGCCTGCCAAGCAGCACCGCTCCCCGGGGGTGGAGCGGCGACCCTGGCTGCCTAGGCCGGAGCGCAGGCTTCCAGCCTGCACTCCGGAGCAGCCGGGACGGCTGCGCTCCCTATGCAAAACCCCGCAAGCGGGGCCGGTGGCAATTTGTCGCTGGGTGTTGTCTATCGGCGCCGCCGCGTTCGACCACGCCGAGGCCCTGTGGATACAAAAGCCCCGAGCATACGCCCGGGGCTCTGCGCGTGTTGGATGTCGATGCGTTCCTAAATGTCGATGGGCATTACCAGGTAATAGAACTTTTCCTTCTCGCCGCTGTGCATCACTGCGCCGGTGTCCTTGTCCTTAAACTCGAACGTGACCTTGTCGCTGTCGAAGCCATCGAGCCCCTGCAGGATGTACTGCGGGTCAAAGCCCAGCACCGTGTCTTCGCCGTCGTAGTCGATCTCCACCTTCACTTCGGCTTGCCCCTGGGCCGGGCTGCGTGAACGCAGCGTCAGCTCGCCCTTCGAAATCTCCAGCCGCACCGCCTGGCTTTCCACGCTGGTCAGGTGGCGCGCCTTGTTCAGCGCCAGCCGAAAGTCTTCGGTGCTGATCGTGAGCTGCTTGTCCAGGTTGCCGGGGATCACGCTGCGATAGTCCGGGAACTGGCCCTCGACCAGTTGCACGCCGACCTCGGTGCCGTCCACCACCGCGAGCACGCGGTTTTCCGACAGCTTGAGCACCATGTCGGCATCGTTGCCGATCACCTTGCTGATCAGGTCGTAGCCCTTGCGCGGCAGAATTACCTGGTACCCGACCTCTTTGCCCTTGGCGCTGACCTTGCAGTAGCCAAGGCGCCGGCCATCCGTGCCGCAGAACTCAAGGCCGTTCTTGCGCGGCTCAAGCAGCACGCCATTCAGCGCGTAGCGGCCTTTTTCCTGGGCGATGCTGCGCCCGACTTTGCGAATGGCATTGGCGAAATCGGCACCCTTGAGCTTGAGGTCGGCATCGCTGCCCACCTCGGGCAATTTTGGAAACTCGTCCGGGTCGGCGCTGGTCAGCTCAAAGCGGTCGCGGCCGGCTTTCAGGTTGACGGTTGACCCGTCAACAGACAGCTCGACGGTTTCGGCGCGGATGTCGCGCAACAGGTTGCCGGCCAGCGTTGCCGCCACCAGGCACTTGCCGGCCTTCTTGGTTTCGACTTCGCTGAGCGTGCGCTTGAGACTGAGTTCAAGGTCTGTGGCGCGCACCTCAAGGCCGTTCTTGTCGGCGATCAACAGCACATTCTGCGTGATCGGATTGGTCGAACGCTGGTTGACGATGCTGCTGACCAGGCCCATGGCATCGGCCAACTGATCGCGCGCGCAGATTACGTGCATGGCTACTCCTCGTTTGGACCGGCGGTTGTACCCGCACCAGCCTGCAATTCAACGACGTGCAAAGATGTCAGTTCCCGTTTGGGTTCCGCTTCATACGTATAGCAAACCAATAGAGAATTCACTTCGTGTTCCAGTACTATGGCCTGTCCGAAAGTCAGCAACGCCGGGGACAATCGCCGCGGCGCCAGCAGCAGCAAAGGCCCGAAGCGTGGAGCGCGCGCCGGGGAACCTAGGGATAACAGTCGCCGACCCACCACACAGCCGGATAACCCTAGCGCGGCAATGTTGGGCGATGGCAGAAGCGCGCCCCCCAATCCGCACGCTGCAAGCAAGGAAACCGGAATCCACCGACACCCGAACAGATTGCGGATCAAACCTGTGTTCGGCGTGGACTGCTCGTGGGCAAAGGCAGGCGGCGGGGTACGGCATAGGCATGAGCTTTCGGGGTGCCGTGGCGAAAAGAAACCCCCGCGAGCTTGCGGGGGTTTCGTGCATCACGCGTGTCAGTTCAACGGCCGGCGCAGCTGAAGCTCAAAGCGTTCGAGCTCGTTGCGCAGTTCACTGTCCTTGAGGCGCAGGCCTTTGATCTTGTTGATTGCGTGCAGGACTGTGCTGTGGTCGCGGCCGCCGAAGAAGCTGCCGATCTCGGTCAGGGTAAGCTGCGTCAACTCTTTGGTCAGGTACATCGCCACATGGCGCGGGAACGCGAGGTTCTTGGTGCGGCGCTGGCTCAGCAGGTCATTCAGGCGCACGTTGTAGTGCTCGCACACCACGTCAATGATGTCGTCGGTGGCAATGCGCGCCGGCGTGGGCTTGGACTTGACCAGGTGGCGCAGCGCCTCATGGGCAAGCTGCAGGTTGATCTGGCGCTTGCTCATGCTGGACAGCGCCGCCAGTTGCACGACCGCGCCTTCCAGCTCGCGCACGTTGGTCACGATGTTCTCGGCCAGGAAGTGCACGACGTCATCGGGCACTTCAATGCCGCGCAGCTCGGCCTTTTTGCGCACGATCGCCATGCGTGTTTCAGTGCACGGCGGCTCGACCTTGACCGCGAGGCCCCAGTGAAAGCGGCTGATCAGGCGGTCTTCCAGGTTGGGGATGTCGCGCGGCAGGCTGTCGCTGGTAAGGCAGATCTGTTTGCCGAGCTGGTACAGGTGATTGAACGTATGGAAGAACTCTTCCTGCGTTTGTTCTTTACCGGCCAGGAAGTGGATGTCGTCGATCAGCAGGGCGTCGCTGTCGCGCAGTTCGCCCCGGAAGGCTTCCATATTGCCGGACTTGAGCGCGCCGACAAATCGGTTCACGAACTCTTCGCACGAGATCATCCGAATCTTGGGCATGCGTGGCAGCAGTTTGCGCGCGATGGCGGTCAGCAGGTGCGTCTTGCCCAGTCCCACGCCGCCATGGATGAACAGCGGGTTGTAGGCCTTGCCCGGGTTTTCGGCGACGGCCTGCGCTGCCGCAGCCGCAAGCTGGTTGCTGGGCCCGACCACGAAGTGGCCGAAGTCCAGCCCGGTCTGAAGCTGGCTGGAAGTAAGAAACTCGTTGCTGCCGGAGGCACTGGTCACGGAAAGCGTGGGTGTCTTGCCGGAAAGTTCGACGCTGACGTCGGCGGCGTTGCCGTGCGACGTGGTGATGACTTCGAGCTTAGGCTGAAAGCCCAGCACCTGGTAGCAGGCCTTGGACACGCAGGTGCGCAGGCCTTCAAGGTCTGTCTTGGCAATCTTTTCAGTTGCAATGGAAAGCTTGAGCACGTCTCGTTCTGAGTCGTAGCTCGTTGCCTTGCTGTTGCGAAGCAGTTCATGCACGGGCAAGCCCCGTGAGCGCGTCAGCGCCAGTTCCTCAATGGCAGGCCACTGGCTAAGGACATCGCCGTCGGTTGCGGACATCGTCACCTCAATGTTGTTAGAGCGCCGTAAAGATCTTCCATTCGCGCCTTGGCGGCAGCAGCAACAACATTCCGTACGCGACCGAATCATCGCGTTTGCCACGAGGTTGCCCTGGCGGCTACGTTTGCTGCTGCTGTCGGAGAACTCGTCAATCGAAGATTGACGCCCACCCCCCAGTCGCGGTTTCGTGTGTTTCCGGCGTCTGTGTTAGCTTTGCAACAAGGAGGGTCAACGGCGGCGGATTCACCGACATGCGGGATAAGCTGTCAGTATCGGCGAAAGTTACCGTGCAGCGGCAGGTTAGGTTTTAGTGAAGAATTCTAGCTGACACCCAATGATTCCGGGGCGCACTCATTGTGGCGAAGCTGGCTGTTCGGCAAGCTGCTTTGTGTGCCGCTTCTGGCCAATCCATGCCACCAGAATGCCCAGCGGCCAGGCAAACGCACCGCCCACAACAGTCGCTGTCAGTACGAAGACCTTGTCATCTTCGGCCAGCATCACCACCAGCGGTACGCCCACCACGGCAACGATCGCAGCCGTTATGACCGCGCCGACAAACAGCGGCTTGAATGTCACCCGCAACGTCGCCGACGATTTGTCGTGAGTGCCCAGCAACCTGTTCATCACCGCCATGTCGATCTCATCGTCTGCGTTGGGCGCGCCGAACACCGGGATCATGTGGCGCTTGCCGCAGCGCGGGCACTCAAGTTGAAGGCCGCTGTATGCCTTGCTGAACACGTCTGTCCAGCCGCACGGGCAGTCTACTTTGCATTGGATGTCGGGGGGTTGCGCCACCCTACTTGTCCGCGACGTCGTCGCAGTCAAGGATGTCGCGTGTCTCTTTCACCAGCGCGGCAACGAACGGCCCGAAGCGGGATTCGTTTTCGCGGTCGGCCTTCATCAGGGCGATGTGCGCGTCGCGAATCAGCAGTGTGCGGCGCTTGCGGTCTTGCCAGCCCTCGCGAAGGCGCTCAAGTTTGCAGGTCGGGAAGTCCACGTGCTCAGGCCGCACATGCAGAATCTTGGGCAGGCCAAGGCTGTTCATCGCGCGCATGGTGGGCGGCGTGGCGTTGACCACGGTGACCGACACGGGCAGCGGGTTGCCGGACTTGTCGGTGTCGAAACCGATGAAGCCCATCAGCGTGCCCATGAAGGTGCTGTCGAGGCCCGTGCATTCCAGCAGGTCGATGATCACGTTGCGCACGCCATCGTTGAACGATTTTTCGGCGTACTCACGCAGGGGCCCGGCGTTGTTGAAGTTACCCAACCCCACCACGCGGACGTAAACCGCTTCACTCGTGCGCGCCGCTTCGAGATACCCAGCCATACGTCCAAGCCGCGCTAGCGGCTGATTATGCACGGGGCTAACTGACACGCAGCCCCGACGCAACAGGTTTCATTCCGGTCAGGGGGACGACGTCGTCGCCATCCTGGACCGCAAGCAACATGCCCTGGCTCATCACGCCGCGCAGCTTGCGGGGCTTCAGATTCGCCACAATCACTACATCCTTGCCGACCAGTGCCTCGGGCGTCCACCATGGGCGGATGCCGGCGCAGATCGTCCGCTGCTCGGTGCCGGCTTGCAACGTCAGCACCAGCAGCTTGTCCGCGTCGGGGTGGGGCTCGGCTGCCAGTACCCGCGCAGTCCGCAACTCCACTTTGGCGAAATCGCCGATCTCGATCTCTCCCGCCGCAACTGGCTCGGTCATTCCTTCTCCATCATCCTTAACGCACAGCCAATTTGACTGCATCCGTCAAAGTACCTTGCTGAACGGAGTTTGCAACGAAAACACGGCCGGCTGGTCGCCCTAACGACTGATAATGTTTGAACTTGTGAGCCATTCCACGAATTGCCAACAGCCCCGGCGCCGCCCCCGAAGATCGGCACGCGCAGGCTGACCCACTGGCGCAACTTGCTACACTCCGCCCCCTTATGACTGAACCCTCGGCGTCTCCAACCAAACTCGACAGGCTCAGGGCCATTGCGGCCCGGGGTTGGGTTCAGGGCGTGCTGGTCGGCGTGCTGACGCTGGTGGGCATGCTGTATTACCAGTTCGTGCCCACGGTGGTCGACACGGACGAGGGCCCCGCCGTGCACGCCGCCAGTGTCGGCTTTCCCGACCCCGATAGCTACTACCACGTCAAGATGGGCTACCTTTACCGCACGGGCGAGGTTCAGGCGGCGGGACCGGACTTTCACTGGTCGCGCGAGAGCCTTTGGGCCAACAGCTTCTCGGACAAGGACTTCCTGTTTCACGTTTACCTCGTGCCGTTCACGCTGCTGGCCGACGGGCCGGCCGACGCTCAGGGGCTGGCGACCGCAGGCAAACTGGGGACCGCAGTACTTGGGTTGCTGCTGGTGCTGACGCTGTTTGCCGTGATGCGGGGCTTCGGGCTGCGGCATGCGTGGGTGTATGCGTTGTGCCTGGCAGCCGTCGGCGGAACCTACATCATCTTTCGACTGAACATGTGCCGCAGCTACCTGATGGCACTGGCGTTTGTGCTGACAGGCTGGTTGATGCTGGCGCGCGGCAGGCGTTTGCCGCTTTTCCTGATCTCGATTGCGTACACGCTGTCGTACACGGCCAGCCACCTGCTGCTGGCGCTGGCGGTGATCCGCGCCGCCAGTGAGCTGCTGGTCGGCCCCCGCGCCGACAGCACGCGCTGGAAGGATCTGAAGTCAAACCTGGTACTGATGGCCTGCATAGCCGCCGGTATCGCGGTCGGTTGCATTCTGCACCCGAACTCGCTTGAGCTGGTGCGCGTGTGGTGGGTGCAGAACGTGGTGGTGCTGGCGCTTTCGCACCGCGACACCGTGGCGCCAGTGGTGGAGTCGCTGGGCAAGATTCTGGGGCTGTCGGCAGACCTTCAGTCTGACGTAGAGCTCTCGCTGGGGCGTGAGCTTGAGCCGGCGACGGGCCCGGTGCTGGCTTTCAGTTCGCCGCTGATTCTGTTTTCGCCGATCGTGCTGCCGCTGCTGGCAGCGATTCTGGGGCACCGTCCGGCCCGCGAAACGATCCTGACGTCCGGCGCGGCGCTGGCGTTTCTGGTCGCGTACATGGTGAACATCCGCTTCATTGAATATGCGGCGCCGTTCATGGTGGTCGCCATCGGCATGTGGCTGGAGGGCATACTCGGCAGCGACGGCTACCGGTCATGGATGGAAAAGCGGCCGGTGTGGTCCCGGGCGCTGCCGATCAGCGGCGCTGTGATCGCGCTGATTGCCAGCCTGTCGATGTGGATCGGCACTTCGCTTTCGTATCGCATTCCGGACTACGGCAGCATCGAGCCGGCGGGCCGGTGGCTGCACAACAACCCCGAGGCCCACGGCAAGGTGGTGTGGCACGACCGCTGGGACGAGTTCACGGACCTGATTTTCTTTGCCAGCGAGTGCGACTACCTGATTGGCCTGGACCCGACGTTTTTCTATGTGCACGACGCGCAGAAGTACAAGGCCTGGGTCGAGATCAAGCGCGGCAAGCGCCGCGAGTTCCTGGACACGATCAAGGATGACTTCAACGCCGATTACATTCTGGCCCACCGCGGCAGCAGCGAGTACTTCTACAACCGGCTGAATGACTACGCCCAGCAGGGCAAGCTCGAGCTCTGTGTCCGCGCGCAAGATGACGAGTGGGCGCTTTACCGGGTCGTGAAGTAGACTCACCCGCATGCACGCCGAGCAAGCCTACCTGTTTCGCCACGCGTTGCTGCGCGACGCGGCATACTCACTGCAAATGCCATCGGCGCGAGCCAAGCTGCACTTGCTCGCCCTACGACTATTGGAAGAGCTGCTCGGCGGAGTTGCACCGCAACCGCCGCCGCTGGATGCCTACACGCCGCGGACGCTTGTCCCGTTTTCCAGCGATAGTGCCGCGATGGAGATGGCCTACCATGCAGGCAAAGCAAAAGAGCGAGTGTCAGAGCGGCTCTACCTTCGACGGGCAGCGCACTTCGGCGAGAAGTCGTATCAACACATGGCGGCCGCCGAAGCATGGTCGAAGTTCGCCGCGCTGGTCGAAGGGGAAGAGCGAGTGCTGGCCTACTGCCACGCCGGCGGGTGTTGTTCAGACGCCGGCAACATGAAGCTGGCGGAACAGTCCTACGCAATGGCCAAATCAGTCGCGGGGGAGTGGCATGCGGCAGAAGCCAGAGCCGATAGCGGGCTGGCGGCAATCCGTTGGGTGACGGGCAGGGTCGACGAAGCGGCAGCCGGCTTCCGACAGGCGGCAGAGAAGCATCGCCAGTATGCGAATCACCGAGAACTGGCGCATACACTCTGCAATCATTCACTTTTGTTGCAGGAGCAGGGAGATCTGGATGCGGCCGTAGCGTTGGCGCGCGAAGCCATGGCCTTGTTCGAGCGATTGAATGCCAAAGGCGGCGTGGCTCACGCACTGCTGAACGTTGGAGTCGTGAGTTGGGCAAAGGAAGACCTCACCAGCGCAGAGGCCGCGTACAAAGAGTGCTTGCGGCTGAGCCGCGAAACCGGCGACAGGCGAACCGAGGGCACCGCCTTGTCGAATCTTGCTGTGCTCATGCAGGAAAGGCGCGACTTCGCACAGGCGGAGGAGCTTTACCAGCAATCTATTCAGGTTCACCTTGAGGTTGGCAACCGTCGGTTTCTTGGGATTGCAGCGCACAATCTGGCGGCACTTCACTTCAATACCGGGCAAGTGGAGACTGCCGAAAAAGAGCTCCTGGCAGCCCTTGCGCTTCACAGGGAAGTCCAGAACCAACGGTGGGAGGCACTTGCATTGCATGCGCTTGGAGCAATCGCAAGCGATTCCGGGCGCCAGAGCGTGGCAAAGGAATTGATGGAAGCGGCCAGGCGGACAGCGATCGAGTGCGGCGCGAGGGATATCCAATTGCTCATCCATCAGGAGCAAAAGGCACATCGGAGCAGGGACGGGGTCAGCCACTAAGACCGGAGCCGCTATGTAATTGGGCAGGGCAACCCTCGGTTCTGCGGCGGCCAGCGGGCCACAGAGCAACAGTGCGCAACATCAGAAGTGGGCGCTTTACCGGGTCGTGAAGTAGACTCACCCGCATGCACGCCGAGCAAGCCTACCTGTTTCGCCACGCGTTGCTGCGCGACGCGTCGTATGAGTTGCAGCTGCCCGCACAGCGCGGTTCACTGCACCTGCTGGCCGCAGAACTCATCGAACAGCTGGTCGGCGAAGCGCCGGAGGCTGCGGGCGAGATCGCGGACCACCTGCTGTCCGCGCGGACATTCGACGACCGGCCGGGATTGCAGCAGCGCGAGGCGCTTTGGTGCGCACGAGCAGCGAGTGAAGCCGCGCGCGCGTACATGCTGCCCGAAGCTCTGCGCAGGTGGTTGCGCGTGGCGGCAGTCAGCGAGGGCGACGAGGCTGGCCGCGCATGGCTTCAGGCCGGGGCGGCGGCACGCGCGCTTGGTGATCGCCAACAGTTCGAGGCCGCGTCGCAGCACGCGCTTGCGCTCGCCCGTGCCGGAACGGACCGCGGCATGGAGTGCGAAGCGCTCGAGCACACCGCGAACGTGGCCTTTGACCGGGGGGACTACGCCACCGCGGCGGCCATTACTGGTCAGGCACTTGAGCTCGCGCGACAAAACGGCGAGACACGCCACGAGCTGGGGCTGATGTCGAACCAGGCGCTGAATTACCTCGAACTGGGGCGGCTCGAGGACTCAGCGGCGGTGTACGCCGAGCTGATGCCGCGCCTGGATGACAACGACGAGTCCAGCACGCACGCATACCTCAACTACGCGATGCTGCTCGATCGCCAGGGCCAGGCACAGGCGGCACACGAGTGGTTTCAGCGCGCGCTGAAGCTGAATCGGGCGCGCGGCCTCATGGACTCCGAGGCCAGCGCGTTGAACCACCTTGGCACCATGGCATGGAAGGCACAGCGGCTGGACGAGGCCGACGATTGCTTTGCGCAAGCACTGGCACTGGCGCGGCGGATCGGCGATCCGCACCTGCACGCGCTGACACTCAGCAACATCGGGCTGCTGCGCCAGGACCAGGGGCGCGGGCCGGAGTCGCTGACCGTGCTGAAGAACGCTGAGGCCCTGTGCGAGGAGTTCGCGCTGGCATCGCTGCACGCCATCAGTGTTGCCAACCTGGCATTCGCCTACAGGCAGTTGAACCAGCCCCATCAGGCCGAAGCTTGCATGCAGCGCTCAGCCGAGATCTGCCTGCGCTACGGCGACCGGGCCGGGCACGCGATGGCCATGGGCAACGTGGCAAGCATTTACAGCGGAAGGGGAGAACTGGAACGCGCGCGGCAGATCTTCGAAGCGATTCTTCCGGTCGAGCAGGAACTGAGCCAGTGGCGCTTTCTGGGCAATCACCGGTGCGAGTACAGCATGGTGCTGGCGCAGTTGGCGGATCTTGACGCCGCGGGGAAGGAATGGACCGCCGGCTACGCGCTGGTGCTGAAGCACGGGACCGCGCACGAGATCCCCCGGCGCCTGCAGCGCATGCAGCGGGTGTGCGGCGCGCTGGGCATTGCGCCTTTTCCCACGCCAGCCTGAGCGCCGTCTCATCAAGCACCACTCGGCCCCAGAACACTCGACTCGTAGAGGCCGGCCGGCGCGATACAATCCCGACATGCCGAGTGCCGAAACCGCCTACCTGTTTCGCCACGCGCTGCTGCGCGACGCGGCCTATGACCTTCACCTGCCCCAAGACCGCGCGCGGCTGCACGGACTGGCGCTGGCGCTGCTGGAAGGCGTCCTGCAAAGTTCGCGGCCGCAGGGTGATTCCGACCAAGCCGACGCCTGGACAGCCGACCCGCAGCCGATTGATGCATTTGCACTCGAGCTGGCTCATCACGCCCGGCTCGCGCAACCCATCGCGGGCGAGAAGGCCACGGCAGCGCGCGAGTGGTATACGGCGCGCGCCGCCGACTATGCTGAGCGCCACTATCGTCACGGTCATGCGCTGGAGTTGTGGCACGAACTGGCTGAAACAAGTCAAGGCTCAGCCAAGGGGCGCGCGAAGCGCCGTGCCGCCGAGATGGAGCACATGGCGGGCTCGTCCGAGAACGCGCAGCGGCTGTTGGACGAAGCGCTGGGTCTGTTGCAGCAGACGGGCGAACTTCAGCAGCAGGCATTGACGCTGGACACGTTGGGGCGCGTGCACCGGGGCAACGGCCGCACACGCGAGGCAGAGCACGCCTTTGAGCAGGCGCTGGCCATTCATCGCCGCACCGGCAACCGCCGGGGCGAAGGTTCGACGCTGGCCAACCTGGCGGCGCTGTTTCACCAGTCGGGACGCGTCGACCGCGCCGAGCAGTGCTACGAACAAAGCCTGCAACTGGTGCGCGGCGAAGACAGCCAGCTTGAAAGCGTGGTGCAGGGCAACCTTGCCGCGATCTACAACGAAACCGGGCGCTCGGACGCAGCCGAACAGTTGTACGAGCAGGCGCTGGCAGCATTGCGCGCGGCGGGCAACCGGCTGTTGGAAGGCATGCTGCTGGGCAACCTGGCTGTGGTTTACGCGCACACCGGCCGTGCTGACCGGGCTGTCGCCGCGTATGAGCGTGCGCTGGCGATTCACCAGGAAGTCGGGAATCGAAGGTCCGAGAGTGTTGTGCGCGCCAACCTGGCCGTGCGCCACCGTGAAGCCGGAAGGCTGGAACAGTCAGAGGCTGCATACCAGCGAGCGCTGGCGATGTTGCGCGAAACGGCAAACCGGCCTCACGAGGCGGCCCATACATGCGGGTATGCGGTTTGTCTGTTGAGGCTGGGAAGGCCCGAGCAAGCCCGGCACGAGTGGGCGCGCGGGGCCGCCATGCTGCGCGAAATGGGCGACAGCGCCGCACTGGCCCAATGCACGGAAGAGATGCACAGAGAGTGCGCCAAGATCGGCGCACCTCCGTTTGACACGACCGACTGCCCGGGGTCCGGCGCACCTGCAACCAGCTGACGGGCAGGTGGACAGAATCCGAAGGCGGGCGCCATGACCCGCCTCTACAATGCCGCCGTGAACGCCGAAGCCGCCTACCTGTTTCGCCACGCGCTGCTGCGCGACGCGGCCTATGACATTCAGCTGCCCAGCAACCGCGCCCGGCTGCACGCGCTGGCGTTCTACCTGATTGAGCAGGCCTTCGGTGGCCGCGCCCCCGAGCCGCCGGCGCTGGACAACCCGGAGCCTCCAGCCTGGACGAGACACGAGACCGATGCAATTGCCGCAGAGCTGGCGCACCAGGCCGGGTTGGGCCAGGCGGTTGACGCCACTCTGGGTGCCGCGCACGTTCGCTACACCTACCGGGCCGCCGAATACGCGGACCGCGCCTATCACACCGAGGCCGCCATCCGGCTGTGGAAGCAACTGGCCGCCTTGACCGGCGGTGCGCAGCGCGCTGAAGCGCTGAAGCGCGCGGGCACCCTCGAGCGCGACCAGGGCCAGTCAGAAGCCGCCGAGTTGGACCTTGCCGAGTCGGTCAAGCTTCATCGGCAGGCGGCAAGCGAGGCACTGCTATCAATGGCACTGACCGCCTTGGGCAACCTGTTGCGCCTGACCGGACGCAGCACGCAAGCCGAAAGCGTGTTCGACGAGGCGCTGGCCGTGGCGCTGCGCTGCGCCCATTCGCGCGCGCTTGTCCTTGTGCGCTCTAACGTGGCAATTCTCTATCGCACCACCGGGCGTATGTCCCAGGCCGAGCAGGCGTACGAGCACGCGTTGCAGGCGTATCGCAGCAATGGTGACGTGCGGGGCGAAGGCCTCGTGCTGGGGAACCTGGCCGTGGTGTACCAGGAGACGGGGCGCGTGGACCAGGCGGAACAGGCGCTGCTGGCGGCGCTGCGCATTCATGAACAAACGGGCAACCGTCGGGCAGCCGCGGTCCTGACCTCCAACCTGGCCAACATGTTCCATGCAAGCGGCCGCCGAGAGCAGGCATTGGAGACCAGTGCCCGGGCACTGCAGCAATGCCGCGAACTCGGCGATCAACGGTCCGAGGCGTTTGCGCTTGAAACGCGCGCCGTGATCCTGGCTGGGGTCGAGGACCATGCCGGCGCCGAGCAGGCGCATCTGCGGGCGCTGGAGATCGCGGGCGAGGTCGGGGATCGCCGCCTTGCCGGGATCATCCGGAGCAACCTCGCGAGTGTACTCGTCCGGACGGAACGACTGGAACAGGCCCGCAGGGCCGTTGATCTCGCAGTCGAAGACAGCCAAGCCGTCGGCGACCGCCGTGGCGTGGGTGTGGCGACCGGGCAGCGGGCGCGAATCCTTAGCCTGGAAGGACGCTTCGAGGAAGCCGACGCGGAGTATCGCCGCGCAATCGAAATCAACCGGCAGGTCCAGGACATCCGATTCGAGGCGTTACACATGTGCGATCACGGCCTGTGTATGCTGTCGCTGAGCCGCCTGGATGACGCCCGGCAATCGTGGCGCGACGGCATGCGTACCCTGCGCAGCCTGCGCTATGCTGCAGAAGTGGAGTCCAAGCTTCAGGCGATGCTGATCGCCTGCAAGGCGGCGGGTGTTCCCTCACTTGACGCGGAGACGCCGTGACAAGCGCCGAGCAAGCCTACCTGTTTCGCCACGCGCTGCTGCGCGACGCGGCTTATGACCTGCAGTTGCCGGCCGAGCGCGCGTTGCTGCATGTCAGGGCAGCGGAAGTGCTTGAAGCCGTGCATGCCGACGAACTAGATTCGGCGGCATCCGAAATCGCCGAGCATCTGCGCATTGCCGGCAGCCAACCCGGGCGCGAGCGCGAGTACACGGTACGAGGTGCCCGGCATGCGCGCGACAACTACAACCACGACGTGGCGCTGCGCCTGTACAAGAGGCAATGCGAGATCGGCACGCCGAACGAAGTCATCGAAGCGCGCCAGCGCCTGTACGGCATTCTTCGCGCACACTTCAACGACAAGCGCGGTGCGCGCCAGCAAGCGCTGGACCTGTGGCGAGTGGGCAGGCGTCACGGGGAGCTGGAGGCGGTCTCGCATGCCTTGAACTACCTGGCGGGCCTGGAACGCGGGGCGCGGGCCCGGCGCCTGCTGCGGCGCAGCTTTCTGCTGGCAAAGCGAGCGAGGGCGTGGTTGCCGGCGGCCTTGGCGGTCGGCAACCTGGGCGCGAGCTACGCCGGCGAACTTCAACACCGGCGCGCGCAGCGCCTGTTCAGGTATTCGATCCGGCTGCACCGTCGCGCGAACAACCCTTTGGGCGAGGGCTTTTTTCTCAGCGCGCTGGCGGGGCAGCAGCGTCAGCTGGGCGACCTGGCGGCGGCCTATCGTTCGGCTGCGGAGGGGATGGCGATTCTTGAGGGCCTGGGGGCGAAGCGGTATCTGCCGACTTCGTACGGCCATATGGCCACGGTGCTGGAAGCGCTCGGGCGTCTGGAAGAGGCAGAGAAAGTGCTGGCCGCAGCGGATCAGGTGGCGGAAACCATTGAACTGCGCCACGAGCTGTGGAAGCTTCGCGTGCATCGCGCGATGGTAGCGCTGGAGCGGCGAGAACCCGCCCAGGCCCTTGCACACTGGGGCACAGTGGTGCCGATGCTCGTCGAGGCCGGAGAAGCCCACGAGCTTGAAGTCGCGAGGCGGGACTTGCGGGTCGCTGGCGAAAGGCTCAACTTGCTGCCGCCGCAGGCATGGGTCTGAGTCAGGACGTTCACAGGCAACGCAGTACGTACTGTCGAAGCCAAGGACGAGAGTTGAACGCCGAAACCGCATACTTGTTTCGCCACGCGCTGCTGCGCGACGCGGCCTATGAGCTGCAGTTGCCCGGCGATCGCGCCGGGTTGCACCGGTTTGCGGCGGACCTGATCGAGGGTCTGTATGCGGCGGCCGGCGACGAGGAAGAACTGGCATCCGTGGCCTCGGAAATCGCCGAGCATCTGGGCCGCGCCCGCAGCGACGACACCGATGCGCCCCAGCGCGCGCGAGAGGCGCGATATGCCCGCATGGCGGCAGAAGATGCGCAGAAACGCTATCGCCCCCAGGAAGCAGCGCACTGGTGGCTTCGCGCGGTCGAGGTCGCGGCCGAGCCGGAGCGTTCCCGCGCGATGGTCAGCGCGGCGACAGCGCTGAAGCGGCTTGGCCGCAACGCCGAGGTGGAAGCGTATCTGCGCAAGGGAATTGACGGAGTGCTGGCAGCCGCCGATCAGCGCACCGCCGCCATCGGGTTGGATCAACTCGCCTTCTTGTACGCCGAGCAGGGTCGGCGCGACGAAGCAGAGCAGCTGCACGTCCGGGCGTGGGAGCTGGTGCAGAGGCAGGCCGATCCCGAGCTGGAGGTCATGGCTCGCAGCAACTACGCATCCAGCCTCATGAAGTGGGCGCGGTTTGACGAGGCCGAGTCCATTCTGCTGGCGGCATTGGAAGCCGCAAGGAGCAGCGGCCGGCGCGACATGGAAAGCGCGCTGCTGAACAACCTGGGGGCCCTGTGTAAAGACACGAGCCGCACACAGGAAGCAGAGCAATGGCTGCGGCAGGCAATGGAGGCCGCATTCCAGAACGGCAAGCGCAATCATCTAGCGCTGGCACTGGGCAACCTGGCGGCGTTGGTTGAAGGCGCGGGGCGGTCCGACGAGGCCGGGTCGCTGCACGATCGGGCGATGCGCGAGGCGGCTGCATGCGGTGATCGGTTGCTGCAGGCGAGCCTGGGTTTCAACTACTCGCTGTGGTTGCGCTCGCGCAATCGTCTGGATGAGGCCCAGCGGTACTTGCTGCGCGGCATGGAGGCGGCCCGCGAGGCAGGCTACAAGGCGATTCTGGCCCAGATGGTGAATTCACTGGGCAGCGCGCATCGCGCGCGCGGCGAAAACGCGGAAGCCGCACAGCACTTTCGAGAGGCCATTCGCATCGCGCACGAAGCACGGGCGTGGGCGCCAAAGGGAAACGCGCTGGACAACCTGGCAGAGCTGGTGGCGGCCCAGGGCGATTTCGCCCAGGCGGAACAACTGTTTCGGCAGGCGATCGAGGCTTGCCAGGCCGCCGGCAACCGGCGGCAGGAGGCAATCGCCACCGGCAACATGGCGCGATTCCTTGCGCGTGGCGGCAGAACGACAGACGCCGAGGCCCTGTTTACGCGCGCCCTGGCCCTGCACCGCGACGTGCGCAACGTGCGCAGCGAGGCCCTGCACCGTCGCGACCTGGCCCTGATGCTGGTCAAGCTGGGCCGTATGCATGAGGCCCGCGACGCGTGGCGCGAAGCCGAGGCTGTCTGGCCCGCATGGCGCGAGGACGAACACGCGGCCAAGGCCCACGCCGACATGATCGACCTGTGTCGGTGTCAGGGCGTCGCGACGTTAGGCGAGTAGCCCGCGCCCCCCTTCGTTCCTTGTCGCGTTGTCTGATAAAAGCGGGGCATGGCACTCACCCATATCACGGTGCGCGGCGCGCACGAGCACAACCTCAAGCACGTGAACGTTGCCCTTCCGCGCGACCAGTTGATTGTCATCACCGGCCTTTCCGGCAGCGGCAAGTCGTCACTGGCATTTGACACCATCTACGCCGAAGGCCAGCGCCGCTACGTCGAGTCGCTCAGCGCGTACGCCCGCCAGTTCCTTGGCCGCATGCAGAAGCCCGCCGTCGAGAGCATCGAGGGCCTGCCGCCCACCATCGCCATTGAGCAGCGGCAAGCCGGCAGTTCGCCGCGCAGCACCGTGGCCACGACCACCGAGATCTACGACTACCTGCGCCTGCTGTACGCGCGCATCGGCACTCCCCACTGTCCCGTCTGCCAGCGCGAAGTCACCCGCCAAAGTGCCGAGCAGATGGTCGACACCGTCATGCAATGGCCCGCCGGCAGCAAGCTGATGGTGCTGGCCCCCGTGGTGCGCGGCCGCAAGGGTGAACA
Source organism: Planctomycetota bacterium (assembly GCA_020849795.1). GTDB lineage: Bacteria > Planctomycetota > UBA8742 > UBA2392 > UBA2392 > JADJRK01. The sequence goes on along the minus strand of JADZFR010000033.1, from coordinate 40,866 downwards.
CCGCGACGTGTTCCAGAAAGTCATGCGCGACGGGTTTGTGCGCGCGCGCCTGAATGGCGAAGTCCTTGAAGTCGGCCCCAAAACGCAAACCCCCGACAAGAACAAGAAGCACGACATTGATGTCGTGATCGACCGCATCGCGCTCGACGACGAAGCGCGCTCGCGCCTGAACGAAGCCGTCGAAGTCGCGTTGCAGCTGGCCGACGGGCTGGTGATCGTGGCGCGCGAAGAGGGCGGCAAATGGGCGGACACAGCGTTCAACGCCAAGATGTTCTGCCCCGACCACCCCGACGCGCAGATGGGCGAACTCGAGCCGCGGCTGTTCAGCTTCAACGCGCCGCAGGGCGCGTGCCCGCAATGCCACGGCCTGGGCATCCACACCGAGCTTGACCCCGCGCTGGTCGTGCCCGACCCCGACAAAACCGTGGCCGACGGCGCGCTGGCCGGCTGGAACAAGCCGCACGAGGCCTTCTGGTACAAGCGCGCGCTGCGCAAGCATTGCCCGCGGCTTGGCATCAACATCAACACACCCTGGCGCAAGCTTAAGCCTGAGCAGCAGCAGACGTTGCTTCACGGCGAGCCCGGCACCGACGGCCGCTGGGGCTGGCGCGGCAAGCGCGGCTTCCCGGGCGTGATCCCGGACCTGCTGCATCGCTTCAACAAGAGCGACAGCGACAGCGTGAAGCAGTGGGTGATGCGCTTCATGGCCGAACGCGAGTGTCCCGCGTGCCACGGCAGCCGCCTGAACCCGTTTGCCAGCGCGGTCAGCGTGGGCGGCAAGAACATTCACGAAATCGCGTGCATGAACGTGCGCGACGCCCGGCACTGGATCAGCAACGTCAAGCTCAGCAAAGAGAAGGCGCACATCGCGCACGAAGTCGTGCGCGAGATCAGCGCGCGGCTTGGCTTCATGGTCGACGTGGGCATCGGCTACCTGACGCTCGACCGGAAGTCCGGCACGCTGAGCGGCGGTGAGGCCCAGCGCATTCGGCTGGCCACGCAGGTCGGCAGCGGGCTGGTCGGCGTGTGCTATGTGCTGGACGAGCCCAGCATCGGCTTGCACCAGCGCGACAACGACCTGCTGCTTGGCACGCTGCGCAACCTGCGCGACATCGGCAACACCGTGATCGTCGTCGAGCACGACGAAGACACGATTCGCAGCGCCGACTATCTGGTTGACCTTGGCCCGGGTGCCGGGGAACACGGCGGGCGCATCATCTACGCCGGCGACGCCAGGGGCATCGAGAAGGCGAACACGCTGACCGCCGACTACCTTGCCGGCCGCAAAGCCGTGCCCGTGCCTCACAAGACTCGCGCGCTGAGCAAAAGCAAAGCCATCACGGTGCGCGGCGCAACCGAGAACAATCTGAAGAAGATTGACGTGGCATTTCCGCTCGGCGGCCTGGTATGCGTGACCGGCGTAAGCGGCAGCGGCAAGAGCACGCTGGTGACGGACATTCTTGCGCGCGCACTTGCCAAAGAACTGCACAACGCCGCGACCGAGCCGGGCAAGCACGCGCGCATGGATGGTCTGTCGCAGATCGACAAGGTCATCGAGATTGACCAGTCGCCGATCGGCCGTACGCCCCGCAGCAACCCGGCAACGTACACCGACCTGTTCGGGCCAATCCGCGACCTGTTCTGCAAGACAACCGATGCGCGTTCGCGCGGGTACAAGCCGGGTCGCTTTTCGTTCAACGTGCCCGGCGGCCGATGTGAAGTGTGCGAAGGTCAGGGCGTCAAACTGATCGAGATGCACTTTCTGCCGGACGTGTACGTGACCTGCGAAGTCTGCGACGGCCGACGCTACAACCGCGAAACCCTGGACGTGAAATATCGCGGCAAGAGTATCGCCGACGTGCTGGACATGACGATTGAAGAGGCCAACGGCTTCTTCGAGAATCACCCGAAGATCCACAAGATCGTGCAGACGCTGCACGACGTGGGCCTGGGCTACGTCAAGCTCGGCCAGCCCAGCACGCAGCTTTCCGGGGGCGAGGCCCAGCGCGTGAAGCTGGCCACCGAGCTGGCAAGGCCCGACACCGGCCACACGCTGTACATTCTGGACGAGCCGACCACGGGCCTGCACTTCCACGATGTGGCGCGGCTGATTGAGGTGCTGCAACGGCTGGTGGACAAGGGCAACACAGCCATCGTGATCGAGCACAACCTCGACGTGATCAAGTGCGCCGACTGGCTGATCGATTTAGGCCCCGAAGGCGGCGAAGAGGGCGGGCAGTTGCTGGCCGAAGGAACGCCAGCCGAAGTAGCCGAAGTCAAAGGCAGCTATACCGGCAAGTTCCTCAAGAGATACTTCAAGACACCGAAACAGGAAAACAAGAGCCCCGAGCGCAAGCGACGGGCCGGAGCACAAGGCACGAGCAAACCGGCAAGGCAGGCCAACGCGTCGGTCAGCAAGTAGCACGACCCCGCCAAAGTAGAGTTCCCAATGGCATGCACGCTTTACATCCTGGGCAGCGGTCAGGACGGCGGGTTGCCGCAGTTCGGCTCGCGCATGGCGCCGGATATGGCCGCGCGTGTTGACCCGTTGGCTGTGCGCCTGGGGCCCAGCATCTGCGTGCTGGAGGGCGACGGGCGCTGCTTCTTGATTGACGTGAGCCCCGACATCAAGGAACAGGAGTCGCGGCTGCTTACGCTGCCGGCTTATGCCGCGCGCAAGCCGGGCAACCCGTTTGATGCTGCGCTGCTGACCCATGCGCACATGGGTCACTATGTCGGCCTGGCGCACTTCGGCCGCGAAGCCGCCAACACCCGCGGGTTGCCGGTGTTTTGCACCGACAACATGGCGGCATTTCTGAGCGGCAACGCGCCCTGGGATCAGTTGGTGTCACTGGGCAACATTGAACTGCGCCCCGCGGGCCCGGCACAGCCGATCTCACCGTGGCCCGGGTTGAATGTTCGCACCATGCCCGTGCCGCACCGGGGCGAGTACACCGACACGGTCGGCGTGAGCCTCAACGAAGACGTGCTTTATGTGCCCGACATCGACGACTGGCGCAAATGGCCGGCGGCGCGCGAGGAAATCGGCAGGCACAGCGTCTGCATACTCGACGGCACGTTCTTCTCGCGCGACGAACTGCCAGGCCGCGACCTGAAAGAGATTTCGCACCCCTTTATCGAAGACACGATCGAGTTCTTCGCCAAAGAAGTGAAGTCGCGCCGCATCATACTGACCCACTTCAACCATTCGAACCCGGTGTGCGACCCCGCCAGCCCGCAGGCACGCCGTGTGATCGACGCAGGGTTTGAACTCGCGCAGGAAATGACGGCGGTCAGTCTCTGACCCGGCGGCGACTGCCCAAGATCGCAAGCACACCCAGCCCGCACAACGTCCACCACGACAAGCCCCCGACGGCTGCGCAGCCGGAGTCCTTCCCCACCGGCCCACCGCGCCCGGGGATAACGACTTGCAGCGTGTAAGTGCGCTGGTCGGTGGCGCTGAGGCTGTCGGTCACGGTAACCGTAAAACCCGCGTTGCCCGCGACTGTGGGTGCTCCGCTGAGCACGCCATTGGCGTCCAAAGTCAGGCCCGGTGGTACACCGCCGCCGGTGATGCTCCAGGTGTATGGCGCCGCTCCGCCGGTGGCCGTGAACGTGCGGCTGTAGGGTTCATCCAGATTTGCGTTTGGCAGGGCTCCCGCGGCTGGGCTTGCGATCGCCAGCGCCGCGGGCGGCGTAGGGCCCGCGCCCGGCCCCCCGGTCTTGAGTGTGTTGCCCAGCGTCCAGCCGGGATTGGTGCCGCTGCCGGCGTATGCGCCGCGGTAGGTGAACGTGCCCTTGCTGGTGCCGTTGAAGTCCAGGTCGTAGTGCGCGTGGCTGGAGTACGCGGTCATGGAAAGTGCGGCGCCGGTGCACTGGCCCGCCAGCGGATAAAAGTTCATCGAGGCGACGACGGTCGTGGGGTTGTCCACATAGTTGATCGCGTTGGCGACGCTATCGGTCAGGTTGTTCGTCTGGTTCAAGCCGCCAAAGCCCGCGCTGATCGCATTGGCCGAAAACACCAGGTTACCCTGCACCGAGTGCTCAACGCTGGGTTGCTCGACGATACGAATGCCGCGTGCGGCTGCGTACACGGTGTTGTTGTAGATGTGCACGAGCTTCAGGGTCTTGGCCGCGTGGTTCTTGATGTAGATGCCCGCGAAGTTCGCGTCCGGCGCGTCGGCCAGGATGTTGTCGTGAATGCTCAAGCGCCCGCAGGCCTGGATCAGGCTCTCGCGCGGATTGTTCGCCAGCAGGTTGCCGTAAATCTCGTACAGGTCATCGCTGCCCGCGCCGCTGTCAGGAAAGCCGCTGACCAGCAGGTTCGGCCGGTCGCCCGAGCCGCTGGCGCGGCTTGTCTTGATGAACACGTTGTTGCGGATGATGGTGCTGCCGTTGCCGGCGGGCATGCCGCTGACGGCGGGCCAGTTGTTCTGGTGCTTGATCTCGATGCAGTAGCCTTCGGGGTCATAGATGCGGTTGCCCTCGATCACGCCGCGCACGAACGGCTCGTCGCCGTTGCTGTTGCCCAGGTACATGCCTGTGCCCGCGCCGATGATCTCGCAGGCGCGGATCGTCCAGTTCCAGCATGGGCACTTGGTGTTGATGCCGACAATCTGCTGGTTGTTGCCGGCGTTCAGAATCCGCACACCCTCAATCAGCATATTGTGCACAGTATGCGGCGTGGTGGTGTAGCCCTCGGCTTTGATGCCATCCACCGCCAACCCAAGGCAGTCGACGGTGATGTTCTTGATCGCGATGTAGCTGCAATCACGCAGGCTGACCGTGTTGTTGCCGCTGACACCGTTGAACGTGGCAGTGCCTGTGGCCGGTCCCTCAATCGTGATCCACGCGCCGGCGTTGCCGTGCTTGCCGTTCAAGACCAGGCGGTTTGTGTACGTGCCGGCGGCAAGTTGCAGCGTGTCGCCCGGTTGCAAAGCGGCGAGCTGTGTCTGGTAGTTGGCCGGCGTGCCCGCCAGCGTGGCCGCGCACAGCGCGGGCGACAGCAGGGCCAGTAGCAGCAGCATGCGCATGGCTTCTCCTTACTTCACGGGGCCGATCAGTTCGATCCAGTCAATTTCGAGCACGGAGCCCTCGGGCACGGTGATGTTCACGTTCTTGAAGCTCTCGCCGGTGGCGGGGGCATGTTTGTGCTCCGTGCGTTCACGAAAGTCTGCCAGCCGCAACTCAAGCACGTGCCAACCGTCGGCGGGCGCGGCGACGCGCGTGCTGAAGTTGTCGTTGCGCTGCGGGCAGAACTGCGTGACGTCAAAGTCGCCGGTGCCCGAGATGCGCAGGCGCAGGCGCAGCACCGCGCCGTCCACGTGGTCAAGGTCGCGGGGGTAGCCCCAGAACGCGCCATACTGGCCGTCGCGGGCGCCGGCGACCAGAAGGCCGTCGCGCAATTCGCCTCGCAGCAGGCGGCCGCGAGTCGGCGCGCCGGCATCGAAGTCTTCCCGGTACAGCACGCGATCTGCCAACCCGCGCAGCAGTGCGGGCTCGTCGGTGATCGTCGCAATTGCGGTGATGCCCCGCCGCTTCAGCGTTGCGCGCTGCTGTCGCGTGAGGGTCTCTGCACCAAGCGTGACTTCGCCGTCGAGCACAGACACATGTTCCGAGGCCGCGCCTTCTTCAAACAGCACGGCACCGGTCGGGAAGTAAAGGCCGTGGCCATCCATCTTAACGCTCACCGGCATGCCGGCGCCGCGGCTGTCCACATAGACGTCGTGGGTCAGCAGTGTGAGCGCCAGCGCGTCGGCCGAAGCGTCAATCACAAGCTCGCCTTGCAGGCGCAGAAAGACGCCTGCCACGCGCAGGTCTACGGGCTTGTCGCAGCTGAATGTGCAGCCGTGGTCGAAGTCGGTGGTGTCACCTGCGTCGCGGTACTCGCGCTTGCCGGGTGCTGCGACCTTGAGCCGGGCATTGCGATCGGCCCGCAGCAGCGTAATGCGCGGCCCGTGACCTGGCGCAGGTACGGGAGCGGTGTTTTCGGGCTCAGGCTTCTCGACGGTGTCGCGGGGCCGATCGGGCGTGGGCTCAGGCTCGGGTTCCGGTGCTTCTTCGGGCGCGTCCTTGGGCGGGTCTTCGGGCGGGTCCTTGGGCGGCTCGGGCTCGGGCTTCGGCAACGGTTCGTGCGGTGCCGGCGTCGGGTCAGGTTTGGCTTGATTGCCGGCTGGCACTTGTGGCGCCGGCTCTTGCTCATGGTTGCGGCGTGGTTGCTCTCCGGGCTGGTTTGAGGCTGGTGCGACGTCGGCGGTGCCCGCGTCCGGCTTGGCAGCGGGGGGACGCGTGAAAGCAAACAGCAGCGCCCCGGCAATCAGCAACGCGCAAAGGGCCGTGACGGTAACGCTTGCCCAGACGCGGCGCCTGGGCGGGCGCGGTGTCGCCCTGCGGCCAACGGGCAGAGCCACCGGCGCCTTCAGCGCGTCCTCAATCAGCACGTCCCAGATGCGGTCGTGGTTGCGGCTCGGTTTGCCGGTGTCGGGCACGGGTTGTCCTTGGGTTCAAAGGACAAAGCCGCGGGCTTGCCGAATGTCCTCAACAATTCCGGAATTTCCTGCGGCGCCATGCCAGCAGGCCGAGCAGTACCAGCGGCAACGACGAGCCGCCGGCCAGGTGGCAGCTGCCGCCGGCGCCTTCTTCGTCATCACCGCCTGAGCCAAACGACTTGCCTTCCAGCCGAAACGTGAAAGCAGCCGCCGTGCCGGAGCCTTCGCGCGCAATCAGCGTAAGCACAAGGTCGGTGCCATTGTCCACGCGGCCTGAAGATGGTGTCACGGTGTACGGTGTCGCGGTTGGGGCGCTCTGCCACTCGGCGGAGACAATCAACCACGCCGGCAGCGTGCTGAACGATGTCTCCAGCGACGTGACATCGTTGTCGGCATCCGCAACCCCCAGCTCCAGGTTGATGTTCGTGATCAAGACACCGTGGCTGAACTGCAGCAATTCCTGCTGCGCGACGGCCGTGCCGCCCAAAGTGACGCTGATGGAGGGGGCCGCGCCGGCACCTGCGCTGAAACGAATGAAGCGGTCCGACGGCCATGCCGAAAGTTGGCCCGATGCGCCCACGAAAGTCGCCTGCTCGCCGAAACAGACCGGCTGCGACGCGGTTGCCGCAAACTCACCGCTCAGCATCACGCGATGCAAGCCGCTGGTTGCCGCGGGCGTGCCCGTGGCGTAGCGGAATTCAACCTGGCCGGTGGTAAGGTCAATGCGCGCCTGGAAGGTCAGCGCGGGCTTGGGGGCCGGGGCCGCGGATTGCAGCATGGCGGTCCACTCGACAACCAGTTCACCGCCGGATTCGAGCCATTGCACACCGCTGCCGGCGCCCGGTTCAAGTTGCGCCCAATATGGCGCCACCACGTGCGATACAAACAGTCGCCCGTTCGCAATCGGCGTGGGTTGGTCGGCGAATGCCAGGTGCCCGTGCCGACTGACGTAGAAAGAAGTGAACGCCTGCCCGAACAGCGAAGCCGTACCCGTCAGCCCGATCGGGCCCTCGAACTCGCTGCCCAGCACCAGGGCCGGTAAGTCGGTGCCGCCTGCCAGAGGCGTGTATGCCAGGGCGCCACCCGAGACTGTGTAGACCTGCGCCGTGCAGACTGGCGCGGCGAGCAGCAGCAATGCAATCAGCCATTGTTTCATCGGATTCTCCGGGACTGATGGTAGGCACGCAGCCGAGCGCTTCAATGCCGCTGTCGTGCGACACACTCCTTGAGCCTGGCCTTGATGCGCTCCAGCAGGTTCTTCACGCCGCCGTCGCTGAGGCCCAGTGCTGCGGCCATGTCCTCGCGGCTGGCGTTCTGCACGTAGCGCAGGTTCAGGGCCTGGCGTTCGCGGTCGGTCAGCTCGGTGATGCAGCGACGCAGGGCGGCAACGCGTTCGTCGCCTTCCTCACCGACGGCTTCAGCCCAGTCCTGCTCGATGGTCTGGACGTCGACCGGGACCACGCGCTTCTTGCGCTGCGCGTGCTTGAGGTAGGCGGTCTTGGCAATGGCACGCAGGTACATCGCCGTCTCGCCGCGCGTGCGCTGCTCGAAGGGGTGCTTGAGCACCTGCAGGAAGGTTTCCTGCGTGAAGTCGTCGGCTTCGGCGTGCTGCGCCACCAACACGCGCAGAAAGCGGTGCAGGTCGCGGCCGTACTCGGCGTGGAGTTGCTCAATGTTCACGGTAAAGCAATTAACCACGGCGAACACGCAGCACACGCAGAAAAGCCGTTCTCTGTGCCCTCTGTGTGCTCCGTGATGAAAAGCGGTAAAAGCATCCCCATGGAAGTGGCAATCAAGGCAACGGGCCTGCGCAAGAGCTACGGCGACTTCGTCGCCGTGGATGGCGTTGACTTTGAGATTCCCAAGGGCGTGTGTTTCGGCTTTCTGGGGCCGAACGGCGCGGGCAAGACCACGACCATGCGCATGATCTATCGCGCGTCGCCGGTGGGCGAAGGCAGCCTCGTGATCCTCGGCCACGAAGCCGCCGGCGGCCGCAACGACCGCCAGATCAAGCAGAAGATCGGCGTCGTGCCGCAGGAAGACAACCTCGACCAGGAGTTGAGCGTGCGCGAGAACCTGGAAGTGTTCGCGCGCTTTTACGGGCTCGATCGCAAGCAGGCCAAAGCCCGCGCCGTCGAACTGCTCGACTTTGTGCGGCTGTCCGAGCGCGCCGACAGCAGGGTGCTGGAGCTGTCGGGCGGCATGAAGCGCCGGGTGCTGATCGCGCGCGGCCTGGTAGGCGCCCCGGAGCTGGTGGTGCTGGATGAGCCCACGACCGGGCTGGACCCGCAGGCGCGCATCAACCTGTGGGACCGCATGCGCGACCTGAAGCGCAAAGACGCCACGCTGATTTTGACCACGCATTACATGGACGAAGCCGAGCAACTGTGCGACAGCCTCGTGATCATGGACAAGGGCAAGATCGTGGCCCAGGGTGCGCCCCGCGCGCTGATTCGCGAACACGTCAGTTCGCACGTTGTGGAGATCGGCTTGCAGGGGGCGCGCAGCGTAAGCGATCGGCCGGAAGCAATCGAGCTGGCCAACATGGCCAAACGCCACGAACAACACCGGGACCGGCTGCTTCTATATGTAGACAACGGCGAAGAAGTCGTAACCCGCGCAGCGCAATTGTTGCCGGACGCCGAGACGTTGTTACGCCGCAGCACACTCGAAGACGTGTTTCTTAGAATCACCGGCCGCGGCCTAGAGGAATAGAATGCCGTCCTCAAATGGACACAGATTCAGGCAGGATGAACTGCCGGTGCCGCCGGGTCAGTCAATCTGTGTTCATCGGTGTGAATCTGTGGACAAGGTCGTTGCCCAGGATCGAGCATTAAGATGAGACTGCCCGGCGACATTGACCTTACGACCTCGGTTTCCGTGTGGCGGCGGAACCTGACCGAGTATTCGCACACGTGGATGACCAACGTGCTGCCCAACTTCTTTGACCCGGTGCTTTACCTGCTGGGCATGGGGCTTGGCCTGGGCATGTTTGTCGGGCGAGGCGTCGGCGGGCTTACCTACATTGAGTTCATTGCGCCCGGCCTGATGGCCGCATCGGCCATGCAGGGCGCCAGCTTCGAATCGACCTACAACGTGTTCGTGAAAATGAATTTCGCCAAACTCTATGACGCCTACCTGGCCACGCCCGCGCAGATTCAGGACATTGCCTTCGGCGAGCTGTTGTGGGCGGTTTCGCGCGGGCTTATCTACGGTTGCGCATTCTTTGCGGTGCTGTGCGGCTTCACGCTGTTCGGGCATCGCGTGATCGTCAGCCCGTGGGCCGTGCTGCTGCCCGTGGCGATGGCCATGACCGCCACGATGTTCGCGCTGATCGGCCTGACGTTCACCGCCAGCATCCGCAACATCAACTACTACGGCTTCTACTACACGTTGTGGCTGACGCCGCTGTTCCTGTTTTCGGGCATCTTCTTTCCGCTCGATAACCCGCAGATGGCCGGCGGTCACGCCGAGACGATTGCCTGGTTCACTCCACTCTTTCACTGCGTAAGGCTGATGCGCGGTTTGGCGCAAGGGCCGCTGGACTGGACCCATGGCATGAGCGCGCTGTGGGTGCTGGCGGTGATCGCGTTGCTGCTAGTGGTCGTGCCGCGGCGCATGCGCAAACGAATGGTGCATTGAGCGTCGCCGGGCATAATCCACCCATGCAGCTTTCCGCCGAAACCGCCTACCTGTTCAGGCACGCTGTGGTCCGCGATGCGGCATACCAGTTACAGCCGCCGGCAGCGCGCGGCGTTTTGCACCTCGCCGCGCTTCAGGTGCTGGAACTGCTGGTGCCGCCGGGCGCGGCGGGCGACTCGTGGGCACTGGAGATGGCGGCCCATGCGGCGGCAGCCCAGTCGGCGTCAGGTGCAGACCTGCCGGCGCTGCAAAGGCGAGAGCTGACATGGTTGGCCAGGGCGGCTTCACACGAGGCGGGCTTGTGGCACAACCGCAGCGCAATCGAGCTGTTTCGGCGGGCAGCCCGGCACCCCAGCGCTGTGCCGGCACAGGCGGCGGAATGGACGGCCAGGGCCGCGACGATTCTGCTGAGTTCGGGCAGGCAAGCCGAAGCGCCGCCGCTGCTGGATCAGGCGCAAGCCCTCTGCACCCAGATCGGGAACGACCTGGCGCTGGGCGAAGTGATGGCCCTGCGGTTCACGCACGCGTTGATGACCGGCGATGTGTCGTCCGCACGGGCGCACTGCGAAGCCGGGCTTGATCTGGCGCAACGGGTCGGTGACATCCGGCTGCAGACCACACTGTTCAACCACAAAGCGCAGCTGGCACTGGCGCGGGCCGACCATGCGGCGGCAAAGGAGGCTGCGCATGCCGCCCTGGCCGTGGTGGCGGACGGGCACTTCCCGGCCGCGCGCTCGCGGGCGTACCGCTATCTGGCTGACATCGCCTGGCAGCTGGGAGACCTGGCCGAGGCAGAGCAACACATGCGCAAAGCCGTCGAGGTCGCGGAAGGTACGCCATCGGGCCCCCTTGCGTCGGCGGTGGATCACCTGGGCTCGTTGCTCCAGGATCGAGGCCGACCCGAGGAAGCGGCGGCCATGCACCAGCGCGCGCTGGCGTTGTACGTGCAGATCGGCGACAGCGTCGGGGTGGGCGCGGTCAACACGAACCTGGCCGGTCTATGGACAGAGCAAGGGCGCCATGACGAGGCCCGCGCCAAGTACATCGAGGCGCTGGGGGCGTTTCGCGCGCGCGGGATTGCAACCCAGTCAGCCGTCTGCCTGGGGAATCTGGGACAGCTTTCTGTCCGTACCGGGCGCCTGCGTGAAGGCGAGGCCTGCTTGCGCCAGGCTTCGGGGGACCTGAGGCGCCTGGGACGCAGTATTGAACTTGCGGTGTTTCAGTCGCTGCTGGCGTCGTGCCGATTGCTGCTTGGGGACGTCGGCGTGGCCAGTGATCTGCTGCATGAAGCGGATGCCCTGTTGGAGAAGAACGATGCAGAGCACTGGCGGCGCCTGTACTCACTTCCCGGCTTGCTGCGGGTCGCCGTGGACCACTGGCAGCGCGGCGGCGCACTGGAGGCCGTGCGCGCAGCTGCTGCGCGAGTCGTTACCGCGGAAAAACAACCGCAAGACGTCGAGGCACTGGCCGCTGAAGTAGAGCGAGCCGCAGCAGCAGGCGCGGCTGCACGGATCCACCGCGGTCACCTGATTGCGGAGATGCAGCCAATACTGCGTCTGGCCCTGATGCAGGCCTCTCCGAAGCTCGACCCGGAGGGCTGGCGCCGGCTTGCGGCAAGCAATGAGGCAATGGCAGCCATGGCGGCGGGCACAGAGGGCATGACGGTGCCGCCCTGGGACGTGGTCGAGATTTCATGAGAGTTTTGCCACAGCGCATGTGGCTTGCTATCATTCCTTTCCCGCAATTCCCCGCGTTGTGCCGGGTACCCCGCCCGGTTGAATCGTCGAGGGCAAGCATGCGCCTATCGCACCTGATCGTTGCCGGCGGCATTGCCGCCGCGCTGTTTGTCTCTGGTTGCCAGCGCGACAACCATCCCAACCTGCCGGACGGGCCAGAGGCGCTGTTCCCAAGTGTCGGCCCGGCCGCGATCTCGACCGTGGGCGGGCACGCCCATGCATTGGCCGGCCGGTCGGCGGGCGACAGCGGCACAATCACGATCAGCGTGACGGGCGGCAGGCCCATGCTGGACGACGACGGCCCACGCTTCACGCCGACCAGCAACTTCTTCACCCTTGGCATGCTGGACGATGAGAACATCAGCTACGCCGAGCTTGAGGCAGCCCAGCTGCCGGTCATCGCAGGCGGCGTCGCCACGTTCAACATCGGCGCGCAGGGGCTGTTTCTGCCGGGCGACTCGCGGCTTGACCTGTCCGACGCCCCGTTTACCGGCGTCACGCCGGCGACGGATGTGACTGACGTGGTGTTCCTTGCCGGCGACGTGATCCGCATCGATGGCGACGTGCGCACAGCCCGCAATGCCAACGACGCCGTGGGCATCAGCTTCACGTCTACACACACCGACGGCGTCACCGTGGACGGAGCGATCACAACCAGCGCCGTGAACGGGTTTGATGCCGGCAATGTGGGCATCTTCGCACCCAATGGCTCGGCTGTAGTGCTTGGCCGCGTGCGCGCTGACGGCGGGCCCGCGACGGCCACGCTCGATGGCGGCGACGGCGGCAGCGTAGGCATCACCGCCGGCAATGGTGACGCGGTGCTGCGCAGCGGGTCGTGGCGCACCCACGGCATGGAAGGCCAACAGGACGGGGGCAGCGGCGGCAATATCAACCTCACGGCCACGGGCGCCGCGTGGGTGGACCTGGGGTGGGCGCTCATCACGCACGGCGGATTGGGCCGAGATGGCGACGGCGGCAACGGCGGCGACATCAACGTCACGCTGGACGCCGGCGTAAGCTGGTATACGCGTATCGACACCTGGGGCGGGTCCACCACCGACGGCCAGGGCGGCACGGCGGGCAGTGTCAACGCCAGCTCCATCGAAAACACGGGCAGCATACGCGTGAATGCCGACGGCGGCGCCTCGGCCAATGGCGACGGCGGCGATGGCGGAGGCGGGTTGTGGCTTAGCCAGGTGGCGTCGGCTTTGTACCTCGTGGCGTACAGCCGCGGCGGCAGCGGCGACCAGGGCGGCCAAGGCGGCGCGATGGCCATGGATGTGACCGCATTGCTTGAAGATACCCAAGTTTACGCGTGGACCAACGGTGGCAGCGGCGCATCGCAGGGCGGTAACGGCGGCAGTGCCTTCCTGACGGCGTCAGGCCCCGCCATTCTGCGCAACTTTCTCGTGTCGGCCTATGCGCGCGGCGGCGGATCGCCAGTCCAGGGCGGGGTGGGTGGCGCAGCCGGAGTAAACGTGGCATTGGCAACGGCGCAGGTCTCCAACGCATGGATTGAAGTGTTTGCCCAGGGCGGCAATGGGGCCGACGGCGGCACAGGCGGCACAGCCGAAGTGTTCGTCAACGCCGGGTCGGCATGGGGCACCATGTATGCCGATGTCGCCGGCGGGACAGCCGCCAACGGCATCGGCGGCACCGGCGGCCAGGTCAACCTGACGGTGGATGACGGCAACCTGGACTTTGTGGTCGATGTAGACGCGTCCGGCGGCCAGGCCACGGGCGGAGTCGGCGGCAATGGCGGCAGTGCCTCGCTGGGCAACTCGGTCGGTGCAAGCGCCGGCAGCACGCGCCTGCAGGGCAGCGTGATTGCCAATGGCGGCGCGTCGAACCTGACCGGCGGGCAGGGCGGCAGCATGCAACTGCAATCCGGCGACGGCGGGTCATCGCTGGAAAACCTGAGCGTGCAGTGCATCGGCGGTAGCGGCCCCGACGGCGGCCCGGGCGGCGCGATTGACGCGCAGTCATCGGGCGCCATCGCCTGGGACGGCGGCACGAGCAATGTGAGCGGCGGTGCAGGCAGCAGTGGCGGCACCGGGGGCGCGGGCGGCACGCTGGCGTTTACCACCGAAGACGGCGCAGTCACGATCGCATGCGTAATGGTTGCCCGTGGCGGCGCTGGCCCCGACGGCGGCGATGGCGGCAGTATCGACATGTCCACCGACGACGACGGCGTGTCGGACGCGGGCAATGTGGTGGTCAGCGCCGGCTCAAGCCTTGACGCCCGCGGCGGCGACGCAAATGGCGGCACGGGCGGGCTGGGCGGCAGCGTCTCGATTGACGCCACGGCAGCCGACGGCGGCGGTACCGACGGCACGGTGCAGTTGCAGGGCAACGTGCGAGTCACGGGCGGCACCGGCGCGCCCGGCGGCGACGGCGGGACAATCACTATCGCTACCGAGGGGGCGTTCCTGAACGTGACCGGCTTGCTCGATGCCAGCGGCGGGTCCTCCAACAGCAGCGGCGGCGCCATCAGCATCCTGGATGCAGTGCAGGTCACGATTGCGTCGTCGGCACGGTTGTTTGCCGATGGCCGCGGAACAGGGCTTGCGGGCACGATCTTGCTGGACCCGGCAGGCGCTGGGCCGAACAACCCGGCGCTGGTCATCCAGTCCGGGGCGACGCTGAGCACCGACGACGGCAACGGCACAGACCAGAGCGCGACCAACATTACTTTGGACTAGTTGCGGCAAAGGGGCACGCCATGTCTGAACAGCGCGAAATGAACGAGCACGAGAAAGAGCTCGAGCTGCTGTACAAGCAGATGGACGAGGTCGAGAAGAAGATGGTCGCCCTGAAACAGCGCTGGGGCGCGGGCGACGTGCAGGATTACACGCTGCAGGGCCCCGAGGGCCCGGTGAAACTCAGCCAGGCGTTCGGCGACCACGAGTTCATGGTGCTGGTGCACAACATGGGCGCGAGTTGCCCCTACTGCACGCTTTGGGCCGATGGCTTTCGCTCCATCTGGCAGTTCGTTGAAAAGGGTGTACCCGGCGGAAAGACCAGGGCGGCGTTCGTGCTGACCAGCCCCGACGCGCCCGAGAAACAGAAGGCGGTCGGCGACAAACGCGGCTGGGACTTCCGCATGCTCTCGGTGCAGGGCACGACGCTGGCGCACGACTTGGGCTTTGCCGACGGCAAGGGCAACTACGGTCCCGGCGTCAGCATCCTCAAGCGAGAAGGCGGCAAGATTACGCGCGTCGCGCGCGACTACTTTGGCCCCGGCGACAAGTACAACGCCGTCTTCAGCTTTTTCCAGCTGATGCCGGGTTCGCCGTCGCATTGAGAAGCGGGCACTGTGGCTTGTATCGCGCGCCAATTTGCCTTTGATGGCGGCTCGTTGAAGGGCTGCCGTGAACGACACCGAATCTCCACGCTTTGCTGACGACGCATTCGAGCGCGTGAAGGCCTTCTGCACCGAGCCGCAGGAGATCGCGGCCATTGCCGGCGCCCTGAAAACCGAAGAATCCGACGACCTGCGCGACTGGCTGGAGTCTCTGGTCTTTGCCGGCAAGTTGCAGCGCCACAAGGGCAAGCGCTATCAGGCCGTGACAGTGCCCGTCGCGGTCGGCACCTACCGGCGCTCGCGGGGCCAGGGCGCTTCGGGCGGGTTTGTGGTTCCGCGCGACCGCGAAGTTCAAACCATCGACATTCCCAGCGGCCTTGAGGAAGGCGCCCAGGAAGGCGACCTCGTGCTTGCCAGCTTCAAGCGCGGCAAAAACCGCGGCCGCCGCGGCGGTGAACCCCGCGAGGGGCTGTCCGGGCGCGTGCTCTCGATCGTTGACGCGCGCGCCAATGAAGCCGCCGGAGTCTTCGAGATCAGCCACAGCGGCAAACCGCGCGTGCGGCTGGAGGGCTACAACCTGCCGCGCTACGCCTACCTGCAGCCGCATGAAGTGCACCGCATGAAACCGGGCACAGTGATCCGCGTGAAGCTGCTGCGCAAGCCCGACGCGCGCGGCGGCGCCCGGGCCGAGATGCTGGGCAGCGTCGGCAGCATCGACAACCCGCTGCATGACCTGGACAACCTGGTGGCGCTGTTCGGCTTTCCTGGCGAGTTCACGGACGAGTCATTGCAGCAGGCGCGCAGCCTGCCGCGCGATCCTGACCCCGAGAGCTTCAAGGGGCGAATCGACCTGCGCAAGATGGCGGTGATCACGATCGACCCCAAGGACGCGGAAGACCACGACGACGCCATCAGCATTGAGCAGCTCGAGGGAGGCTTGACGCGGCTGGGCGTGCACATTGCCGACGTGTCTCGCTACGTCACGCCCGGCAGCGCACTCGACGAAGACGCGCGGTTTCGCGCCACCAGCGTGTACCTGCCCGGCAAGCTGATCCCCATGCTGCCCAAAGAGCTGAGTGCCGGGTTGTGCAGCCTGCACGACAGCGTGGACCGGCTGGCAAAATCGGTGTTCATGGTGTTCGACGCGCAAGGCGAGCTGCAGCGGCGCGAGCTGGTGGAAAGTGTCGTGCGCGTGCGTCGCTTTCTCACGTATGAAGAAGTGCTGCCGGTGCTGACGCAGGGCGGCAAGACCGGCGACGACATAGTGGACAAGCTGCTGCTTCAGGGCCGCAAGCTGGCCGACGCGCTGCAGAAGCGGCGCATCGCGCGCGGCGCGCTGACGCTGGAGATTCCGCGCCCGCACGTGATTGTCGACAAGAACGGCCTGGTCACCGAGATCAGCGAAGAAAAGACCGATCCGGCGCACAACCTGATCGAAGAGTTCATGCTCGCGGCCAACGAAGCCGTCGCCCACTTCCTGCTTGAGCGCGGGTTGCCGTACATCGGCCGCATTCACCCGGCGCCTGAGGAAGACTCGATTGAGGACTTCTGGGAGTTCTGCGAAGAAATGAAGCTGCCCAAGCCCGACTTTGAGCGGCCGGGCGAGCTGCAGAAGTTTCTCGACAAGGTGCTGAAAGCGCCGGGCGGCGACGCGATTCACTACGCGCTGCTGCGCAGCCTCACGCGCGCCGTGTACCACGCCGGGCCAGAATTGCACTATGCGCTGGCGGTCACCAAGTACGTGCACTTCACGTCTCCGATTCGGCGCTACCCCGACACGGTGACCCACCAGGTGCTGAGCGCCTACCTTGACATTGGCGGGGTGCTGCGCTGGGAACGGCAACCGATGGGTCTGGCCTGGGCCGACGGCAGCAAGGGCCCGCCGCCCAGACCGGTGCCCGGCAAGAAGATCGAGGGGTTTGAGCGCATCGAGTTCAGCATGCCGCACATTGCCGCGCACTGCACCGAACGCAGCATTCGATCCGACAAGGGCGAGCTGGCCGCAGACCAGATCAAGATCCTGCGCACACTGATTCCGCGCGTCGGCGAGGCGTTTCACGGCACCGTGGTCAGCGTAAGTTCCATGAGCATCACGGTACGGCTGGATGATGTGCTGGCTGAGGGCTACATCGAGTTCGGCGAGCTGACAGACGGCTGGGTCGAGGTGCACCGCTTCTGGGCGCACTATGACACCGGCGCGGGCGTGAAGCGCGTGATGATGGGCGACCGCATGGAAGTCGAAATCGCCGGCATTGACCTGGCCTCGCGCAGCCTGCGCCTGACCCCGGTCGGCGAGCACGCCAAGCCACGAAGCTGGTCACGCCAGCGCAACCAGGACAAACGCGACCGCCGCAAGCGCAAAGGCGACCGTCGCGGCCGACGCTAACCTTGTTGAGCGTCGCGCGTGCCGCTATGTTGCCGCTCCGGCCCTGACGGAATGAGGACCTTGCCATGGCGAAGTACGAGAGCCCCGACTTTTTCAATCTGGATGAACTGCTCAGCGAAGACGACCGCAACGTGCGTGACACGGTCCGCGATTTCGTGGACGACAACGTCATGCCGATCATCGAGGACTGCTACGAAAAGGGCGAATTCCCCAAGGCGATCATTCCCAAGCTCGGTGAACTCGGTGTGCTGGGCGCCAACCTGCCCGAAGAGTTCGGTTGCGCGGGCATGAACAATGTGGCCTACGGCTTGATCAACCAGGAGCTTGAGCGGGGCGATTCCGGCGTACGCAGCTTTGCCAGCGTGCAGTCAGCACTGGTGATGTACCCGATCTATGCCTACGGCAGCGACGACCAGAAGAAGAAGTGGCTGCCCGAGCTTGCGGCGGCTCGCATCATCGGCTGCTTCGGCCTGACCGAGCCCGATTTCGGCAGCAACCCGTCCGGGATGATCACGCGCGCCAAGAAAGACGGGAAAGAGTGGGTGCTCAACGGCGCCAAGATGTGGATTACGAACGGCAACCTGAGCGACATCGGCGTGGTGTGGGCCAAGACCGGCGACAGCGATGACCCCAAGAGCATTCGCGGCTTCGTCGTCGAGAAGGGCATGCCCGGCTACGACGTGCGCGAACAAAAGAAGAAGCTGAGCCTGCGCGCGAGCAACACCAGCGAACTGTTCTTCACCGACGTGCGCGTGCCCGAAGAGAACATGCTGCCCAAGGCCGAGGGCCTGAAGGGCCCGCTGGGCTGCCTGACACAGGCGCGCTTCGGCATCGCATGGGGCGCGCTTGGCGCTGCCATGGCCTGCTACGACACCGCGAAAAACTATGCAGCCGAGCGCATCGTGTTTGGCAAGCCGCTGTCGGCGCACCAGACCACGCAGCACAAGCTGCAGAAGATGCTGACCGAGATTACCAAGGGCCAGCTGATGGCATGGCGTCTGGCCAAGCTGAAGGATGAGGGCAAGATGACCCATTTCCAGGTCAGCATGTCGAAGATGAACAACGTCGGCATCGCGCTGGAGATTGCACGGGTCGCCCGCGAGATGCTGGGCGCCAACGGCATCATGCTTGAGTACCACGTGGCACGGCACATGGCCAACCTCGAGAGCGTCAAGACCTACGAGGGCACCAACGACGTCCACAGCCTCGCGATCGGCCAGTACATCACCGGCCACAGCGCGTTCGCGTAGCCGTCACACGAGCTGCAAGGCCTTGCGCACGATTTCTTCGGTGCTGGCCTTGTCGCCCAGCGATCCAGCGGATTTGCGCACGGCTTCTTCACTCTTGGCCGGCGGATACCCCAGCGCGATCAGCGCCAGCACCGCGTCGCCGGCGGCTGAATCCAGCGCGATCGGCGTGCCGCTGCCGATCACGGCGGATCCCCTGGCCCAGGGCGCGACCTTCTCGCGCAGTTCGGTCACGATGCGTTCGGCGCTTTTCGGCCCGATGCCTTTGAATTTCTTCAGGCCGGCAACGTCGGCGCTTGCAATCAGTTCAATCAACCGATCGGTGTCTGCGGCGCACAGAACCTGCAGCGCCGTCGCCGGGCCGATGCCCTTGACCTCGAGCAAGGCCCTGAACAGGCGACGCTCATCTTCTGTGCCAAAGCCGTACAGGCGCTCCTCACCCTGCTCGGCGTTAATGGTGTGGTACAGCAGCAACGTGGCTTCGGCCCCGGCCCGCAACTTGCCGGAGGTCGAGAACGGCACCAGCACGCGATAGCCGATGCCGCCGACTTCCAGCACAGCCACACCGGGAAGCGCCGAAACAACCTTGCCGCGCATGAACTCGTACATGACACGCTTTTATCACGCGCCCGCCCAACGCAAGTCATTGTGGATCAAGAGTTAACGCATGCTCAGAAAAGCCGGAACCTGAGCCGCCGCCGCGTCGTCTCAAGACGTCTCCCACTTCCTGAAAGGAAGCCATGCTCTCATTCCGAAATGTGCTGGCGGGCGCCGCCATCGCCATCTCTGCGTCCGTCTCGATCTACGCATTTCAGCCGACGCCGGTGGATGCCTGTTTGCACCCGCCACGCGAGTTCAAGATTCCGGTCAAAGCCGACGCCCAGAAGGGGCTGATCTTCTTCTCCGACGGCTACCAGGAAACGGTCATCCGCCCAGGCTACAAGCTCGACACCGAGGGCATGAAGGTCAAGAACGATGCGGTGGAGGGCTTCACCACCATCGCCTGGCTGATCCCGACGCCAAGCCTGCCGGACAACTACAAAGAAGCCGAAGCGACCATGTTCGGCAAACTCGAAGAGTTCACCAAGCCAGAAGAGGACATGGGCCTGAATTCCGCGCGTGGCGCTGAGGCCGACTCCGACAAGCTGGAGAAGCAAGGCACAGAGTTTCTTGAGGAAGTCGTCGTCGGCGACTACAAAATCCAGCCCATCAAGGCATCGGGCGAACTGGGCGTGCTTGAACTGAAGGGCTGGCTCAAGGACAACGGCTTTGGCGAACCCACGGATAAGGCGTTGCGCCACTACACCGACGCCGGCCACTACTGGCTGGCAGTCAAGCTGCACAACCCAAAGGGACTGCCCGCCAACGGCGAGGTCAAGCCGCTGCAGATCGGTTTCAAGACCGACAAGCCGGTGTACCCCCTGCGCATCTACGAGGGCGGCGGGACATTCGACCTGGAGATGTGGGTCATCAGCGACCGCGAAGTCGACACCGAGAAGTCCAAGGCCTTTGGCCTGCAGACGGTCGAGCAGCGCGACCCGATGATGCGCCAGACCAACCGCAAGACCAAGTTCGCGGACCTGCCCGAAGATGTGCGCAAGATCGCGGATGACACCAAGGGACTCGCCAGGCTGAAGAAGGGCGACCTGCATATCTACCGCTTCTTTGCCACGGGCATCAACGACGCGATCAAACTGTCCGAGTGGAAAAGCGACCTGACGTTCGAGTTCAAGACGGTCAACGAAACCAAGAGAGACTGATTCCCGGTCCCGGAGCCCACCATGCGCAAGCCCGTTATCGTTCTGATGTCCGCTGCTGCAGCACTTGCAGCGTCAGTCTTCATCGCCGGCGCGTTGCCCGCGGACGCCTGCCTGCACCCGCCGCGCGAGTTCAAGATTCCGATCAAGGCCGATGCCCAGAAGGGGCTCATCTTCTTCGCCGATGGCCGCCAGGAAATGGTGATTCGCCCCGGCTACAAGCTCGACACCAAGGGCATGAAGGGCGCCGACGATGCGATTGCCGGCTTTACCACCGTGGCGTGGCTGATCCCGACCCCGAACCTGCCCGACAATTACAAAGAGGCAGACAGCAAGGTCTTTGCGCAGCTGGAAGAGTTCACCCAGGCCCACGACAACTCGCTCGAGGACTCGAAGCACGACGACACCAACACTTGGCGCGGCGGGGCCGGTGCCAAGGGTGCCGAGTTCCACGAAGAAGTTGTTGTCGGCGACTACAAAATCCAGCCGATCAAGGCCCACGGCGAACTGGGCGTGCAGGAACTCAAGGGCTGGCTCAAGGACAACGGTTTCGGCGAGCCCAAGGACGACCTTGTGCGCTGGTATACCGACAAGGAGTATTACTGGCTGGCCGTCAAGCTGCACAACCCCAAGGGCCTGCCCGCGAACGGCGAAATCAAGCCGCTGCAGATCGGCTTCAAGACCGACAAGCCCGTCTACCCGGTGCGCATTCACGAGGGCGCGGGCGCGTTCGACCTTGAGCTGTGGCTGATCACGTGCAAAGAGGTCGACACCGACAAGAGCAAGGCGTTTGGCCTCAGGACCGTCGAGCAGCGCGACCCGATGATGGCGCAGACAAACCGCGAAACCACCTTCGCCAATCTGCCCAAGGAAGTCAGCAAAGTCAGCGCCGACACAGAAGCGCTCAAGCAGATGAAAGAAGGCAAACTATACTGCTATCGGTTCTTTGCGCCGGGCATCAACGACAAGATCGACCTTTCCAGGTGGGATGGCGACCTGTCCTTCGAGTTCAAGCCGGCCGCAGACGCAAAGCCAGTGGACTGACACGGAGCAAGCCATGCGGATGTTCAACAACTGCATATGGACGGCGGCCGCCCTGGCCGCCGTCGCCTGGTTTGGCGCACCGCGCACCGCAGACGCCTGCATCCACCCGCCCAAGGGTTTCATCGCGCCGATTGATTCAGGCGCCCAGCGCGGCTTGATACTTTTCGACAACGGCCGGCAGGAGTTGGTCATCCAGCCGGGCTATCGCGTCAACACGGAAAAACTCGAGCGCGCCGAAGTCACGGACGACGGTGTGGTGAAGGGCCTCAGGTCTTTCGCCTGGCTCGTGCCGATGCCCGCTCTTCCCGACAGCTACGCAGAGGCTGAGGCGACATTGTTTGATGACCTGCAGAAGTTCACTGCCGTCGGGCCGCGCCTGCCCGACGACGAGGACGGGGAAAAAACCTCTGGCCCGGTGATTTTCGCCGATGGTGATGAAAGCGACTCGGTCGAGTTTTTCGAGGCCGTGACCGCCGGCGCATACACGATCCAGCCGATCAAGGCCCAGGGCGAGCTGGGCGGCAAAGAGCTCGCGGCATGGCTGAAAGACAACGAGTTCGGCGAAGTGGACGAACGCATCCTGCGCTTCTACCTGCTGGAGAATTACTACTGGCTTGCGATCAAGTGGAAGTCTGACGCCGACCTGCCCGCTGATGGCAGCGCAAAGCCGCTGCAGATCAGCTTCAAGACGCCCAAGCCTGTCTACCCGCTCAAGATCAACGACAAACGCGGCGAGTTCGACCTCGAGCTGTGGCTGATCACCCGAGATGCCGTGGACCTGACCAAGAGCCGCCGGTTCGGGATCGTGACGGCCGAGCAGCACGACGAAGAGATGTTCCAGAAGAACCGCGAAACCGGGTATGTGAAGCTGCCCGAGAGCGTGCGCAAACTGGCTGACCCCGTCGAAGGCTTGAAAGAGCTGCGCAAAGGGGCGGTCTTCTGCTATCGCTTTCTGGGTAAAGACCTCGACGCCGACGAAGGCTTGGACTTGGGCCTGCTGCAGGAAGACCTGTACTTCGAGTTCGAGAAGAACGTTGCCGCCAAGCCCAAAGACGAGGTCAAGCCGGACGGCGAAACGCCAAAGCCCGATTGATCAAGCGCCCTCGAAGTGCGCCCACAGCTTTGGGAATAGTTTGGGCAGCTCGTTCTCTTCCCATGCCTTGCCCCTGGGTTCGTCGGGTCGCTGCGGCAAGGGCACGTCCAGATCTTCGGCAGTGCGCGCGATGTAGGCATCGGCGGCGGCGTACATCAGCGGCTCGGCTTCCAGTTCGACGGCGGTGGGGTCCGGCTCCTGCTTGATGAGCTCCAGCAGGCTTTCGGGTTCTTTGAGTGCGCGCTCGAACACTTCGCGGCCCTGGCCGATCAGCCACGCGCGAAAATAGTCGAAGGCATCGTCGCTGCAGCCACCGTGGATGACATAGGCGGCGCCCCACAAATCCCAGCGATAGCTCTGGTTCATGAGCTCATGGAAGCGGCGCTCGAAGGTTTCAATTTCGGCGGCGCTGCGCTGTTTCAGCAACTGCGTGAGGTGCTCGGCCTGGCTGGCCGCGCGCTCAGCCGCGTCGCTGCCCTCTGCGAGCTCGCGGGCTTCGTCAATCAAAGCCCAGAAGCGTGAAGCATCCATGATGGGACTCCCCCGACCGGGCCCATGGTAAATTCAGGGCAGCCAAAAGCGCAACCGCTGCCCGTTCAACAGAAGCGACTTCGGGGTCTGGCCCCGGAAGGGCGCAGAACTACACTCGCGCCCGGAAGCGCCGGGTGCACAGTGGATCGGTAGCTCAATTGGTAGAGTAGCGGCCTTTTAAGCCGTGGGTTCCGGGTTCGAGTCCCGGCCGATCCACCAGCAACTATCTTGCGTGTCGATGCAGGGCCCACGCGCGCGCGACCGCTTCGCTTACGCCCGCCGTCGCCCGCCTCGGGCGGGCGAATTGCATGTCCGCCGAAGCCTTGGCGAAGGCGGACGCGTGCAAGTCCTGGCTTCTTGTCCGTGCCTAGCGCTTTTCCTCCTGTAGCAGCGCCTTCCAGAACTTCTGCCACTGGGCTTCGCTGCACTTCCACTGGCCATTTTCGTTGACC
The DNA here is from genome assembly GCA_020849795.1 of Planctomycetota bacterium. Taxonomy (GTDB): domain Bacteria; phylum Planctomycetota; class UBA8742; order UBA2392; family UBA2392; genus JADJRK01. Next base: position 17,186 of record JADZFR010000033.1, on the reverse strand, counting down.
AGCGCCAAGGACTTCTCATTCACCCGCCCCGCTGTGCCCGGAACGCTGTAGACGCCGAGTGTGTACCCCAACTTGTTCTCAACCCTCTCAAACTTCAGGCCGGGGTTTCCTGACGAGCCGGTGACCGAATATGTGGTGCGGTACGATTCCAGTTTGGCCTCGCGCTCGGATGCCACCCAGCAGTCGGCCGCGGCCTCAGCATCATGGCTTTTCATGGCCGCGATCAGCGTCCGCATCGTGGCCTCCGGCGTGCTGTAGTCCGAACTGCTGCCTGCGCCAAGCGCAGAGTTTCCGCCGCCGCAAGCCACCACAGTCAGAAGCAGAAAGAACACAAACGTGAAGCGTCCCGTTGTCATGGCAGTGCTATCCCCAAGGTTGGAAAGACCCCTACACAAGATCACGCATGTCGGCGACAGGATACCAGCCCTGCCAGTGACACACACACTGGTCTGCCCCCGCGCCGGTTACGGGCTGCCCAGCGCGAGACTCTGCAATGCGGCAACGACTGCCTGCGGCAACTGTGCGGAGTGCACATCGCCAAGCAGGCTTTTGGCCAACGGGGCGGTGAGCTGGTTCCGGGTTGCCACATGACCTCGAAACACCAGCGGTGAGCCTTGCTGCACAGCCTTTGCCACCTCTTGAATCCTCTCAAGGGTTCCTTTGGCCTGTTCGTCCGCGCCGCGGTCTGTGGCTTGTTTCAGGTGTTCCAGCTCGTGCAGCGCGGGCTTGAGGGCTGCGGCATCGTGTGTGGCTTGATCCAGCAGCCAGCGCACCAGAAGGGGACGACCCACGCCGGACGCTTGCTCGGGCAGACTCTCGTCCAGTGCGCGCAAGCCCTTCAGCGCTTGCTCGACGCCGGCCCGCTCGCCGCGCAACAACTGCAGTGTGCCACGATGTGTGATCACCTGGCGCTTCAGAGCGGCGCTGCCGGCCGCGTCTGCGTACCTCAGGGCTTCGTCGTACAAGGCCAGCGCGGATTCAAAGCGACCGTCCTGCTCGTCGAGGACCGCCATGTTGGCAAGAGCATAGGCCGCTGACCGAAGGTTCTGGTACTCGCGACTGATCTCGAGTGACAGTGACTGCACGCGGCGTGCGTCATCCCGGCGACCCTGCTGCCGGTACAATTCGCCGAGGTTACCCAACACAAGGCCCTCGCTTCGGCGGTTGCCGGTTTCACGGTTCAGTGCAAGCGCCGCCATGTACATGCGCTCCGCTTCATCGGCACGCCCGACGGCATTGAGGCAATTGGCGAGATTGGCGTAGATTACTCCCCGCTGCCGGATCGTTCCGAGCTCGATGTAGATTGCCAGGGCCTGCCGATACAACCGCTCACTTTCTGCAAACAGCGCCCGCTCTTTCATGACGCCGCCCAGGTTGGCAAGCGCGGCCGCTTCGCTGGCCTGGTCGCCGGCGGCGCGTGACATCTCGAGCACGCGGCTGATCGTTGTCTCGGCCAACTGAAGCCGCGCCGTAAGCAGGTACAGGTTTCCAAGATTGCCCAGGGTTTTGCGCTCGGAGGCATCGCTTCCCGCCGCGCGGTAGCAATCCAGCGCGGCGGAAAACGCCTGCTCGGCTTGTCCGTTTCGGCCGGTGTGCATCAGGCTCAATGCCCGGGAAACCAGGGCGTCACCCTGGGTGTCCGCGTCGCCAGTCTGCTGCGCCGATTCAAGAGCCTTACGCGCGCAGTCTTCGGCAGTGGCAATGTGGCCTGAAGCCCGGGCCGCATCGGCCGCCGTCAGCAGGAAGCGGCAGCGCTCGGCGTCGCTGAGCGCCGCGTGAATCGAGAGTTCCAGGGCAAGCTGTTCGACCTTTTCGTGATGGAAGCCGGCCACGGAGTACTCAATTGCTTCACGCAGAAACGCTGCTTCGCGCAGAAACAACGCTGCCTTCCCGGCTTCGTTCAACGAACCCAGCGTGGCGAGGCGCGCGTGCCGGGCCAGTTCGTCCGCAGCGGTGGCGCGGTCGGCTTGCGACAGTGTGGATTCCAGAATGTCGAGCGCGAGGTGGTGCAACGTGGCGCGCTTCGATGGCAGCTGCAACTGGTACGCGGCATCGCGCAAGGCGGCATGCCGGAACAGATAGGCTGTCTCTGCCGAGACCATGTCCGGCATTTTGGACAGGTCTCGAACTCTGGCAACGGTCTACCCGTAGATGTACTGCGTGGTCTCAGGCAGCTTCTTGACCGACCAGCCGTTCCAGACGGCTTTGCAGGCGCACTGATAATACGTGAAGGTGTCGTCGCCGGGGCATGGTTGAAGCAGGTCCATGTTGCCGGTCGCGCGCGCGATTCGCATGACGCCGACCACGCCGTCTTCGGGGCTGAACGAGTAATGCACGAACGCCTCGTCTTCGTTTGACTTCCAGATGTAGATGTAGACCGCCATCAATGCGTCCTGAACCACTCGATCGTGCGGCGCAAGCCCTCGTCCAGGCCAATGCGGGGCTCGAAGGCAAGTTCCTGGCGCGCCCGGGAGATATCGGGGCAGCGACGCGCGGGGTCGTCCTGCTGTGCCGGCTTGAAGATGGGCTGTGCGGTCGCCCCGGCCAGGTCCGCGATTCGGGCCGCCAGTTCGCGGACCGTAACTTCGTGCGGATTGCCAAGGTTGAATGGCTCGTGACGCAACGGCCCGGTGTACTCCATCAGGCTACGAAGGCCTGTCACCATGTCGTCGATGTAGCAGAAGCTGCGGCTCTGGGTGCCGTCTCCGTACAGCTCGGGCGGCGTGTTGCTGAGCGCCTTGAGAATGAAATTGCTTACCACGCGGCCGTCGTCGGCCTGCATGCGCGGGCCGTAGGTGTTGAAAATGCGGGCGATGCGGATATCGACCTTGTGCTCGCGGTGGTACTCCATCATCAGCGTCTCTGCGATGCGTTTGCCCTCGTCGTAGCAGGCGCGGGAGCCGAGCTGGTTGACGTTGCCCAGGTAGCTCTCGGGCTGCGGGTGCACCTTGGGGTCGCCATACACTTCGCTGGTGCCGGCCAGCAGAATTCGAGCGCCGGTGCGCCGCGCCAGGCCCAGCATGTTCATCGTGCCGAGCACGTTGGTTTTGACCGTGCGCACAGGGTTGCTGCGGTAGGCGACGGGGCTTGCCGGGCATGCGAGGTGGTAGACGCGGTCGGCCTCGGTCGCATAGGGCAGAATCAAGTCATGCTGGATGAACTCAAATCGTGGGTTGTCGATCAGCGGCGCTATGTTGCCGATGCGCCCGGTGCTGAGGTTGTCGAGACACACAACGTAGTTCTGCCCTTGAAGCAGCGCCGCGCACAGGTGACTGCCGATGAAGCCCGCACCGCCGGTAACCAGGATTCTCATCTCAGTCCGCAAAGGCGCCGTCGGCAACCGCATCGACCAGAAGCGCGGTGCCAAGCGCATTCGTCGCGCCGCCTACAATGCGCAGCGTGATGCCCAGTGCGCGCTCAAGGTCCTGCAGCCACGACTGGTCGAGGAACAGCACGTCGCCGGGATGCAGGGGCAGGTCCGGCGAGCCGCCGCGCACAGCTTCTGCCAGGTCGTAGCGGTACACCTGGCGGCCCTTGATCGACTTGATGTTTCGCACGATGTACAGGTACGGGGCTACGTCGATGTCCGGCTCGCCCGCGCCGCCGGCAAGGGCCACGGCTTCGATGACTCCCATGCCCTTGCGGTAGGGAATGGTGCCGCCGGTGTTCTTCTGGGCGCCAAGGGCGGCCGTAGTAGCGCCGCCGAAATTGCCAAGAAAGACAATCGGGTCGGGCCCGCCGGTGCGCTCAAGGTAGACGGTCATGGTAGGCGACGCGTACCACGGCTCGAGCTTTTCCTTGATCAGGTCGCGCGTTTCGGTCAGCGTCAGGCCCATCAGGTCCAGGTGCCCGGCCCACCGAAACGTCGCGCTGCCATCGGGCAACACGGTGGCGGCGAAGTTGTAGTCTTTGTCTTCGGCGATCTCGACGCGTACGATGTCGCCGGGGTTGATGCGGTAGACGTAGTTGTCCGGCGGCAATTCCTGCAGCGTGGTCACGTCAATCGCGTTCTCGGGGCCGGCACAGCCCCAAAGCGCAAACACAACGCTTGCCAGAAACCCCAGCCGTTTCATGCCGCCACCCGTCTCAGTTGCCGGCGCCGCAGCAACCCGATTGCAACGCCGATGCCGACGACCAGCCCAAGGATGATGCCGACGGCAATGCCGACCAGCACATCCTTCTGAACCTTGGTTGACTTGCTTGCAGGCGAAACCAGCGCCAGCTCACGGTCAGCCGAGCCCTTGATGGCGCCGATTTCTTCAATCACGACGTCGTTGCGTGCCTGCTGTGCGAGCAGGTCCGACTCTTCGCGGCGCAGGCTTTCGCTTTGCAGGTAGGACTCGCGCAGGCCCGCCAGCTCAGCCTCAAGGCGCGGGATCAGGGATTCGAGACGCGCGACCGTGTCTTCGTTCAGGGTGACGTTGTAGCGAGCCTTCACCACGCGGTCTTCGGCAGCAGCGCGATCGCGGTTCAGTGGCAATTCCTGCCCGGGGGCGCGCTGGGCGTCTTCAAGCTCTTTGATCTCGGCGCGCAGCAGCGTGATGTCGTCTTCAAGCTGCGTGATGCGTTTGCGCGCCGGGTGCTCTGGCCCGTAGGTTTCCGCCTTGCGGTTCAGTTCGCGCAGTTCGCGCTCGAGGTCGGTCAGGTTTTTCACGCGCTCGCTGATGCGCGCGTCGGCAGCCGGCTGCTCGTACTCAGGGATGCGTTCACTGATCTGGATTTGCGAGTCAAGCTCCTGGCGCGCGGCTTTCAGCGTGATGCGGCTGGTTTCGAGGTCGCTGCGAGAAGTGCCGACCTTGGCCAGCAGGTTGTTGATGCGTTGCTCAAGCGTGGCCCCGAGCCCCTCAGCCTCGCTGGTCTTGAACTCGTCGAGTCGCGACTTGCGAATCGTTTCAATGCGCAGTTTTACCTGGTCGCGCCGCGCCTCGTAGTCTGTGAGGTTGGCAATGGCCTCGCGGGTGATGTGCTCGTAGTAGACGACTCGAAACTCTTCTGCGGCGCTGCCGGCAATGGCCTGCGCCCATTCCGGGTTATCGTGGGTTGCCCGGAACGAGATCATGAATGTCTGCGCGCCGGTATCCTCAACCGAAACGTCCAATGCGTTCGCGACGGCGTCCGCGGAAATCGAGTACTTCTTGAGGTCGTTGGCGGCAGGTGCTTCGCCCGGCGCCCACCCGCTGTTCTGCAGGCGGCTTGACACACGCTCTTGAAACGTCGGCAGCTTCACAAGCTGCAGAATCGTCTTCGGCGGCAACGGCGGCACATAGGTCTGCGGCCGGTTCGTGATTGGCGCCCTGAGGTTGCTCTGCGGCGTCTTCTGCAGCAAGGCCGTGCTCGCATAGCGGTCCGGTGTCCCGACCATGGTCAGGTAGCCAATGACGCCAAACAGCAGGGCCGACGCCAGCACGATGTGCCAGTTTTCAAGGGCCGCGCGGCTGACGGCCTCGAAGGGGTCCATGGGCCGCGCGCCGTCTGCAGCGGTTTGCGGGGCTGCGCTGACACGCTCGCGCTGTTCCTGCTCAATCAGGATGCGCCCGATGACCGGCGACTCATCGCTGCCGGCGCGCATGACGGGCACATTGGCCGCGCTGTGGCTGGCCTCGGGCACAGCTTCGACCGGGCGGCTCAGGCTTGAGCGCCATGGCTTGCGGTTGAGCAGATCACCCAGCGTGGAGGTCGCCTGCGAATGTGCAGGATCGAGGGCAGCCTCAAGGTTGCGGCTGACGGTCTCGCGTTCCAGGGCCGTAAGCTCCCGGCCCAAATGTTGTACGAAGGCACCGACTTCTTCGCTGGTACGGCCGTCGCGCTCGCCGCTTTCCATGCGGCGGGCAAGGTCGCCGGCACGGCCAAGCAGCGACAAAGCCGCGCCGACCACGCCCAGGCGGGCATACTCATCGCGGTTCAGGGCGTTCAGGATCGTGCCGCTGGCCCGTGCGGCCCCTGCGGCGTCGCCCTCGCGCAGCAAACGGCGCACAAGGTCGATGCTTTCCAGAACTTCAAGGGTCAGGGACTGCCGATGCAGCGACGCCCGCACGTCGGGCTCGGCTTCGCGGGCCGCGGAATCAAGTTCACGCCGGGCCTCCGCGAAGTCGCCGCGTGCTGATAAGCGACGGGCCTGCTGCAAGGATTCTCTCAAGTCTTGTTCCACGCCATATCCACAGTACCACCCGAATCACCGAAAATGTGGCGATTGGGGCAAACTTCGTTACCTTTAAAGATTATCGACATTCCTTGCCCATGACTCAAGCCTACATACTGCCAATGAGGCAGCCCTTTGCCTCGCAATCCGGACCGCGCAACGGTGCGTTCCGTAAGGGCTTGGCGCTTTGCGGCGCTCTAGCCCTGTTTGGCGGCGCGATTGGCGCCACCGGCGTTGCCGGCGACCACATTCTGGGCGCTGCCCAGTTTGCAGCCGTTGGGTTCCTGCTCGCTGCCATGTTTACCGCGTTGCAGGATTGGCGAGCCGGCCTTGGCCTGCTGGTCATTATCGTGATGGCAGAGGATTCGTTACGCAAAGGTTTGCCTGGCACGCCCTACGCGGTCTCGTTGGGCAAAGACCTTCTGATTGCTGTCTGTTACGTGTCCTACCTGATTCGGCCGAAAGAGCGCCTTGGGGCGCGCGGTTCGTCCCGGCTGGAGCGCGTCGGCCTATGGCTGCCCATCGGCATCTGGGCCGTATTTGTGATTGCGGAGGCATTCAACCCGCGGCTGCCGCACATCCTTGTCGGCATCTCCGGCATTCGCACGTGGTTGCTGGCTGTGCCATTGATGGGCCTGCTGGCCAACGCGTTCCGGACCGCAGAAAGCGCGGAAAGGGTCATGCGCTGGATTGCGTACCTGGCGATGCCGTTGTTCCTCGTCGCGTTGATCCAGAACCTGTACTACGACAGCCTGCCCGAGTTCCTGGCCAACAGTGCGTTTGCGAAGTACCGCGGCCTCGAGAGCGGCGCCAACGTCCGTTACAACGAATCGCTGTTTGCCTCGCCGACGCTGTATGCGCTGGCGTGCGTGTACCAGCTTTGCCTGGTTGTGGGCCTGCTGAAGATCCAGCGCCCGAACCGTCAAAAAATCCTGCTGTGGATATCGGGCTATTGCACAGTGATGGGCGCACACTTGTCGGGTGTGCGAACCGGGTTGCTATTCGCCGGCTTGGCTGTCCTAGCGATGTTGCCATTGCTGCTCTATCCGACAGAGGCACGAGCAGACGGCGTGGCCCGCAGGCGCCCGGGGCTGGTACTGGGCGGATTGATCGGGCTGGTCGTGGGCAGTTTTCTGGTCGGCGCGATGAAGGAAACGCGGGCAGAGGCATTCTGGACCAGCCTCGAGATCAACATCATCGAGCAGCGCATGGAAGAGTCCGTGGAGGGGGCAGGCTCGGTAGCCACACCCGCACTGGGCAACGGAACAGGCGCGGCGGGCAAGAGCGGCCAGGTCATGACGCTGTTGGGGCGCGATGCCATGGGCTTTGAGCAGGCCGAATGGGGCAACCTGCTGGTGCGCTACAGTTTCGGGCCGGTCGGTTTCTGGCTTGGCGCGGTGCTCTTGGGCTGGTTGATGCTGGGGTTGCTGGGCATTGCCTGGCGAGACAGGCGCGGTCGCTTTGGCGCGCTGCGATACGCCTTGTGGGTTTACCTGGGCGCGCAGATGGGGTGGTTCCTGTTCAAAGCGTACCCGGTAATGGAAAACGGCACGATGGTGATGATGTTCTGGACAAGCGCCGGGTTGATCATGGGGCTGGCACGGCTGGATGAGCGCGAATTGAGTGTAAAGGCGTGAAAGTCCTGCACGTGATACCGGGACTCAGTGCCGCGCAGGGGGGGCTGCAAGGTGCGCTGCTCAACCTGTGCCGGGCGCAGCAGGCATCGGGCATCACGCCAGTGATTGCGGCCCTGCATGAGGACTCGACGCCCGACGCGGCCTTTCACCAGTTCGAGGTTCACCTCTTTGACTGCACATTCCGGCCGACCGGCGCCAGCCGGGAGATGAAGGCGTGGCTGCGGCAGCACTCGGGCCAGTACGGTGCCGTGATTGCCCACTCGCTATGGCGCGACCCGCTTCTGTACGCAGCCGCAACTCCCAGCCCGCTGCTCGTCGTCGCCCACGGCATGCTCGACCCTGAGGCCCTTGGCCACCGGGCATGGCGCAAGCAATGGCGTCTGCGAATGAAGCTTCCCGACGTGTTGAAACGGGCCACCGTGATCTACACATGCGCGGCCGAGCAACAGCGTGCGCAGGCCGGGCCGGGCGGATTGGCCAGGGCGTCCGCGGTGATCCCGCTATGCGTTGACGTGCCGGCACAGCCGCCGGCGCCGGCACCGGGCGGACCGATCGTGTCGCTCGGGCGTATTCACCCGCGCAAGGGCACCCTGGAGTGGGTACGGGCGCTCTGCCTGTTGGCGCAACAGGGAACCGGGTTCACGGCTGTGCATGCCGGCCCGGTGGAAGACCGAAGGTACGCGCGGCAAGTTCACGCAGCGGCCGAGCCGTTGCAGGGCAGGCTCGTGTTCAAGGGTGCCCTGCCCTATGGCCACGCACAGGCGCTGCTGGCAGGCGCGCGCATGGTCGTGGCGCCCTGTGCCGTGGCCGAGAATTTCGGCATGGTGATTGCCGAGGCGATGGCAAACGCGCGCCCGGTCGTTGCGGGTCGTCGCGGGCTGATCGTGCCCGAGCTTGAAGCGGCCGGCGCAGTCATCGGCGCCGACCACGAACCACAGGCGTATGCGGCAGCCATGCGCGACGTGCTCGCCGCCCCGCGGACGGCGATGCGGGGCCACCAATATGCCATGCAGCACTACGCCGACTCAGTCGTTGGGGGGCTCTGGCGCAAACTCTGTGGGACCGCAGGATAGGCGCACATGCTTTTCACGTCCCCGGTGTTCCTGGTGTTCATGCTGGTGGTGCTTGCGGTCGCACGCACGCCGCTGCCATGGATGAGCAAGAAGGCCTTCCTGCTGGTGGCCAGTTACTACTTCTATGCCAGCTGGAATCCACTGTTCGTCGTCCTGCTTGCAGCCAGCACAGTCGTGGACTTCTTTGCCGCGATCCTGATGGGCAACGCAAAGTCCACAGGTCTGCGGCGCCTGCTGCTGATCGTCAGCCTGTGCGCGAACCTTGGCCTGCTGGGTGTATTCAAGTACGCGGTGTTCTTTTCCGAGAGTGCCGAGTGGGTGGCGTATCAGTTCGGTTGGAACTTTGCGGCGCCTGGTTGGTCGATCGTGCTGCCGGTCGGCATCAGCTTCTACACATTCCAGACGCTCAGCTACACGATCGACGTGTACCGCGGGAAACTGGCCCCCACGCGCAACTTTGTCGACTTCGCGCTGTACGTGAGTTTCTTCCCGCAGCTCGTGGCAGGCCCCATTGTTCGCGCCACCGGGTTTCTGCCGCAGTTGCTGGAGCCGAAGCGTCCTCATGGGCGTGTGCTGGCCTGGGGCGTGCTTCTGTTCATCGTCGGGCTGTTCAAGAAGGTATACCTGGCCGACAACATCTTCGCGGCCGTAAGTGCCAAAGCGTACTCACCCGGCGCCGCTCTCAACGCGATGGAAGCTTGGGCAGGCACATATGCGTTCGCGGGCCAGATTTACTGCGACTTCAGCGGCTACACCGACATGGCGATTGCCGTAGCGCTGATGTTGGGATTCAAGCTGCCCATGAATTTTGCGAGCCCATACGGGGCACTGGGGTTTTCCGACTTTTGGCGGCGCTGGCATGTTTCGTTGTCGAGCTGGTTGCGGGAGTACCTGTACATCCCGTTGGGGGGTAATCGCAAAGGGCTGCTGCGTACGCAATTCAACCTGTCACTTACGATGTTGCTTGGCGGGCTCTGGCACGGAGCCAACTGGACGTTTGTGATTTGGGGCGGCCTGCACGGCGTCTATCTGATGGCCGAGCGGCTTGCCCGCCGCGCCTTCGGAGAGTTGTGGAAACCAACTCGGCCGATCCGGGTCTTGCTCATCCTGCTGACGTTTCACCTCGTGTGCTTTGCCTGGGTGTTCTTTCGCGCCGAGGACCTCGCTCATGCAAGCCGGGTAGTGCAGGCCATGTTCGGGCTTGGCACCGGCGGGGGCACTGTGTTCGGGCGCTGGCAAGGGGCGCTCGCATGCCTGGCGGTTGGATTGCTGGTGCTTTGTCACGGCGTGTCACGGGGGAAGCGCGTGGAAGACTGGGTCAAATGGTCGGGCTGGAAAGTTGCCGCCATCGTGGCAGCGGTCATGCTGTTTTTGGTTCTGACAACGGGAGGAAGCGGTGCAGCCTTCATCTACTTCCAGTTCTGAAAGCGACGGGTTTGGCGTAAGCCCGTGGGCAGTCGTCATCGTCGCCGGGATCGCACTGGCCCTTGCCGCGGCATGGGAGGGGCTGCTCACCCTGCGGCAGGCGCCCCGTGCTGCACCAGCCCACGACGAATTGCTTGCCCTGGATCGCGCGGAGCAACCGGCTGCGCCGGACAAGCGGCGCGTGCTGTTCCTGGGCAGCTCGCGGACGTACTGCGACGTGGTGCCCACCGAGTTCGTGCAGGCATCGCGCGATGCGACCGATGTCCGGCTTGTCGCTCTCAGTGCCAGTTCGAGCGTCGAGATCCTGAAGGCCATAGACGACAGCATCCATGATGGCGACATCGTGGTGCTTGAGGTGTTGCCCGTCAGTTTCTACGGGGGCCTTGCGACGCCGCTATCGGCACAGATGAGTGCCCGTGCTGCCATGATTCGCGAGCATCGGCTCTTTGAAGACTGGTGCGACAACGCCTGCTCCGGACTCCGCATTGCAGACTCGCAGAACGCGCCGGCGAATCTGATCCATATGCAGATCAGGGAGCTGTTGGGCTACCCCGAGCCGAGAAGCGAATGGCAACCGTTCAAAGCCGTCCCACGCGAGGATGGCTGGGTCGCGTTTGTGATGAACACTCCGGAACGCAAAAGGCACGCGGACCGCGAGCAAAAGACGGCGGAGACAATGCAAGTCATGCAGCGCGCGTCGGGTGAACGGGCAGAGAGAAGATTCCGACAGGTGTTGGCCCACCTGCTGCAGTTGGTTCGCAGTGTTCGGGCACGCGGCGCAGAGGTGTATGTCGTTCGCTTTCCAAGCAGCGGTTTGGTACTCGAGTATGAGCAGACCGAGTTTCCGCGCGAGAAATTCTGGGACGTACTTGCCGCCGAGTTCCCCGGATGCTCAGTCAACGCCCTGGACGTACCGGAACTGAAGACCCTGTACCTGCCGGACGGCTCCCACCTGGAAGAAGGCAACGCCCGCATCTTCACACGATGGCTTGCGGCATGGCTCCAGGAACGCACATCACTGCACAAGCCCTGAACACACTGTCTCTTGCATTGGGGCGCGGTATCATCAAACTGCGGCCCACGCGGGGAATGCATGACCAACGAACTGGCGCCAGACGGACCGGAACTTCAGCCCGACATGATGGGCGACTTCGCCGATGAGGGCGGAAGCGAGGACGCTTCACAGCTCCTGCCCCCGATTCGCGAACTGCCCACCGATCGCGAGTTCGTCCCCGGCGCTTTCTACGCCATCCATGCCGCTGACGGCCAGCCGTCCGGCAAGCAGCTCGGTGAAATTCTCGGCAGTGCGCTGTTCCAGAGCCTGGCCGACGTCCACATTTTCGGCCGCAACACCGGGGAAGAGCCGTGGCTTGAAGTCGGGCCCCTGACACCCGAGCCTGCCCAGGTTCTCGTAGCGCAAGAACTACTGCCCGGTACCGGCCAGCCGCTTGCCCAGGACGACCTCGAGATGTTCGAGATGGTCGCCGGGCGCGTGGCCAAGACGCTCGGGCGCGCCAAGCAGCCGCCCAAAGAAGACGCCGCCGCGGGTGCCGCGCGCAGCGCGAAGGTTGCGGCACTCAAGGGCAAGCTTTCCGACCGCTTCGGGTTGGCGGTTGCGGGCAGCTTTGACCTGGCACAAGTTACAGATTGCTGCCTGTGCCTGGGCATGAAGCGCGCCGGCGACGTATTTGCGTGGCTTGGCGGCCAGGCAATGGGCGACCCGGTGTTCCAGGTTGCGGTGGATGGCGCAAAGCTGGCGCCGGGTGCAAAAGGCAAGTCCCCGCGCATCACGCTCAGCTATGCCGTGGCCGGCGTGAAGCAGCCGCGCAAGGTGCTTGAGCGCATCTTTGCCGCGTGCCACTACTTCACCAAGCGACTGGGCGGCACGCTGCAATTGCTCGATGGCAGCCCCGCCGACGATGGTGTCGCGCGCGGCGAACACCCCAAGCTTGAATCGCTGATCAAGAAGGTCACCGACACCGGCTTGAAGCCCGGCCACCTTGTGACCAAGCGGCTGGTCTGATCAGTCCGGCTGCGCCACGTAGCGTTTGCCAAACATCGCGCGCAGTACAGCCTCTTGCGCTGACCACATGCGCGCGCGCTTTGGAGCGTTCGAGTCGTCGAAACCAGCGCAATGCAGGCACCCGTGCACAACATAGCGCGCCAGTTCCTGGGCTGCCGGCACGGCGTATGCCCGTGCCTGCCTGCCGGCATACTCGGGGCAGACCACGATTTCGCAGAGACGCCCCTCAGGCGAGTCGCCGTAGTCAAAACACAGCACGTCTGTCACATAGTCGTGGCCCAGCGCGTCTCGATTGAGCGAGCGCATGCGTGCCGCGCCAACAAGCAGCACGGTCACGCTTGCGCGGCCGAGTCGGCCCGACAAAGCCGCATGCACGGCACGCCGGATCAGGCGGTGGTCATGGGTCTGGCGCAGCTTCGAAAGTACGGAGACTTCGATCATTGGCGGGGCTGTTGTAGCTCACCCGCAGGCGGCCTCAAGCGCTCTTCTTGCCGCCGGGCTGTGCCCGCTCATACACGTCGAGCATGCGGGCGGTGCTCACGTGGGTGTAGACTTGTGTCGTTGCCAGGTGCGCGTGGCCCAGCAGTTCCTGCACGTCGCGCAGGTCGGCGCCGTGATTCAGCAGGTGCGTGGCGAAACTGTGGCGCAGGGTGTGCGGCGTGACGTGGCAACTGATGGCGGCTTGCGCGACGTATGCGTCGATCAGCCGCCGCACGCTGCGGTCGGTCAGCTTTGTGCCGCGCTGATTGATGAAAATCTGGTCGACACCGACGGCTATTGACCGCGATCGTGCCCTGGGCGGTTGCCCGCGGACCTTGAGCCAGGCTTGGATGGACTCGATGGCGGAAGGGAGCAGGGGAAGGATTCGCTCCTTGCGGCCCTTGCCGAACGCGCGCAAGGAGCCTCGTGCGAGGTGGACGTCTGAGAGTTGTAACCGTACGAGTTCAGAGACGCGAAGTCCGGTTGCATACAGAAGCTCCAGGATGGCCCGGTCGCGCAGCCCGCTCCAGTTAGCGGGGTCCGGCGCGCTGAGCAGCGCATTGACCTGCTGCTCGTCCAGGAAGTTCGGAAGGTTGCGTGAAAGTTTCGGGGTGCGCAGCATGCGCGCCGGGTTTTCCGTGATCTCGCTGCGCCGGTGCAGAAACCGGAACAGTGAACGCACGCTCGCCAGCTTGCGCGCAATCGTGCGACGCTCGTAACCATGTTCAGAAAGCTGCGCAAGCCACGCCCGCAGGTTCAGGTGCTCAACCTGGCCGAGATCGGACACAGCGCGCGCATCCAGAAACTCGGCGAATTGCTTCAGGTCGCCGGCGTAGGCGCGCAGGCTCTGGTCGCTGAAGTTGCGTTCAACGTCCAGGTGCTCGAGAAAGCGCTCGATGGTCTGGCGAGGTTCCATGTACACATCCCGACCATGAATCGGCCGTGGCGTGCAGGAAACTTCAGCAAATCCGGCAGAAAGTCGGGGACCGCGTCACTTCACGCCCCGCGCGATGATCACGCCGTAGTAGCGCCGGTTGTCCGTGAACTCGCGATAGGCAGCGCTGAAGCGCGCCAGACTCTCCGCATCCTCGAACGCGCTATGAAAAATCTGCGCCGTGACCTCGGCTTCTTCATCGGCCTGCAAGCCATTGCGCGTGAAGTAGCTGACCACCGCCAGCTCGTTCTGCAGTTCGCGAAACCCCGCATCTTCAAGCTTGTCCCACCATCCGCGCACGACCATCGGCGCGACCGGCCCGCGCCAAAGGCTCTGCAGCGTGTGCTCAAGTTCAGGCGTCGGCGGCTGGCGCCAGCACAACTCATGAATGCCAAGGCGACCGCCCGGTTTCAGCACGCGGTGCAGCTCTTTCAGCGCGGCAGCCTGCTGCAGCGGGTGCATGCAGCTCAGGCTGGCCTCGACCATCGCGGCGTGAAAGTGCCCGTCAGGAAACGGCAGCTCTTCGGCCTTGCCGATGCGGGCGGTGCTGCGGCGCTTGAGCGACGGGTCGTTCTCGGTGACCTTTTCCGACTCTTCGCGCACCAGCGCCTCGGTCGTGGCCTGCGTCGTCATGCTCACAAACAGCGCCGTGCTGCCGGCGTTAGGCCCGCACACAAGGGCGTGGTCGCCGCCACGCAACTCAAGCAGCCGAATCAACGCCCCGGTCGCGTAGGTTCCGCCCGGCTTGAGCTCGGTCTTGCCCAGCGATGCCAGGAACTCCGGGAGGGACAGGTCAGCCATGGCGCCATTATGCCCGATACCGCAAATAGTTGCGCCCACCAACTGCCTTCGCGTTCGCCCCGCGATGCTGTACAAGCTGTGCATGCAATACGACTTTGAATTCATGTCCCGTCGCAGCTCGGTACTCAGTACCCGCGGCGCTATAGCCACCAGCCACCCCCTCGCGGCGCAGGCCGGTGCCGCCGTACTGCGCCAGGGCGGCAACGCAGCCGACGCCGCCATCGCCGCTGCCGCCATGCTGTGCGTGGTTGAGCCCGTCTCCAACGGCATCGGGGGAGACTGCTTTGCCCTGTATTACGACGCCAGGACGCGCCAGGTCACGGCGCTCAATGGCAGCGGACGCAGCGCCTACGGCGCCAACGCCGACAGCCTGCGCGCAGCGGGGTACCGCGACATGCCAAGGTTTACGGGCGCGGCGGTCACAGTCCCCGGCGTGGCGCGCGGCTGGTCAGACCTGCTTGAGCGCCACGGCAGCATGCCACTTGCTGCGCTGCTCGCACCGGCGATCGACGCAGCCCAGGCGGGCTTTCCCGTCACCGAGTGGATTGCCCGCGCCTGGGCACAAAGCCAGAAAAAGCTGCGCCGCGACACCGACTGGAACAGTGGCGACAAAGACAACGGCCCGGAACAGGCCAGCGGCCATGAGCTGCTGATCAATGGCCGCGCGCCGAAGTTTGGCGAGGTCATGCGCCTGCCGACCATGGCCGGCACCCTGCGCGGCATTGCTGAAGGCGGGGCCGATTTCATTTACCACGGCGAGTTCGCCCGCAACGCCGCCGCGCACGTGCAACGCTACGGCGGCTGGCTGACCGAGCGCGACTTTGCCGACCATCGCAGCGAGTGGCCCCAGCCACTCAGCATCGAGTACCGCGGCGTGCGACTGTACGAGTGTCCGCCCAACGGCCAGGGCATCTCGGCGCTGATCGCGTGCGGCTTGGCCGATATGGCCTCGCTGATAGAAATGCGCGCCCCTGAGCGCGTCGCATACATGGTCGATTGCATGCGCGTGGCCATGGCCGAAGCCGAACAGCGCGTCTTCGACCCGGGGTTCGACGTCGCCGGACTATGGCCCCTCGACCAGTCATTCTTCGACCAGGTGCGCAAGAAACTGAGCGTGAGCCAGGCATATACCGGCTATGTGTTCGGCCCCAAGGGCAACGATACGGTCTACCTCAGCGTGGTGGACGGGGCCGGCAACGCGTGCTCATGGATCCAGTCCTGCTACATGGGCACCGGCACCGGCCTTGTCGTGCCGGGCACCGGCGTTTCGTTGCAGAACCGCGGCCACGGTTTCTCGCTCGACGCACAGCACCGCAACCACCTCGCGCCGCACAAGCGCCCGTTTCACACCATCATTCCCGCCATGACCACCCGCGACGGAGACTTGCACGCCTGCTTTGGCGTCATGGGCGGGCACATGCAGCCGCAGGGTCACTTCCAGGTGCTGACCCACCTGCTGAACGGGCTGACCCCCCAGGCCGCGCTGGATGCGCCGCGCTGGCAACTGGTCGGACGCGACGCGCGCCTGATGATTGAGCCCGGCATGCCCAACGACGTCGTCCAAAACCTGATGACCAGCGGCTACCTGCTCGAAAAGGTCGAGGGTTTCGACCGCATTCACATGGGCGGCGGCCAGGTGATCGTGAAGCGCGGCGACGTGCTGATCGCCGGCAGCGACCCCCGCAAGGACGGCTGCGCGGTGGGTTTGTAGGCAAGCTGTGCGGAATAATCCGGCGAATCCGGTTGGCAGTGTGCGGTAAGTGTCCATACTGCGACCAAAGGAGACGCCATGGCCAAGTTCGTTGTCTGCACCTACAAAGCGAACGACTGCGCATTCACCGCTACCTGCAACGGGTTCGAGGTATTCAACTGCAAGGATGGCGGCAGCGGCATGGCGCAGCTTACGCCGCACCTGATCGGCAAGGGCAACGTGCTGCGCTTCAAGTTCACGCACAAGGGGCCCGACGCCAGCTTCAGTTCAGGCGTGCGCGAAGCCGACGAGGGCGAAATGGTCAACTCGCTCGAGGATGGCGACCTGCAGATGCCCGCAGGCAACGAGCTTGTGCACACCTTTGACAGCCAGTTCGACGAACTGAAACAATTGCTCGACACTGCCAGCGTCGCCGACGAAGGCACCATGCTGGCGTTTGCGATGGCTTACTGCAAGGCGATCCGGACCGGGAACAAAGCCGCACTCAAGAAGTACAACCGCTACCGCATGGCCGAGGCTTCCAAGACATTTGGCATTCCGCTGGAGGCGCTGGAACCGCAGATGTTGGAGATGTTCACGTTCTTCAAGGATGGCGGGGCGGACGTGGGTGAAGGCGACGTCGAAGTACACATGATCACCCACGACAAAATATTCGAGGTAAAACGCAAAGACGGCAACCCGCTGCTGTTCAAGAAAGAAGAGGACGGCAGCAGCTCGTCCAATTTTATCGCCGCAATACTGGCCGACGGCCCACAAGTAGTCCGATAGCCCAAAAGACAAAGCAAGTGGCATCGGCGCCCCGCAAGTGTCGTGGGCGCCTCGCCCGCAAGTGTTGCGGGCGCCCCGCCCGCACGTGTTGTGGACGCCCCGCCCGCTTTAGCGCCCGGGACGGGCGCGGCATAAGTTAGCCCGGCCCGTAAGGGCCGGGAATCTCGACGCGAGAGTTTGCGAGCCCCGGAGGGG
>JADZFR010000032.1 GCA_020849795.1 Planctomycetota bacterium | reverse complement strand
GGCTGTGCCGCCGCAGACCCGCACTTTGTCGATACGGGGCACAATGCGGCGGTTGATGTAGTACTTGAACGTGTCCTGGATCTCGCTGACCAAGTCACCCAGGGCGTCCGCCAGCACCGCGCGGTTTGCGCTGATGCGCTGGGCGGCCGACATGTTGTTCTGCGTCTCGCCGCTGGCGGCAAAGCCCTCATCGCCGGTCAGCGTTTCGCCGCTACCGGCCAGGCCCGTCTCGTCGCCGTCCAGCAGCACGTACTCGTCGCCGCCGCCTTCCGTGGGCTGGAAGCCCTCGGTGTTTCCGAAGCCCTCGGTCTCACCTCCGGTCGGGGCAGCACCAGCCGCGCCGCCGTCAAGGTCATCCAACGGCGTGTAGGCGGCCTCGCGCTTGCGTTTCTCGGCCTGGGGCAGGTCAAGCCCGTAGATCTCGCTGATGGCGCGCGAAAGCATGTCGCCCGCCGAGGCGATGTCACGCACGAACACGCGCCGCGGCCCATGGATGATGGAGAGGTTGCTGAAACGCGCGCCGATGTTGACCAGCGCAACCGTCTCACGCTCTGCCACACCCTCAGTCTCGATGTAGGAGTTGGCCAGGGCGAGCGTGTCAATGTCCATGATCACCGGATCGAAACCACCGCTCTTCAGCAACACAAACTGCTTGTCCACTTCTTCCTTGTGGACGGCAACCACCAGGCCCTCCACGACCGGCTTGCCGTCTTCCGTGCCCTCGTCAAACAGCACGTAGTCCAACGCTGCCTGGGCGAGGTCAAACGGAATGATCTGCTCGGCTTCAAAACGGATGGCCTGCTCGATCTCACCCTTGGGGATGGACGGAAACTTGAACAGGCGCGGGGCCACGCGCGGGCCGGAAACCGAGAACGCACATGCCTTGCGCGCAATGTTGGAATCCTGCGAGACGCGCTCCAGCGCGCGCAGCGGCGCCTCCGCAATGGCTTGCGGCGATTCCTCCGGGTGATATTCCGCACGACGGATTTCGGCTTGGGCCACGCTTTTCAGCGCGTACCCCGACGAGGTCTTCTTCAGCGCAACTGCCTTCACCGAAGAAGTACCCACATCAATGCCAACGGCCAAGGTTGCCATGGGCTGTCCTGCTCTGGGTGGAGTTATGGAACGTTGGGGTGAACATAGGCAAACACCGCGCCCGCGTCAACCCCCCCAACCACAAGCAGATACATGCACACGATCGCGCAAGGGCAACGTCCTTTGGCTGTTGCATCCACTGAACGGGGTGTCTTAGGGCCGCACTTGCCGACCGGTCGGTCAACCGGCATGGAAAGAAGCACGCCACAGCGCGTGGCTGTGGCGTACACTTTAGCCCTTAAGCAACCGGCGAAGCCGATGGCTGCAGTCCAAGCATTGGCTGGTAACAACCGCCTTCGTTAGTCCACAACGTTGCGCAGAGTCGGGGCAAGCTGGATCTGCATGGTTTCTTGCGCCTCGGTGGTCTCAATCGCCACGCTGAAAGAGTTGCCCGTGTTGCGCACCACCTCAAAAGACGTGATCTGGTTCTGGTTGAAGGTCCAGTTCGTGCCGCCACCGTCGTTCTTGTTCAGCCAGCGGATGACACTGTAGGGCGTACCCACCGGAGAACCCGCCGGACGCTGCGACTCCCAAGTGATTGTCCACACGCTGGTGGTATCGGTACCCGGATCGAAGTGCAGGCTTTCAAACTGGATACGGTCGCCTTCCACGCCTCCCGATGTGTAGTTGCCCGCAGCACCGTCTGTGGTTGGGCTGAGAATCCGCTGGCCGGTACGGGCATCAAACGAGAGCTGCCGAATCAGCTCAACGCGGTTCACCGCTTCGGCAAAGTCGCGCGATTCCCCCATACCCGTCCACAGCAACACCAGCAGTGTGGACAGCCCCCACAGAAGGATGACCCCGGCGACCATGGCAACCATCAGCTCGATCATGGTCACGCCGCGGCGGCTGCGAAGGATGTGGTTTCCCTTAAGCATTTCTCTTCTCCTTCTCAGGGCGCTAGCGCGCCATGCGGGTTTCCTGGGTCATGTCTTCAGTGGACGTGGTGCCGGAGAAGCCGCCCCACTGAACCACGACTTCCACCCGTCGGTAGTAGTAGTTCACATCGCCGCCTGGCCGAGTGAACACGTCTCGGACAAAGAAGTCGTTGGCGGGCGAGCCAGTACTCTCGCTGTACAGCAGGTGCGCACGAATGCGGTAGTCGGTGCCGCTCAGGTCGTTCACCGCCTTGTAGCGGCCGCCGACGTTCCAAAGTGGGTCAGCCGAACCGTAACGATAGCCATAGGGCAGAAAGTTGGATGGGCCGACGTCAGCTGCCACAAACCCCGCAAGCCCCGTGTAGCCCGAGGCCTGCCACAGCTCAACCTCTTTCTCGGCCAGGAAGAGCGCGTTCTGCTCTTGCCACTCGCGGATCTCCCCCACGCGGGAGTTGGAGTAGAAGGCGACAGCCGCCAGCGAAACAATGGCGATGATTACCGCTGCAACCAGCACTTCCACCAGCGAGAAACCCTGGTTGAGGCGGCGACGGGGCATCCGAATGGGCGTCATATTTGCTCTCCTGACCGTGACTTGT
>JADZFR010000031.1 GCA_020849795.1 Planctomycetota bacterium | reverse complement strand
GGTTGCGTCCCTCATGGGCGGCGTGGGCGTTGCGCCGGGCCGCTCTGGCGATGTTCCGGCTGTGCCGGAGGGCTTTGCCAGCAGGGCACGCCGTGGTCACCCGCTCGAACAAAGCAAGGCGCAAGGCTCCGAACGGCTTGGCGGTTGCTCCCCAACCGCGGAGCGGGTGAAGGTCGAGCGTATGACCGAGGACTTAAGGCCCGGAACGCATCCTTCAGATGTGCCCGCCGCCAATGCCGCGACACTCGGCGACTTTGTTTCCACACTTGGCATGCACCCGGAAGGTCCTGCCATCCTGCAGCGTATCCGCGAGGTCTGCGGCACCAAGCCCGGGAACATGTCGATCCTTCGCGAGCTCGACTACTACGTCAACCAGACACGCAAACACCCCGTCCAACCCTGGATGCTGGGCGGCGGTGTGGTCGGCGCGGGCGATGTAACCGGCCCCGGCACCAGCACGGACAATGCCATAGCCCGCTACGACGGCACCACCGGCAAGGTGATCCAGAACAGCGGCGTGACGATTGACGACTCCGGCAACCTGAGCGCCGACGGCAACGTGCTGGCAAAGGCAAAGCTGCTTTCAGACAACGGCACAGCCGCTGATCCAACGCACAGCTTCGGGGGAGGCCAAACGACGGGGTTGTATCGCGTGCCGGGCGAGCAACTCGGTTTCAGCGTCGCCGGTTCGGCCCGGCTTGTCCTGACCAACGGCGGCTCTGACCACACCATCACCGGCAACTCCACCGTGCAGGGCGACCTGACCGTGGACGGTGACGTTTCGGCTGACAACCTCGACCTGGCCAACCCGCTGCCCATCACCGAAGGCGGCACCGGCGCAAGCACCGCAAGCGGGGCGCGCACCAACCTTGGGTTGGGCGGTCTGGCGACACTCAACACTGTCGGCACCAGCCAGATTGACAACGACGCGGTCACTGACGCCAAGCTGCGCAACAGCGCCGCGCGAAGCGTGATCGGCCGCAGTGCCAACAGCACCGGCGACCCAGCCGACATCGCAGGCACGAACAACCAGGTGCTGCGCGTTGACGGGCTTGGCAACTCTCTGGGTTTCGGCGCGGTGAACCTTGCCAGCAGCGCAGCCGTCGCCGGCGCGTTGCCCATCGCCAACGGCGGCACCGGCGCAACAGACGCCGCGACCGCGCGATCCAATCTCGGCGTGCAGAGCTCGGTGCTGTCGGTGCTGGGCTCGAACCTGAACATCTCGACTTCCATGCAGACCACGGTGCTGGGCGGCGCCGTCGAAAACGACGGCTGGTACGCCATGGAAGGCCTGCTGCTGCTGACCACCAGCAACACGGTTGGTGTGCGCGTAGACTTCGATAATGGCAGCTGCACGCTGGACTCGATCACGTACAGCGTGATCAAGAACTCGGCGGGCACCCTGACAGCCGCCGCACCGAACAACTCGCGCAGCACGGACACGACGATCAACGCGGCGACGGTTACGAACTGCATGTTCTGGTTCAAGGGCTACTTCAAGGTCGGCGCATCAGGCGCGGGCAACCTGTTCCTGCGGGCAGACCGCGCGTCGGCCTCAGGCACCCAAACGCTGCTGGCAGGCTCATGGATGCGCTTTACGAAGTTGGCTTAGTGACGCGGTTTGGGGGCTGTCTTCTGCTGGCTGGCGGCGATTCCTGGGCATGGGGTGAATTTTCCGGTTTTCTTTCAACTCGCGCGCGCGTGTGTGCCGATCTTCCGATACGCCTTTCACGGAGATTCGCATGCGCCCCAACACCAACGCCCCACAGCACAAACCCACTGAGGGCGTGCTTTTCGTCGGGATCGACCTTGGCACAAGCCACGCCGCCGTCGCCTCAAGCAACGGTGTGCGCGCGACCGTGGACAGCATCGTCGCCTACCCGCGCGACCTGATCAGCCGCAAGGCACTGGGCAAAGACAAGCTCTTCGGCGCCGACGCCTGGCGCAACAAGCACTCGTGCGACGTCTACCGCCCCATGGAAAAGGGTGCGGTCAAGTACCGCGACCTCGACACCAGCCTCAACCGCGACGCCGGCCGCACACAAGCCGCCATCCGCGACTTGCTCGAGCACGTCGTCACGCTGGCCAAGCCGCGCAAGGATGACCTGATCTACGGCGTGATCGGCGCCCCGGCCCAGGCCAGCATCCACAGCCAGAAGACACTGATTGAGGCCTCCCGCGGCATCCTGGATTGCGTGATGATCTGCAGCGAGCCCTTTGCCGTGGCTTACGGCCTGCAATTTCTGGCGGACACGCTGGTGATCGACATCGGCGCCGGCACCACCGACCTTTGCCGCATGCACGGCAGCCTGCCTGCCCCCGACGACCAGGTTACCGTAAGCGCCGCCGGCGACGCCGTCGACCGCAAGCTGTTCGAGCTGCTCAAGGCCACGTACCCCGAAGCCGCGTTCACGGTCAACATGATCAAGCAGATCAAAGAGCGCCACGCCGCGCTGAGCCGTGTAGACGAGCCGGTGATTGTGACCCTGCCGGTCAAGGGCGTGCCGCACGAGTTTGATATCACCGAGCAGTTGCACGCGGCCGTGGCAAGCATCGTGCCCGAGATCGCCAGCGAGCTGCACAACCTGATCGCCGACTACGACCCCGAGTTCCAGGCCGGCATGCGCAACCATGTGCTGCTGGCAGGCGGCGGCAGCCAGATCATCGGCCTGGACCGCGCGATTGAAGCCAAGCTGCACGAGATGGGCGGCGGCAAGGTCACGCGGGTCAACGAGCCCGTGTACGCCGGCGCCAACGGGGCGCTGCATCTGGCCCAGGACATGCCCGCCGAGTTCTGGCAGGAAATCGCCGCCGAAGCAGCCGCAAACTAGACCACGGCGCGGGCATCAGTCCGACCAGAAGCGTTCTATCTTGAGGGTGCGAACCTCTCCGGGCTTGAAAGGTTTAAGCTCTATTCTGTGCCATTTGCGTGTCCGTGAGCTTCGTTCGACGCCCCTTGGCTCGGCATACGCCTCTAATATGTAGTCGCCGTGTGGCGGAACGTAGTATTTGATCGTCGCTCGTCTGGGTGAAATTGTGCCTGTTAGTTCGGCGTCGCCCATGATCGTCAGCCGGTCAGGTGTCCTGACGCCGGCAAAGACTGCCGCCTCTTCGTCGGAAATGTCCGTCTCCACGATCAGTTCCGCCCACTCGAAGAACTCGCACTTGATCGCGTGCACATCGCCCGCGTTCAGACGAACGCGTTGGGGTATCGAAGTCAACTTCCTTGGACGGCCCATCATCGGCGTGGTCCCTATCCAGAAAAGATACTCCCCCGGCGGGCCGACAACCGCAGTGCTGTTCGCCGTGCGAGACAGCTTTTCACCGCCCCCGGCCCACTTCCTGCTCGGCACCCCCGGCTCATGTATCTGGTAGCGAAGTGTAAGGACTTCATTGTCGGCAAAACCGTGCGCTCTCCGGTCAAACGTAAAAGTGACGGTTCCTGCGGGCACACCCGGCGTGTATGCCAGCTCAACATCAATCGAACCGCCGCCGGCCATCAGGTGGCTGACATCCGCCCGCTTTCGATCCTGACTGGGAGCCTCCACCAAGCATTCTGCCGGAAAGCCCCTTGGCAAGCCAACGAATGTCGCCTTGCCCATGTCGTCAGTGAGGACCTCCAACTCTAGCTCTTCATTCACCCACAGCTTTACGTTCGCGCCGGGCAACGGCTTGCCGTTCTGGATCGCGCGTATCTCGATGGTCACGTTCTCGGGCAGTGTGAGCGCGCCGATTTCTTGAATGCCGGCCCACGCCTCCACGGCGAATCTGCCCCGCAGCACCGCGCCGGTGTAAGGCTTCCATTCCACCCACAATGCGTGCCGCTTCGGATCGTCGGCGCCGGCTTCCACTTGAACCGCCGCCGTGGGGACCCTTCCTTCCAGTACGAACGCGCCATTCGGCCCCGTGCGCGTGACCATCAGGTCCTGGGTGATCGACACGCCGGAGGTCTGCTGCCACGAACGCAGTGCAACCCGCGCGCTGCCGCAAGGCTCGCCATCGCGCGTACGCAGCCACCCGATCAGAGCGTCATCGGCGCTAAGCGGCATGAACGCCATGCTGCGCCGCTCGCCGGCATGCAGGGTAACCTCTCGAAATCTTGTCAGGATGCCCAGCTGCTCGACAGAACGATCTGGCAGCGAGACCTCATAAACAACATCCGGGATCAGGTGGAACTCGATGACGCCGCTGTCCGCCGTTTCACCCGGTGTGTGCGCCCGAAACTCGGCAGCCAGATCAGCCAGCTCTTGCGGGTATTCGCCAAGGGCCGTTCGCCTGGCTGTCACGGCCTCACCGGCGACTACACTTCGGCCGGGCCCATGAACGGCAATAGAAAGCACCGCCATCTGCTTCAAGTCGGGAAGCCTCTGATCGCGGTAACGTGCCACTTCGAAAAGTTCCGGCACGAAACCGGCGGCGGAGACCATGACTCGACTTGTTTCGGCGCTGATTTCGCTCCAGGCGCCCGTCCATGGCCGTGGCGGAGACCACGACCCGCCGGCGTACTCACGCACCCAAAGCTCCGGGTGTTTCCCGGGTTCGATTGCCACGTTGCCTGCATCGACAGACGGTTCAGACATCATCCAGTTCGCCACGAAAACTGCCCCGACCAGCATCGCGGCACCGCCAGCGACAATCAGACCCCACATTGCTACCACGGCCAGCGCGAAGGCCTGACGCGGCTTGGAATGCTCTGACTTGTCGGCGACGCTCAAGGTGTCTCCTCGCCTTTGACCTCAACTTCCGTCTCATTGATCTTGGGACCATCTCCCTGCGGGTTGTTGCGCTGGAGCGGTTTAAGTGTGGCTGTGATTGCCGCAGTCTTGTTCGGATTCGAAGGGTTCTTTTCGATGCGAACATCCTGAGACCCCGGATGCGCGTCACCTTCAGGGGTCGGGCCGATCTCATAGATAATGCGGACGATGTCGCCCTCGCAGTCCTCGGTCGCACTTGATTCGCAAACCAGGGAGATGGCTATGACCATTTCGGAAGTACGTGGGCGCACAGTTGCGTTGTTGAAGTTGTTCCAGATTCCTTCGGCTGTGGATCGGCCCACCATTGCCTGAGATTGTGCATGCGCCTTCACTTTCGCAATTGCGCTCGCTGTGACCGCTTCACCAGCGTCCTCATCCCAGGCGCCTTCATTTTCCGGAGAGGTCAGAACGTAGAGCATGTCGCTGTGCTCGTTGAGCGCCTCGTCCAGTATCCAGTTTGCAACGTCGATCGCGGTACCCACCGCATCCGTGGGTATGTCAGCTATCTGAAATGGACCATCTTCTTTTTCTTTCTTCAGCCCTAACGCCAGACTGGTGTCCACGTCAACGGTAACTTGCGGGCAAAAGATGCGTCGCTTCACAGCGCCGCTGACATCGAATTGCTCAATATCCTTGAACTTGCGCGCGGGATCATTTGAACGGATAGCCAATCCCACGGTCAACGAAGAGAACGCATGGACATGCACAACGGGTTGGCCGCATGAGCCAAGCCACGTGGCGGTCATCACCCACATGCCGTCAACGCGCCTGGCGCAGACTTCAACCTGGTCTGGAGCCGCCGTACCATCAGGGTACTTGACTTTCTGGCCGTCCGGGAAGCTGTTCGCCGTGGCGGATGCAAGTGACGACGCGAAGCCGCCAAGTGCGCGCCGGTGGTATTTCAGAATGTCCTGATAAGACACACGCTTGTCGTCGATGTACACGTCGGGCACTTCTTGTGCACCATTCTTGAACTTTACAAAGACCTCCGACTCCTCGCGGACCTCGTCCAGAAACTGAATGTTCACTCGCCAGCGGCAATCCGAAGCGGGTGGGTTGCTGTTTGGCGGGGCCGCGTTGGGTTCCCGCCACAGCGGACCGCTGCCATACTCCGGGCCCAGTTTTGGTGCCGTGTGGTCGAGCCCGTCCGGCGCCTGCCCGCCCAAGTCTCCGATCCAGTTCTCGTTCGGGGATATCGGCGGCCGCGGTGCGACGTTTATGTAGACCTCAAGGTTTGTCTCCCCGGACGTCTCCGGATCATAGTAGTAGACACACAGGACATGCACCGAGCTTGCCTTTGCCATGAAGGCCAGACGGCGTTCCAGGTTAGATGCGTCCTCAACGGTCCACGCCTGATTTACGCGAAGGATGCCGGCGGTCTCGTCCACTATCTGCCAAAGCTGGAAGCGGATCTCCACGTCATCGTCGCGAATCATGCGCACGCTAACCCGGTCGCCCTCACTCAAACTGAACGGGACGGCAAACCCAACTTCGCCCGACACCTGAATCTCCACGTTCTCGTATGGCATGCTCTCTGGCTGTTCTTCGCTTGCATCCAGAGCCAGATCCGAGAGCGTCCGAATCTCAGCAGGCGGCTCGACCGGCGTTTTGAAGCTGGCCCCGACGGCCCAAGGGCTGGCGCCATCGTTATTGTCGCACGCCCGTATGCGCCAGAAGTGCACAGTGTCCCATGCAAGACCTGAGCCATAGGTGCAGTACAGTTCGTCGCCGAACACAACTGGAATGTCACCGCCGTTCAGCTGACCGGAATCCCAAACGATTTCGTCCTCGCCGAACTCATCAGTGGTTGAAATCTGCACTTGCCACCACTGGGCACTGGCCCCGACATCAGCGTCCTCAAAGATGCCGGTGAAAACCCAATGCGGGTTGGCCGTATCACTGTTCGTGGCGACCGATGGCTTCCAGACGCCCGGCAGGATGTTCTGAATGGAGGGTTCAACGACTGTGATGAGCATCGAGAACTGGCAGTATGATTCAGGGTCTTGCGCTTCGGTTGCGGTGATCTGCAGCGTATTTTCCCCCGAGTGCTCTACGCCAGCCAGCCAAGTGAACCTGCCACGTTTCCAGCGGGCGGAGGCTGGTAGTGCATCATTGTTGAGCAGGACGGTCACGTCGATCTCGTCCCCGTCCTGGTCCACAATGTCGAATGTCGTCACAACCCGCACACCGTACTCAACTGTCATATCTGGGCGTTCCGAAATGACGGGAGGTCAGTTGACGTTGTTAATCCGGATGTCGATGGCGAGGAACGTGGACCAACCAACATGATTTGCGCGACAGCCGGTCGGGTACTCCGTGGCAACGAGAACAATCTGCCTATCCCCCGCGTCAGTGAATCCCGGCACCCAATGAAATTCACCCGTTTCGGCGTCCAGGGTCGCGCCGGACAGCGCCCATAGGGTCGAGATCATCCGGAACCCCAACTCTCCGCCCGAGTTGGGTGTCGCATCGGGCGTGAACGACACCTCGTCATTCTCCTCACCTTCCAATTCGGTTTCCGCCGACAACTCGGGCTCACTGCCTGCGCCAGCCCCGACTCGCCACACCAGCGTGTACTCGATATCCTCCTCAAACCCTGGATATTCCGACGATTGGTCCGTCAAGCCGCGGTCCAGCCGCGCAACCAGTACGTTGCTGCCGTCAGGGACAAACACCAGAACTTCACAGTAAGAGCTGGTCTCATTTCTTAACATGTGCTTGGGTGTTCCGAGACCCTCAACAGTTTCGCCAATCCTGACGCTGAAGGCGATTGGGGACTCAGTGAGTGCGCGAATGGCGAAGAGATTCGGTCCGGTGACGCTCAGCGAGAAGTAGTCAACATCCTCAGTCGCTAGTTCCCCGCCGAACGACCCCTCGACCGAGCCGAGAGAGTCGGCCTCCGACGGCGAATTATTGGGCTCGGACTCTGCCCCGTACGCTCTGGAAGCGCCGGCTATGAGCGCGACGAGTACTGCTACCTGGAAAAATGCACGCATAGCTTGGCCCCTTTTTTCGATTCCAGACGTCAGCGTACCGAGAGAGAGAGAGAGAAAGAGAGCAACCTGGATCTCCGACATGTGTCGCAAAACAACGATTGCACACAGTGCATGCGCGGGGAGATCGTGCCAAGTCCGGGCCATGGCTGGCGGGGCAATGCACCTCGCGCAGGACATGCCCGCCGAGTTCTGGCAGGAAATCGCCGCCGAAGCCGCCGCAAACTAGACCACGGCACGCGTAAGGCGACCACTTTACTCTACACAGCGGGGCGGCATGGCAGCCGCCCCGCCCTATTTTGCGGGTTTGAACACGGCTTCGAGCATGTCGCGGTAGGCCAGCACCTGCTTCCGGAACAAGCTGGCGTCGTTGTAGGTTCGCGCCAGGACGAAAGCGCCCTCGAACACGCTGTGGAACATCATCGCCAGTTGCGCGGGGCTTACGGGCAGCGCGGACTTTCCCTTCCGGCCGGCCAGCTTCGCAGCTTGCTTGAGCTTGCCTTCGATCCATGCCGCTTGCTCCTGGAAGTTAGATTCGCAGATTTTGCGCGCGGCTTCACTCCACAGGTCGCCCTGGTAGCAATAGCTGGCAAACAGGCAGCCGGGGTTGGGCTCGCTGGGCGCGACCAGGTCGGCGGTGAGGCTGCACGCAAGCAGCACCTGTTGCAGGGGATCGCGGGAAAGCCCCTCGACGCGCGCGACGATGCTGGCGTGGTTTCGGCGGTCGAGCTCGGCTACGTGGCTTACCAGCGCGAGCGCCAGCTCATCCTTGGACTTGAAGTGATAGAAAAACGCGCCCTTGGTGATCTCGGC
Source organism: Planctomycetota bacterium (assembly GCA_020849795.1). Classification (GTDB taxonomy): domain Bacteria; phylum Planctomycetota; class UBA8742; order UBA2392; family UBA2392; genus JADJRK01. The sequence goes on along the minus strand of JADZFR010000031.1, from coordinate 21,327 downwards.
CCGTTCGATCACCTGGTCCAGCGAAGCAGCCGCCAACCCTTTCTCGAGCGCCAGCACGAGCGCCGAGTCAAGGATGCGGTTGCGAGTTTGGGTTCCGTCGCGGGGCATGGTTGTATTTATACTCTTTAGTCTGTGCCGACACAAGCCATGAAAGGCCGCTGCTGTGCGGCCTCGCAATTTTTCTTAGAAAGCGCTTGCCTGGGGCGCGTTCATACTGTACCAACTAGTCGGTATAGATTACGACCCCGGAAATGGAGACGCCATGAGACTTGACCGACGAGACACGCCCGTAAGCCACGCAAGCAACGACGCACTGGAAGCCTACGAGAGCGCACTGCACCAGTTGCAGGCCTATCGCGGCGACCCGCTTGGCACCATCGACGCCGCCCTGGCACAGCACCCGGACTTTCTGCTGGGCCACCTGTTCAAAGCAGGCGCATTGATGACCGCCGCCGAGAACCGCTTCGCCGCCATGGCCCGCCAGAGCCTTGCCGATGCCGCAAAGCTCAAGGGCAACGAGCGAGAAGAGCGCCTGCGCGGCGCGATCGAGCTGCTGGTACAGGGCCACTATCATCGTGGCGGCCACGCGCTGGACGAGCTGCTGGCCGACTACCCCCGCGATGCGTTTGCGCTGCAACTGGGCCACCTCTTTGACTTCGTGCGCGGCAACGCACTTTCACTGCGCGACCGCGTGGCCCGTGTGCTGCCGCACTGGACGCCCAACGTGCCCGGCTACGGATACGTCAAGGGCATGCACGCCTTCGGCCTCGAAGAGTGCAACCAGTACGAGGCAGCCGAGAAGGCCGCGCGCATAGCACTAAGCTTCGACCCGCGCGACGGCTGGGCCGCACACGCCATCGCCCATTGCATGGAGATGCAGGGGCGCATCGACGACGGCATCGCGTGGATGGAAACTTCCAGCCGCGACTGGGCCGAAACCGGCATTCTGGCAGTTCACAACTGGTGGCACCTGGCGCTGTTCCACCTAGACCGCGGCAACCTTGATCGCGTGCTGAAGCTGTACGACAGCGTGATCTTCGGCCAGCCCAGCGACATGATGCTGGTGCTGGTGGATGCGACCTCGATGCTGTGGCGGCTGCACGCACTGGGCCATGACATCGGCGCGCGCATGGAAGCGCTGGCGGACATCTGGCAGGCACGCATGAAAGAAGAGCAGGGTTTCTGGGTGTTCAACGACGTGCACGCCATGATGGCCTTTGCCGCCAGCGGCCGGGAAGACCAGGCGCAACAGGTGCTGCGCTCGCTGGACGAAGCAGCCAAGGGCGGCGCCACGAACGCCGAGATGATCCGCGAAGTGGGAATGCCGGTGGCCAAGGGGCTGCTGGCGTTCGGCCGGCAGGACTGGGCCGGCGTGATCCGCAACATTGGCCCGGTGCGCGAGATCAGCAACCGCTTCGGCGGCAGCCACGCCCAGCGCGACGTGCTGAGCCTGACGCTGATCAAAGCCGCCATCAACGGCGGCAAGTCCAACCTCGCCCGCCACATATTGGCCGAGCGCACGTTCAACAAGCCCGAAAGCGCGCTCGGCTGGACGCTTCTGGCCAGCACCGCCTAGCGCACCGCCGCGCTGGGCAAGGGCCGCGGCCGGCAGTGGTCGCGGCCCGGTTTTTTCGCATGAATCGCCCCAAGGTCGTGCGTGAAACAGGTACCCCTGACCCCTGCCGAGCGAAATCCATGCGCCGCGCCACCTTGCTTTGCCTGTTGTTGTGCAGTTCGTTTGCCGTGCTGGCAGTGGCCTGCGACCCGGAAGAATCGGGCGGCGGCGGTTCCGGGGGCGGATCTTCGGCCACCCTGACCATCGACCCGGCAACGTTGCCCGACGGCCTTGAGGGCGCGCCCTACAACGAGGTGCTTACGGCAACCGGCAGCGCCGGCCCGTTCAATTGGGCGTTGGCGGCGGGAAGCCTGCCGCCGGGGCTGGCGCTTGACCTGGCCTCGGTCGCCGACACCACCACCCTGAGCGGCACACCAACGCTGCCCGGCTCGTTCAACTTCACCGTCATCGTCACGGACGGCACACTGGCAGGGGCACGCAGCTACAGCATGAACGTGCAAGCCGCCACGACCGGCGGCTTGACCATCACGACCAGCGTGCTTCCCGGCGCCGTCGTCATGCAGCCGTACTCAATGCAACTTCAGGCTTCGGGCGCAGCAGGGCCCCTTGGCTGGAGCATCAGCGGCGGCGTGTTTCCCAATGGCATCGCGCTGAACCCGACGGGTCAGATCAGCGGCAGCGCCACGGTCACCGGCAACTGGCCGGTCACGGTCACCGTTGACGACGGCGCGGCCACAGCGTCGCGCGCCTTTGTGCTGAACGTGGCGGGCGTACCCGGCAACGCGCAGCTTGAACAGCAGCTGCGCGGGCTGATCGCCGCCGAGAACATCGCCCCCATGAACCAGCCGCCGGCACCCCCCGCGGCGCAGGTTGAGCTGGGGCGTCTGCTGTTCTTCGACAAGGAACTCAGCGGCAACCGCGACGTCGCCTGCGCCACCTGCCACCACCCGACGTTGGGCACCGGCGACAAGCTCAACCTCAGCATCGGTGTGGGCGGCACGGGCGGCATCGGCCCAGGCCGGGATCACCCGTCCAAGATCTTCATCGCCCGCAATGCTCAACCAGTCCTGAACGTCGCGCAGATCCCCGAGATGTTCTGGGACAAGCGCGTCGGCATTCCTCCCCCGCCGCCGGGCCAGCCGCCGGCGCCCCCGGGCACTCCCGTGCAGACCCCCGAGGGGCAGATGAACCTCTCGCCGCTGGCTGCCCAGTCGCTGTTTCCGCTGACCGACCTGATCGAGATGCGCGGCACCGGGCACTCTCTCGACGGATTGAGCAACACGGACTACCGGCTTGCACTGGTCAGCAGGCTGGCCCAGTTCCCGGCGTACACGCAGCGCTTTGACGCCGCGTTCGGGCCGGGCAACATGAACGTCAACAACATGGCCCGCGCCATCGCGGCCTGGGAAGCCAGCCAGACGTTCACCAACAGCGCCTGGGACCGTTACCTGCGCGGCGACAGCGCGGCAATGACCGACCCGCAGAAGCGCGGCGCCCAGGTGTTCTTCGGACGGGGCAACTGCGACGGGTGCCACAACGGCCCGCAACTCAGCAACTTCAGCACGCACAACCTCGGGATTCCTCAGTTCGGGCCCGGCAAGGGCAACGGGTCTTCCGGCCGAGAAGACTTCGGGTTCGAGAACACGACCGGCAACGCCGCCAACCGCTACCAGTTCCGGGTGCCGCCACTGCGCAATGTGGCGTTCACGGCGCCGTACATGCACAACGGCGCGTTCGAGACGCTCGACGAGGTGCTGGTCCATTACCGCGACAAAGCCGCCAGCAGCGCCGCTTACACAGGCGCAAACATGACCCAGACCGCGGACCTTGCGCCCACGTTGCTTCCGGTTGCGCCGATGACCCAGAACCTCAGCCCGGTGTTCCTGAACGTGCCGGGCAACCTGACGCCGCAAGAACTGGCTGACCTGAAGGCGTTCCTCGAGGCACTGACCGACCCGGCAGCGATCAACCGTACCCAGGAGGTGCCGCAAAGCGTGCCCAGCGGCCTGCCCGTGGACCGTTGATCACAAGAAGTCGGAGGTGTGCAGGTCGCTGAGTGTCTGCGCCTGCCCGGCTGTCAGAAGGCGTCTCACACGGCTCTCGTGCGTGACCTCCATGTGTGCACGAAACGCCTTGTGTCCCCCTGGCGGCGGCGCCAATATCAGTGCCGCCGGCGGCCAGGACGGTGAACGAGTGCTGCACCGCGCAGGGCACGCCGCCAGCCTGGAGACCGCCATGACGCTACGCATTGCATTGTTGCTGCCGGTGCTGCTGCTATCGGCTTGTTCCACTCTCTCGAAAGTCAGCGTTGGCCCGACTTACGACTATCCCGCCATTGTGCGCGAAGTGCTGCAGAAAGGGTTGGTCGAGGGCGACGAAGCCGTGATCAACAAGTACGTCGCGGCAGACTACATCCAGCACAACCCCCACGCCGAGGATGGCCGCGCCGGGCTGATCAAGTTCGTGCGCGAGATGCAGAAGGCGCCGGCTGCCCAGCGCATCACGATCAAGGTCGTGCGCCTGTTCCAGGATGGCGAGTTTGTCGTTGCCCACAGCGACGTGTGGCTTGGCGGGCCATTGGCGGTGTTCGACGTCTGGCGCGTGCGTGACGGCATGCTGGTCGAGCACTGGGATTGCATGCAGGCGCAACCCGAGCACTCGGTCAGCGGGCACAGCATGCTGGATGGCGCGACGACCGTCGCTGACAAAGACAAGACCGATGCCAACAGAAAGCTGGTGCGCGCGTTTGTCGAAAGTGTGCTGGGCCGCGGCGAGGTCGAGAAGATCGACGACTACATCGGCGACGAATGCACGCAGCACAACCCCCACGTCGCAGACGGCAAAGACGCGCTGCGCAACTTCATCACCAGCATGCGCACGCGCGGCGCGCGGTTTTCATACGAGCCCGTGCGCGTGATCGGTGCCGGCAACTTCGTGCTGGTGCAGGCCAAGGCCATTCGCAACGGCCGCGACACCGTGATCAACGACCTGTTTCGCGTGCAAGCCGGCAAGATCGTCGAGCACTGGGACACCATCCAGGAAGTGCCGCTCGAGTCCGCCAACAGCAACGGAATGCTGCCGTAGCGAAGCGTCACGCCAGTATCCCGACAGCCCGCAGAGTTCGTCAGCCACGGAGTACGCGCGCGCTCACGGTGAACTGCAAAACAACAGGACAGGCAGGATTGTGTTTCGCATCCTGCCTATCCTGTACAGCCCTTCGCCTTTGTCCGTGATTCAGCGTGACGGCTTCATGCCTCGGCGCGATCCAGCGTGCGATAGCCGATCGCCTCGGTGATGTGTTCGGCGCCGATGTCCTGCGCGCCATCCAGGTCGGCAATCGTGCGCGCGATCTTGCGAATGCGCGTGTATGCCCGCGCGCTCAGGTGCAGCATCTCCATCGCCGAATCCAGCAGCGACTTCACTTGCGGGCGCAGTGTGGCGTAGGTGCTGACCTCTTTGTCATTCATGCCTGCGTTGTTGTGCAGGCCCTCGCGCGCCCGCTTGAAGCGCGCCGTCTGCACGTCGCGTGCGCGCTGCACGTGGCTGAACATCTCGGCGCTGGTCATGCCGCGCGCCTCGCCCGACAGCTCTTTGAAATCTACGCTCGGCACCTCAAGGTGAATGTCAATGCGGTCCAGCAGCGGGCCGCTGATCTTGCTGCGGTATTGCGCGATCATGCGCGTCGTGCACGAGCACTTCTTCTTGGGGTGCCCCAGATACCCGCACGGGCAAGGGTTCATCGCCGCCACCAGCATCAGCCGCGCCGGGAAAGTCAAACTGCCCGACGCCCGGCTGATCGTGACCGTGCCGTCTTCCAGCGGCTGGCGCATGACTTCGAGTGTCTTGCGGTTGAACTCGGGAAATTCGTCGAGGAACAGCACGCCGTTGTGGGCCATGCTGATTTCGCCGGGCCGCGGCGTCGTGCCGCCGCCGATCATGCCCGCGTCGCTGATGGTGTGATGCGGCGCGCGAAAGGGCCGCTGCGTGATCAATGGCGTCTCGCGCGTGACCTGCCCCGCCACGCTGTAAATCTTCGTGGTCTCCAGCGCCTCATCCAGCGTCATGCGCGGCAGCACCGTCGGCAGGCGCTTGCTCAGCATGCTTTTGCCCACACCGGGATTGCCCAGCATCAGCACGTTGTGGCCGCCCGCAGCCGCGATCATCAGCGCGCGCTTGGCCGATTCCTGCCCCTTCACGTCGCCGAAGTCAAAGGGATGTTCCGTTTCGTGCTCGAAGTACTTTTCGACGTCGGCTTGAAACGGCTCAATCGGCAGGTTGCCGTTGATGTACCCGACCACTTCACGCAGGTGGTCGACGGGGATGATCTCGATGCCGGCAACGACGGCGGCTTCGCCGGCGTTGTCCACGGGTACAATCAACGACTTCACGTGGTGCTTCTTCAACTCAAGGGCAATCGGCAGCACGCCTGCGACGGGCCGCACGCGGCCATCCAGTGCCAGCTCGCCGATCACGGCGTGGCGTGAAATGGCGTTCGCGTCGATCTGGTTGCTGACGCCCAGCACGCCCACGGCAATCGGCAGGTCGTAGGCCGGGCCTTCTTTCTTCAGGTCGGCGGGCGCGAGATTCACGGTGATGTGCATCGCCGGAAAGTCGTAGTTCGAGTTGCTGATGGCAGCGCGCACCCTCTCGCGCGATTCGGTAATCGACTTGTCGGGCAAGCCGACCACGGCAAAGTGCGCGTCGCCGCCGCCCCGGCCAACCGGCGCGCCATCGACCTCCACGTCCACCGGCGCGGCTGCAATGCCCATCACCCCTGCCGATTGGATACGCACGATCATGCCGGCCTTATAGCACACCAGTTTCAGCGCCGAAACAAACGTCAGGTTCGCGGCGTCCCGGCTGTCGCACAGGCCTGTTGTGGCGTTGCCGATCGGTGAGGTTTCGGGCGCATTGGCTGCGGGCTCTGCAACTTTTCCGATATTCTGTGATGCAGTCGCGCGGGTCGCGACAGGTACGGGGTATGCGAAGCAACGCGGAACAACTGAAGGTCCTGTCAAACCACAGCTCGGCCCTGGCTGATCGCGGATGGCGCCTGGCATGGTCGCTGCTGCGACACCGGCAGGAAGCCGAAGATGTGGTGCAGGAGGCCTTCCAGGTCGCTGTGCGCAAGATTGGCAGCTTTCCCACCGATGACCCGTGGCCCTGGTTCGGCACGGTCATTGCCAAGCTTGCGTGCAATGCACGCCGCAAACACGCCCGCCGCGCTTCACGCACGGCGGACGACCAGGAGCTGCTCGTGAGCATCCCGGATCAGTCCACCGACCCGACGCAAGCCACCCAGCGCAGTGAACTGCTGCAACGACTCGCCGATGAACTTGAGAACCTGCCCGACGCCGAGCGCGAAGCGCTGGTGCTCACACACATCGGCGGCCTTTCGTTCCGGCAGGCTGCACGCGCCATGGGGGTGCCCGAGGGGTCATTCCCCCATTGCGTGCGCCGCGGCACTGAGCGGCTGCGCAGGGCGTTGGGCGTGCCGGAGGGGCGCACCGCGGTACTTCTGGCGGCGTTGCCTGTGCCGGCGATGCCGGCCGGCCTGGGTGTTTCCGTGTCTGCCTCGCTGTCGCGCGTCGCCACTTCGGCGACGTCCAAACTGCTGACAGGAGCCGTCATGTTCAAAGCTGCAATGTTGCTTATCCCCGTCATGTTGATTGGCGCCGTTTCCGTGTGGGCGCTGGAATCGGCATCTGCGCCGCCGTTGCCTCGAATCCCCCAGCAAGCGGCGCGTGAGTCCGCCTCACCCGGCAACGCGCCGTCACCTGCGGCGACCCCCGCGGCGCCCCAGGGCCCCGCACAACCGGAAACCGCCGCACAGCCGCCGGAAACCGCCGAAACGACGCCAACTCCGACGACCGAAGGCGACGCGGAACCGCCGACGGACTTCCAGAAGCACGGCAGCGGCGGAAAGGGCCAGGGCGAACAGCCGACCGACAAAACAGCGCCGAAACCGGAAGCCGAAACCGCAGAGACCGACACCAAGGAGCAAGGCGACGCCGGCACTGACGCCATGGGCGAGCTGGGCTCGCTGGCGCCCTGGGACGCCGGCTCGTACATCCGGCAGCATGCCTTCACGCCCGACGGCAGCGGTGTGATCGCCGGCGGCGACACGCTGCTCGTGCGCTTTGATGCCGCGACTGGCAAGCGACTGTGGTCGAGGAAGGTCGGTGATTGCCCGGTCGATTCGCTGGTCCTGACGCCTGACTCGAAGTTCGTCGTTACGTCCGGTTCCGGCACGGCAAACCTGGTGCAGGGCGAAGGGACCGAGAACACGCAGGGCGCGCACATCTGCGTCTGGAATGCTGCAACCGGCGTGCTGGTCGGCAAAGTCGGCAACAGCGGCCCCGGCTACGTGCTGGGCCTGACGCCTGACGGCAAGAAGATTGTCGGCGCGGCCAACGAAGCGATTCACGTGTGGGACCTCGCCTCGCGCAAACTGGTGCGCAAGTTCGCCTTCTTTCCGCGCAACGCGGGCGACGCGATCGGCCAGGATTACTGGGGCACAGAGCCCGACGACCTGCGAGTAAGTGCGGACGGCAGGTCGGTGCTCGCATGGTTTCGCGATGGCGGCTGCTCAGGCCGTATCTGCGCCTGGGATCTCGCGACCGGCACCTTGCGTCACAACTGGCGCGTCGACGAGATCGACCCCGACCACGAAGAACTCGCGCCCGGCAAGCGGCTGCATCTCGCGAACGCCCTTGGCGTTCCCGACGCCGACCTGGACCTTGAGCTGTGCTGTGTCAGCCCGGACGGCAAGTCGGCGGTCTGCTGCGTTGCCGACATGGCCGGAGACGAACCCTATGCCGCGCTGTTCACGCTGGACCTTGCCAGCGGCGACGTGCGCCACGTCATCAAGCGCCACGCCGACACGCTGGCGCTTTCGGCCGACGGCAAGGTCGCAGTGGCCTGTGGTGCCCGATCCTCGTTCGGCATTGGCGACGAAGAGGACCTGGCCGCCTCGGAAAGCGCCATCGCCTGGAACCCCCTCACCGGCAAGGTTGCAAGCCGCGTGAACGGCAGCTTCAGCGGAAGCAACCTGCAACTGGACGCCGACGGCGTCGTTGCCGCCGTCTCAGAACAGACGCAGCTGGAGGTCTTCCTGGTGGCAAGCGGCAAGCCCGTCGGCGATGACGCCGAGACTGCCACCGCCGACGCCTCCGGCAAAGCCATTGGCAGCGGGCGCCACAAAGAAGACATTCACTCACTGGTGTATTCGGCAGACGGCCGCAGTGCGCTGTCGGCCGATGGCGACGGCCGCGTCATCCACTGGAATCTCGAGAACGGCACGGTGATCAGCCAGATCACGGCCAAAGACCGCCATTCCAACATCGTGTCCACGTCCGGCCCGGCGTTCACCGACCCTGCGCTGTTTTCAGCTGACGGCAAGTGCATCATCACGCGTTCGTGGGGTACGGGCGATACCTTGATGCTTGGCGGTGCCGACGCCCTGGACATCTGGGATGCCCGCAAGGGCAAGCGCCTGCGGACCATCGCGCCGGAACAGGAAGGGGCTGGCATGGTCGCCTATGCCAGCGCAAGTGCCGCCAACCGCCTTGTCCTGGCCGGCACACAGCACGGCGTGATCGTGCTCGACATCGACACCGGCAGGCAGTTGCACCGCGCCGCCAACCCGCCCGAGTTCACGCCCGGGTATGCCACGCAACTTGCGATCTCGGCCGACGGCATGCATGCATGGGTCGCCGCCGACGGCAAGCTGGCATACTTTGACATGGCAAAGGGCACGGCCCAGCTGCTGCTCCGCGAACTGCACGGGCCAAACCAGACGGTGGTCAGCTACACGCTGGGCGACGGCAACACCTACACCGTGCTGCAGGAAGAGCGAAAGGACAAGCCAAACCCCGTGTCGTGCCTGCGCCTGACACCGGATGGCGGGCGGCTGCTGGTGGCCTTTGCGCGCAACAGCGGGATCGTGCTTGAACTCGACGCGTTCACCGGCGCCGAGATGCGGAAAATTGATTTCAACCCGCCGACGCTTCGGGGGCACCCGGTACGGCCGGAGGGCGCCAACGACCGCGACAGCATGCGCCGGCACTCCGACGACATTCGCCAGGTCGCAGAAGACAACCGCAAGCTCGTCGAGCAGCACCGGCGCAATTACGTGGTCTTCTCGCGCTTTGACCTGGCCGCGGACGGCCGCCACGCGCTGGTTGCCGGCTATGACAACAAGGTGCACCTGCTGGACCTGCAAGCCGGCAGTGTCGCAGTCCACTACACCGGCCACACCGACACGCCCGGTGTTGCCGCGATCAGCCCTGACGGCACCCGCGGGCTGAGCGGCGGGGCGGACAAGGTGATCCGGGTGTGGGACCTGACGGTGCGGCCGGCCCGCAACCCGGTCACCGGCAAATAGCCTGGCTTGACAGATCGGCCCCCGGGAACTGTCCCGGGGGCCGACTGGTTTCTGCGGTCAGCACTAGTCTTTGTCGAGTTCGAAGTCCACCGGGTCAAGCTTCACGCCGGTTGGGCGAATCCGCACCCAGAGGCGGGCTTCCTTCATGTCCGCCGGCAGGGCTACGTGGCAATCCAGCAACTGTTCATCCTCCATCCACTCGCCTTTGGCGACCGGCGACAGTTCCTTGCCTGCCGAGTTGCCGATCCAGGCTTCCGCGGGCACGTCCTTGACCACCTTGCCGTCTTTCATGACCTTGATTTCAAAGACACCCTCGGTCTTTGAATCGCTCTCGACCTGCCCGACCTGCACTTCGTAGTCGCCAGACTTCTTCTTGCCAAGGTCGTGGGCTTTGCCGTGCTCGTCGCCGTGGCCGTGGCTGTGGCCGTCGTTCGCCGGCGCGTTGCCCGCAGGGCCGTTTGTCGTGTTGCCGCCGCCGCAAGCCGCCATGGCAAGCGAAGCCACCGCCAGAATCAACAACATCAGTTTCCGCATTCCTTCTCCTTTCACAGGGTCTCTACTTCTTTGGACCTTTCTTCAATGACCCGGGGGCCGATCAACGCGTACCCCGCAGGAACTACAATCAGGTTCAGAATCGTCGAGGATACCAACCCGCCCAGCACCACAATCGCTAGCGGCGCCAAAAGCTCGCTGCCCGGCTCGCCGGCGGCCATGGCCAGCGGCACAAGGCCGAGCACGGCGGCCAATGCCGTCATCAAGATCGGCACCAGCCGCTCGCTTGACCCCTGCACAATCGCCTCGCGCATCGGCACGCCCGCCAGCTGCAAGTGCCGGTAATGCGCGATCAGCAGAATGCCGTTGCGCACGGCAATGCCGAACAGGGTGATGAACCCGACCATGCTGGCAATGCTGATGACCGGCGCCACATACTTGCCGCCGCTGAACAGCGCCGCCAGGTTGGCCAGCGGGTTGGGCGACTCGGCAATGAAAATCGCCACCACGCCACCGATCAGCGCCAGCGGCAGGTTCAGCATCACGAGAAACGCCGAGCGCAACGACCCAAACGCGATGTACAGCAGCAGCAGAATCGCCACCACCACGCCCGCACCCATGATGTACAGCGTACGCGAAGCCGACTGCTGCGCTTCAAACTGCCCGCCGTAGTGCACCGAGTAGCCGTGGCGCCGCACAATCGGGTCCACGCGGCGCTGCACCTCTTCCACCAGGTGGCCGAGGTTGTGGCCCTCGGACACGTTCAGCGAAATCACCGCCTTGCGCTGGCCGTTCTCGCGCGCGATCAGGTCGCTGGCCATCTCAACACCGATGTCCGCCACTTCGCGCAGCCGCACTTGCCGGCCCTGCGGCGACACCAGCACCAGGTCTTTCACCTGGTCCACACTCAAGCGCTGCGCCGGGTCAAGCCGCACCACCATCGCATAGCGCCGCAAACCCTGGTTGACCTCGGCCACGATCACGCCATGGAATGCCGCTTCCACCTGCTCGGCGGCATCGGCGGGCGTGAAGCCGTGGGTTGCCAGGTCGGCGCGCCGATAACGTATCGGAACGGTCTCGATCATCATTTCGCGGTTGGCCGCAACGTCGCGCGCACCCGGGATGCTTTGCAGCTCGGTCTCGATCTCCGAGGCGATCTTGCGCAGAGTATCCATGTCTTCGCCGTAGACATCGATGGCAATTTCGGCCGGCGTGCCCGACAGCACGTGGCTGAGCCGGTGCTCAATCGGCTGGCCGACCATCGTGGTGATGCCCGGAATCTGGGCCAGCACCTTGTCGATTTCGCGGCGTACCTGGTGCTTGGTGTATCCAGGGGCGACGCTGACCTCGATCTCGCTGACACTGACGCCGTGGGCGTGCTGGTCGCGCTCGGCGCGGCCGGTGCGGCGCACGACGTGGCGCACGCCCTCAATCTCGGACAAGCGCTGGTCCACGCCCTTTGCAAGCCGGTCGCTCTCGTACAGCGAAGTGCCGGGCGGGGCATTCAGGAATATCGTGAACGTGCCCTCATTGAACTCGGGCAGAAACCGCGTGCCGTAGGTGCCGGCGAACCAGATGCTGCCGCCGGTCAGCACCAGCGCCACCAGCATGACTACCACGCGCAGCTTGATCGCGCCGCGCAGCATCGGCGTGTACATGCGTTTGAGAAAGCGCACCAGCGGCGATTCACGCTCGGGCCCTGCCTTGGCTTTGCGCAGCAGCAGCTTGCACAGCGCGGGCGTGACGGTCACGGCCACAAACAGCGACGCCATGATACTGACGATGTAGGCCAGACCGAGCGGGCGGAAGAAGCGCCCCTCCAGCCCCTGTAAGAACAGCAGCGGCACAAACACCATCGCAATGATGATGGTCGCGAACACGATGCTGCTGCGGATTTCGTTGCTGCCGTCGAACACCACTCGAATGTGCGCCCTGCGCTCACCCTCGGGCAATGCCCGGTTCTCGCGCAACCTGCGAAACACGTTCTCTACGTCGATGATCGCGTCGTCCACCAGCTCGCCGATTGCCACGGCCAGGCCGCCCAGCGTCATCACGTTGATGTTCAAGTCCAGCAGCCAGAGCATCAGGATGGCGATGGCCAGGCTCAGCGGCAGCGCAGTCAGGGTGATGATCGTGGTGCGCACGTTCAGCAGAAACAGCACCAGCAAAATCGCGACCAGGATCGCGGCGTCGCGCAGCACCGTGACCACGTTGTTCACCGCCATGCCGATGAAATCGCTCTGCCGCATCACGTGGCGGTTCAGATGCACCTTGCCGGTGCGCCCGCCACCCAGGGATATGGTCACGGTGTCGGCGAGATTGCCGTCCGCGGCTTTGTCGTAGAGCCCGTCGAGGGCCGCATCAATCTGCCGGGTCAGTTCCAGCGTGTTTGTGGCGGCTGCCTTGGTGACGGTCACGATCACCGCGGGCTTGCCGGCATCGGCGCCTGTGCCGCGTGACGGGGCCGCGCCCAGGTTTACGCCGCTGCCATCCGGCGTAACGCAGACGTCCCCGATCGTGACTGGCGCGCCATTGTGGTACTTGATGATCGTGCCGCGAATGTCTTCCACGCTCAGCACGCGCGCGTCCTGCCGCAGCGGAAGCTCTTTGCCCTCCACGTTCGGCAGATAACCCGCGCTGGCCGTCGCGTGGGCTTTGCGGGCCGCTTCCACCACGTCCTGCATGGTCAGCCCGTACAGCGCCAGGCGGGCCTGGTCGGCATGCACCTGGTACTCCGGCAGCTCGCCGCCGATCACGACCACTTCGCTGATGCCGCCGACGGCCAGAATCTTGTTGCGCAGCTCAAACTCGGCCCAGCCGCGCAGCTCAAGTGCCGTGACGCTGTCATCGGCGGCAGACACGCTGAGCAGCATCATTTCGCCCAGCAGGCCCCCGATTGGCGCGATCTCGGCGTGTACCGTGTCGGGCAGGGCTTCGCGCGCCTGGTCCAGTCGCTCGGCGACAAGCTGGCGCGCCCGGTAGATATCCTCGCCGAACTCAAACTCGACCCAGACGATGCTCAGCGACGTCGCGCTGCTGGAGCGCACCCGGCGCACGCCCTGCAAGCCGTTGACCGAACTCTCGATCGGAAAGCTGACGTACTGCTCGACTTCATCGGCCGAGTAGCCCTTGCACTCGGTCAGGATCGTGACCGTGGGTGCATTCAACTCGGGGAACACGTCGACGGGAATGCGCGGGATGTAGACGCCGGCGGCGACAATCAGCAACCCCGCCAGCACGAGCACCAGCGAAGAGCGTTTGAGCGAAAATGCAATCAGCCACCTGAACACTACTTTCTCCTAGTCGTGGTCCGCGCCGGCGTGCCAGGTCCCGTCGGCATGAAAGTGCCCGGCCCCTGTCGGCTTGCCCGCGCCCGTGAGCTTGAGTTCATAGGTGCCATCGAGCACCACTTCGCTGCCTTCCATCACTCCGCTGTAGACCACGGTCCAGCGCCCGTCACTCGGGCCGACGTCGGCTTTGGTACGAATCGCCTTGTTGGCGTCCGCCGCGTCGCGCACAAAGAACACAAGGTCAAGGCCGTCGCGCACGATGCACCGGGCGGGCACCGCCAGCATGGGCTCTTGCGTGGCGTCCCACACCACCTCGAGCTCGGCCCCGACGCCGGGACGTGCCCACGCCGGCCGGGTCTGCGGGCTCAGCAGCACATCCACCAGCCGCGCGTCACCATCGGCCATGGGCGCGATGCTGATCGTGCCCCGGGCCGCTTCGGCGCCTTCCAGCGTGCCGCCTGCCGGCGCGACCACGCGCCCGGCAAGCCCGTCTTTCAGGCGCCCCAGGTCGCTTTGCAGCCCTCGCGCCCGAAAGCGTGTGCGTGAGGCGTCCATGACATGAAACAGCGAATCGCCCGATTGCAGCGTGTCGCCCTGCCGCACGCGCAGGTCCATGACCATCCCCGGCGCGCCGGCCATCACCACCACTGTGCCGATCGCCCGCCATGCCCCACCGTCAAGGGCCGCCGGCTCCACGTTCAGCAGTGTCGCCGTCGCCCGCACTTTCAGTTTGAACGAACGCTCTGCCGACGCCGCGAGACTCTGCGCCGAGGTCTCGGCCGCAATCAGCACCGGCAGCCGCGCGCTGGCAGCCTGCTGGCTGAACGCCAGTTCGGCCCTTTCGCGTTCCAGCTCGGCCCTCTTCTCGGCTTCTTCGCTCAGCGCCGACTGCGCCGTTGCAAGCTGTGCCCGCGCCTCTGCCAGTTCGGTGGCTTTGCCGGCGCCCTTGGCAATCAGTTCCTCAATCTCCTGCACGCGCGTCTGCCACAGGTCGCGTGCCTCAATCAGTCGCTCACGGTGCGCGGCCAGCGCGTCCAGGTGCGGCTGATAGGCCTCAATGCGGCGCGGGTAGGCCTCGATATCGGCTTCGGCGGCGGCGCGCTCGGCCTGCGCCATCACCACGTCTGCCTGGCGGGCGGTCAGGTCGGCTTCAATGGCATCGAGTTCGCGTTGCATGTCGCGCCACTGCGCCGAGTCAATGCGCGCCAGTTCGTCGCCTGTGCCGACGTGGTCGTACTGGTTCACCAGCAGTGTCACGCGCCCGCCCACGGGCGCGCGGTACTCGCGCTCAGCCTCGGGGGGCACCTCAAACACGCCGGGCAGCCGAATCGTCTGCTCTACATGGCGCCGCTCGACCTTTGCGAACGTGATGCCGAGGTTGCTCACCACGGCGGGCGGAATGTCGATGCGGTTGGTGGGCGCCGAGCCCGCGCCGCCTTCGTCAGTATGCGGCGCGGGCTCGGGCTCGCTCGTGCAGGCCGCCAGCGCGATCAACAGCATGGGGATCAGCTTTTTCATTCCTTCTTCTCCTGCTCGTCTGGCTGCGGCTTGAACGCCGGGCCCAGCAGCGCGACCACTGCGTCTTGCGCCCGGGCCGCGGCGATCAGCACCTCTAGGATCTTCACGCGCGTCTCATGGCGGCGCGACAGCACCTCCAGCTGGTCCAGCGCGTCGAACTCGCCGGCATCGGCCAGCGCGTTGGCGTCTGCGACCTGCTGGTCGGCCAGCGGCACTACCTCGCGCAGGAACTGTGCCCGCAACTCGTTGGCATGGCGCGCCTTCTGCTGCGCCTGGGCCAGCGCGTGCAAGGCACCCTCAAGCTCGGCCTCGAACTCGGCGCGCGCAGCCAACCGCGCCGCGCGGGCGCGCGCAATGCCCTCGCGGTTCAGGTTGATGATCGGGATCGGGATGCCGAAGCCCAGCGTGATGCGCGACTGGCCCTCGTCGATCTCGTAGCCCGGGCCGATGTGCAGGTCCGGGTACTGCTTGCGAATCTCCAGCCTCAGCTCCTGCTCGGCGGTTTCGTACGTGCTGCGGCGCAGCGCCAGCCCGGTGTGATTGGCGCGCAGCCGCTTCTCTGCTCCCGCCGCCACCGGCGTCACGCTCGGCGCGCTGCTGACAAGCGCCAGCGGCGCTTCCGGGTGCAGGCCCAGGGTTTCTCTCAGCGCGGACTCAGCCTCTGCGGCGGCTTGTTCCAGCGACAAGCGCTCGGCCCGCGCGGCGGCACGTTCCATCTCCACGAGCCGCTGGTCCAGGCTTGAAATCTCGCCGGCTTCGCGCAGGCGCCGGGCCTTTTCCAGCAGCGCATCCAGCTCAAGCAGGTAGCCCCTGGTGAGCGCCAGGTGTTCGCGGGCAAGCTCAAGCTCGCGCCACTGGCGGCGCAGGCTGACCAGCACGTCCCACTCCTGCACCACCACTTGTCGCCTGGCCGCGTCATACTTCGCAAACGCCAAATCCTGCTCCACGCCCGGCCGGCCCGACAGCGGGATCGTGAACGAAATCGACGCCGCCAGAAACCACGGGTTGGGAATGCTGTCGATGATCCAACCGCCCTCCACCGACAGCTCGGGGTCTTCCCAGCGGCCTGACTCTTCGGCGGCTGCCAGCTCAACGCCCGCGCGCAGGCGGGCCACGCGAAGGCCGGGGTTGAAAAACAGCGCGACGGCTTCGGCTTCCTCAAGCCCAAGGCCGTCCTGTGCATTGAACGGCGCGCGCGGTGTTTCGGATCGCCTGGATAGTTCCGCGGCGTACTGCGCCGCGTCGCCGGGTTTGCGCTCGCGCCATGTTGCCAGCGCCGCGTCTTCATCGAGCGGCAGGGGCTCATAGCTCTGGCAGCCGGCCAGCAACAGGATCAACAGGGCAAAGCGACGCATAGAATCTCCGTGAACGAACGCAGGTACACCGGCGCACGTGGCACCGGTTCACGGAGGCTGAATTAGACCAGCAGCAATGTCACGCCGACCCAGGGCGGGTTCGGCGGCGGGCGTTCCACGTGCGCGGCGGCACGCTGGGGCACGGTTGACTGGTGGCTGACAAACGCGGGCTCAAGCTGCCAGGCGGGCGCGGCTTGCAGTTCTGCGGGCGCGCATGGCACCGCCATCGCGCCGGACTGCATGGCGAGATCGTCCTGCAACGGGCAGCGTTCTTCGGGCTGGTCGGGGGCTTCAGGTTCATGGTCGCCACAGGTATGCGTCTGCGCGACCTGGACCTGGGTCTCAAACAGCTTGCACAACTCCACGGCATGCAGCAGCCGCGCCACGCTCATGCCGGGCGCGATACTGAGGTAGAGTGCCGCAAGGATAGAGGCCAGCTTCACCATTCAGATACTATTAGTCCCGCACTTCACTACGGGTTCAACGGGAAACTCAAAGATTTGTTCAGCATCCTGTTCCGTCGCGCCAACATTACCGGACGCTCCCCGCGTTGCGGCGCCCCACGCCCACCCGTAAGCTCGTGCCATGCCACAGCCGCCGACCGCACTCTGGCTTCGCCTGCTCAAGGTTTCGTGGGCGACGCTGCTCATTTCACTGCTGGCGTTCAGCGTGCTGATGGCTGCGTGGGGCGACCTGCGTGAAGCCGTGATGCTGCGCTTTGTCGACGACCGCTACGTCAAGTCGATCCTGCTGCAACTGCCTGCGGGCACGCTGGTCAGCATTGGCGACGAGGGGCTGGGCGCAGCCGCCCCACATACGCTTGCGCCGGACGACGGCGCCGATAGCACCGAGACGGTGGAGGGCATGCCGATCACGCTGCCGCGCGTGTACCTGCGCGAAGACCATATTCTGGAACACGGCAAACGCTGGCAGCCGGGCGAGCCGCTGGCGAACTTGATCGACAAGCTTGCACCAGACGCAACGCTGCTGTGGCATGACGGCGACGCGCGCACTGCCGGCTTCACGCCGGTGCTGCTGGGCCGCGAGGCGCGCATCGACTACGCGCTGCTGGCGACGTTCACGCTGCCGGGCGCCGAGCCTGTCCATGCTGCGTTTCTGCTGCGCGCCGAACATGAGGGCAAACGCGTCTTTTCGGTCCAGCGGCAAGAGCTGTGGACCGACCAGATGTGGGTGCCTTCGGGCGAGTTCTGGGCCAGCCGCGAACGATACGACAGCCTGCCGCCCCACTCGCTGGGCCAGACCAAGACTGTCTGGCGCTGGTACTTCGTCTTTGAGCCGGATGAAGCCGCCTGGCGCAAGGCCCACGTGCCGCAGATGTACACGGAATCCGCGTGGAGCACCCTGCCTCTCAAGGAGTAGGCGGGGCCAGCACTTTCACGTCCATGTCGCGCAGGCGCTCAAGGTCAAGGCGTTTGCGGCGCAGCGGCCACCAGTCGTACAGCAGAATTTCTAGCGGGCGCCACATCGCCACCCAACCGCCGATCATGATGCCCTCGCTGATCAGCGACCCCCACGTTCGGTCGTCCAGCGCCTGGCCAACGAAGTGCGCCGCGGACATGGCCGTGACCAGCACCACCAGGCCAATCATCAGGCTGGAACGCCCGCGCCGCATGAGTTCGCGAAACTCGTTGCGTGCAAGCTCTGTGGCCTGTCCGAAGTAGTTCTGCACCGCCGCCTGCAGGATGGCCTGGTGGTCGCCCGGGTGCTTGGGCTCGGTAATCGTGACCGACAGCTGGATCGGCAGGTGGTGCGGAAGCTCGCGGGCCCACGAAACAATGTAGCTGACGGCATCGTCGTCGAGGTCGCGTTCAATGAACGGGTCAGGGTCCAGCGAATTGAAAAGCTGGCCAATGTCCTTGACCCGCAACCGGATTACGCCGGATTTGGCCTCAATGTCCGGCATGGCTCCCCTACACGCTGAACCGGAAGTGCATCACGTCGCCGTCGGCAACGACGTAGTCCTTGCCCTCGGTGCGCATCTTGCCGGCTTCCTTGGCCTGCTTCTCGCCGCCCAATCGGTCAAAGTCGGCATACGCGATGGTCTCGGCGCGGATGAAGCCCTTCTCAAAGTCGCTGTGGATCACGCCCGCGGCCACCGGCGCCGTGTCGCCCGCATGAATCGTCCACGCGCGCACTTCTTTCTCGCCGACCGTAAAATAGGTGCGCAGGCCCAGCAGCTTGTAGCCCGCACGGATCAACTGGTCCAAGCCGCTCGACTTCAGGCCCAGCGTGTCCAGGAAGTCCTTGCGCTCAGCCTCTGGCAACAGTGCGATCTCGGCCTCGATCTTGCCGCTGATGACGATGCAGGCGGCGCCCTGGTCGGCTGCCACACGCTTGACGATGTCGCTGAGCGCGTTGCCGTCGGGCAGGTCGCTCTCGGCGACGTTGGCGATGTAGAGGATCGGCTTGGACGTCAGCAGTTGCAGCTCGCGCAGGAACTTCTGCTGGTTGTCTTCAACCTGCACGTGCCGCGCCCACTTGCCGTCATCCAGCAGGGCCCGCACCTTCGTGAGCACTTCCAGCAGCGTCTTGGCGTCCTTGTCGCCGCCGCGGGCGAGCTTTTCGGTCTTCTCGATGCGCCGCGTGACGGTTTCGAGGTCCTTGAGCGCAAGCTCGATCTCGATCACGCGGATGTCGCGCTCAGGGTCCACGCTGCCGCTGACGTGCACGATGTTGTCGTCGACAAAGCAGCGCACCACGTGGGCAATGGCGTCGCAGTCGCGGATGTCGCCTAGAAAGTCGTTGCCGCGGCCTTCGCCTTTGCTGGCGCCCTCGACCAGCCCCGCAATGTCCACGAACTGCATGGTCGCAGGCACCGTACGCTGCGGGTGCGCAATCGCCACCAGCCGGTCAAGCCGCGGGTCCGGCACCGGCACCATGCCGGTGTTGGCTTTGATCGTGCAGAACGGGTAGTTTGCCGCCGCTGCCTGCTCACTGGCCGTGATCGCGTTGAACAGCGTGCTCTTGCCCACGTTGGGAAGGCCGACGATGCCGCACTTGAAACCCATGACGCTCCTGACCCAGAACCAAGGGGCGGGATTATAGGCGCGGCCCGCCGGTTTACTATCATGGTGCAGACCCCGCTCTCTTCCCCTGGGGCTTGTCATGCCGCGTTGCCTTGCCGCACTGCTGTTTCTGTCGCTTGTGTCACCGCTGGTGCTGGCCAAAGATGCCGACGCCGGCGACGCCAAACGCTGGGTGGGCAACGTCTTCGACACCGCCGACGCCAAGGCCCGCGACAAGGAAATCGCCAGGCTTGCCGGCTGGACGCTGGACGAAGCGGGCGCCCGCGACGTGCGCCAGCACGCGCTGGGCCTGCAGCGCAAGGCGCCGGCCAAGCTGCCGCAACTGAAAGAGATTCACGAGGGCGCATACGAGTACATCTACGAGGTGCGCTCGCGCGGCGCCAAATACACCAACTTTGCCATGCTTGACCTGCCGCGCGGCTTGGCCGCCGACACGCCCGTGCCGCTGGTACTTGGCCTGCACAGCGACCTCGGCACCGCCTGGTACGAGCTATCGGGCCTGCGCACCTGCGCGCGCGAGGGCGCCGCCGCGTTGCGCGACTGCATCATCGCTTGCCCGCAGGCGCTCAACCGCGGCAACACGGCCGACGACCCGCGCGAAAACCCGCCCGGCGACAAAGAGTATTTCGGCTGGGGCCCCAAGCAGCAGGGCATCGACACCGTGTTCAACCTGCTGGACGAGCTGCTGCAGAAGTTCAACATCGACCGCAACCGCATCTACCTCACCGGCGTCGGCATGGGCGGCCAGGCTTGCTTTGAACTGGTGCAGCTGCGGCCGTCACAGTTTGCAGCCATCTGCGTGCGCGATGCCACGCCCGGCTTTCACCTGCCTGACGCCAAAGAAGCCCAGCTTGCCCAGTTGCGGACCGACCGCAAACTGCACGAGCAAAAGGCCGAGCTGCCTTTTGCCACGTGCTTTGGCGCCACGCCCGTCTACTGGGTGCACGCCGATGGCGACAAGAAGTTCCCGACTGAGTGGGCACGCGCTGCCCGCGACGCCATGAAGGCCGCCGGCGTGCCCGTCGATTACCGCGAGTACGAAGGCTTTCATGGCGGCGGCCCCTCCAAGCTGATCGCCGCCGCAGTCAACGACTGCCTGAAGGTCACCCGCGACCCGACGCCGACGCTGCTGATCATGCGCAACGTCATCGGCGACAAAGAACGCGATGGCAACGATCGTTGTTACTGGCTGCGCGTGAAGTCATACAAGCGGCTTGGGTCCAAAACCGACTGGCCGGCCAAACGCTATGCCGGCGGGCTGGTCCGGGCGCGCATTGAGCGCGTGAGCAACACGATTCTGCTCGAATCCGAAGACGTCAACGAGGTCGAGATCCTGTTGCACGACGACATGCTGTACCTTGACCGTGAGGTCAACCTGCTGATCAACGGCAAGGCCAGCACCTGCAAGCCGCCCGCGCGCGAGGTCGAACAGGTCGCGCAAAGCACATTCGACTACCGGCACAGCGGAGAAGTGTACTGCGCCAAGCTGACGATCAAGCTGCGTTAGCACACGTTCGTGCCTGCAATCCAAAAATATTTTTCGCGCGTAAGTGGTTTTGCGGTTTGCAGTTCCTGCCTTCTGCATCCTGCCGCCTGCCTCCTGAATCGCAAAACCTGTGTCCGTGGGTTCCTGGGGGTGAGGGGTGAGAGACAGCCCCGACAG
>JADZFR010000030.1 GCA_020849795.1 Planctomycetota bacterium | reverse complement strand
GCCGGAATCGCAGGTAATGTAACCGGTCCGGAGTGGAAAAATGGCTCTTCGCATTATCCCCCTTTGCCTGCTGCTGATGTGCGCGCCGCTTTGGGCACAGGATGCCGCGCCCGACCTTGACGAGTTGTGGCGTGTCGGTTGCCTGTGGGAAGTCGGGGATAACCGCGAGAAAGTCGCCGCCGCACGCAAAGCCATCATCGACGCCGGCGAACCCGGTTTGAACTACGCCATCTCGAAGCTGGCAGCAACCGATACGCTGGTCACGCGCTGCCTTGAAACCGTAATCCTTGGGTTTGGCGACAAGGCGGTAAAGCCGCTGACAGCCCAGTTAGCCCACGCCGAACCTTCAGCCCGCCGCAACGTGGCCGAGCTGCTTGCCAAGCTGGATGCCCGTTCAGCAGCTGACGCGCTGCTGGCCCAGGCCACTGTCGAGACCAATGACAGCGCCCGGCTTTCGCAGCTTGCGGCGCTGGCCAAGTGGCAGACCGCACAGGCGGTGCCGCTGCTCGTGACGCTTTCGCGCGGCGACAACCAGCGCATTCGGCAACGTGCACCTTCGCTGCTTGTTTTCTTCGAGTCCTCTGAGGCAGCCGTGCGCCTGATCGAGATGCTGGAAGACCCGATCTACCACGTGCGCGACGCCGCCGTCGAAGCGCTTAAGATTTCAGCCCCCAGCGTGAAGGAACGCTGCATCAAACAGCTCGAAACAGTGCTGCAGGGCCCCGCCGACAGTAGCGTGGGCCTTACGCGCAGGCTGGTGACCGTGGCTGCGCACTGCGGCAGTGACGGAACTTCCGCGGCATTGCAACGTGCCCTGACGCACACCGATGCCGGAGTTCGCGCCGACGCAGCGCAGGCCCTTGCCGCCTGGAAGCGCGCAGCCGGGTTGCTGGATACAATAAATGTAAAGGCGCTGTTGCAGGCGGCAGCCAATGCCGAAGCAGACCCCTTTGCCAAGGCCGAAATGCTGGCCGCGGTTGAGAAGCTCAACGAGAAGTGAACGCAATGACGACGATGACCCGCAAGACCATTTTCGAAACACTTGTCAGCGCTGACGACGCCCTGGACACCATTTTGTCCAAGCTGCGCCCCGTCAGCGGCACCGAGACCGTGACCGTCGCCGACGCCGACGGCCGCGTGGTCGCGGAAGACGTGAAAAGCACGCTGAACGTTCCGGCCTTCGACCGCGCCGCCATGGACGGTTATGCGGTCCGCAGCGACGACCTGGCCGAGCCGGGCATGCTGCGCATCATCGGCAAGGCGGTCGCGGGCAAGGGCTTCAAGGGCACAATCAAGCAGGGCGAATGCGTCGAGATTGCAACCGGCGCCCCCATGCCCAAGGGTGCCGACGCCGTGGTCATGGTTGAGAACGCGCTGCTGGTCGGCAACGCCGTCAGCTTTCGCACACCGGTTTCACCAGGCGAAAACGTCGGCCGCAAAGCCGAAGATATCGCCAAGGGTGAAGTCGTCGTGCGCCGCAGCACCCAGCTTGGCCCGGGCCCGATTGCAGCCATTGCCATTACCGGCCGCCCCAAGGTCAAGGTGTTCAAGCGCCCGCGCGTGCTGATTTTCACGACTGGCGACGAAGTGGTGGCGCCGGGCAAACCGCTCAAGGCCGGCCAGGTGTATGACTGCAACAGCTACGCCTTGATGACCGTCGCGCGCCGCGCCGGTGCCGACGTGACGTATCGCCCCAACGTCAAGGACACCGTCACCGAGTTGCAGAAAGTGATTCGCGAAGCCAGCAAGAAGTACGAGCTGATCGTGTTCAGCGGCGGCACCAGTGTCGGCACGCGTGACTTTGCCAACGACGTGATCGGCGCGCTCGGCAGCGTGCACGTGCACGGCGTCGCGATCAAGCCGGGCAAGCCCGTGCTGTTCGGCACCGTGGGCAGGTGCGGCATCCTGGGCATGCCGGGGTACCCGACCAGCTGCCTGCTGACCGCCAAGCTGTTCCTGTCGCCGGCGTTGCGCTGGCTTGCGCACAACGGATACATTGAACGCGCACGCCGCATGGTCACGCTGGGCCATGAGGTCAAGCAGGACAAGACCAAGCAACTGCTGCTGCCGGTGCGCGTGGATGACCACGACGTAGCCTACAGCACATTCAAGGGCAGCGGGGCCATCACCAGCCTCAGCCAGAGCACCGGCTATATTGAAATCGACGCCGGCGACGGAGTCATCGCCAAAGGCGCCGCCGCAGTGCTGCGCATCATTGCCTGAGTATCGCCGATGTGTCTTGACCACGGGCAACCGGACGTGACCGACCTTGCGGGCGCGGGTGCGCGCTTTCGTGTGGTGGCGCCTGTGGGCACAGACCAGGACTCGGGCGAGGCGCAACTCGACCCGTGGACCAGGGCAAGCCGCTGGCTGTGGGCAGGCTACATGTACGAGCCGCCGCTGGTGGGCTACACAGGGGCCTCAGGAGTAGAGCGCAAAGCCCCGGGCCCCG
The DNA here is from genome assembly GCA_020849795.1 of Planctomycetota bacterium. Classification (GTDB taxonomy): domain Bacteria; phylum Planctomycetota; class UBA8742; order UBA2392; family UBA2392; genus JADJRK01. Next base: position 1,752 of record JADZFR010000030.1, on the reverse strand, counting down.
ACAACGACCCAGCCACCCCCGACGCCAATCTAAAGGGCCAATACTACTGCTGGAACCGAACCTACGACATCGGCACAGGCAGGTGGACCACGCCGGACCCGGCGATGCAGTACGCGAACTTGCATTCATATGTTGGAGAGCGGCCGACGGGCAAAGCAGATTCTAGCGGCCTGAAGGTAACATCACTAGGTACTCACTTCACAACCAATGACACGTGTCAACTAGAGGATCACCTGGCATATGCGCTAGATAAGCTTCGTACGGCCCTGAAGCGTGCAGAAACTGACCTTCAGAAGCGACTCGACGATGGGTTTTCAAGGTCTTGGTACGTAACCGCTACCTTTTTTGTCGGTGGCCGCGATGGAATTACGCCACAGCAACTCAAACGAGTGCTCAATGTTGTTAGGAGTGTCCTTTCCCCGATGGAACTCAAAGATGAGCTCAAGTTCATTTGTCATTGCGACTGCACTCTCAATGGAGACCCGATCGCATTCGTGTACCCCGACGTGGAGGTTGTGTGGGAAAAGGTTGAAAATAACATACCCTTCTGGAATCCGTTTGGCGATATCTATATTCCGACACTGCGAAAAGTGTGGTCGAAAGTTGTCCATCTCTGCCCCAAGTTTTGGGATTTGGAGTTTACGGAGATGGCGGCAGACATCTTTCATGAGCTCACGCATGGCTACGCTCAAACGGAGGACTACGGGTACTACGCCGGGAAGTTCACTTCATCCTCTCCGGAGGCCCGCACTGGACATTGGAAATACGACACGGGGGGCGATCACCCTGAGGATCTGAGTGCCGAACAGCGCCTTAACAATGCCGACACCTATGCGTCGTGGTTGTTCCATGTGTACCTCAATTGACATCGGAGTGCCCGTCATGATGTGGAGGCCGTTTAGGCGCGAGTATCGGAGACGGTGGTGTATGTTGTTGATTGCATGTGCACTGGCGGCGCTGTCCTGCAATTCTAAACTTGCGGGAGAGGAGCGCGCTGAAGCAGTCGGGATTGGGACGGACATCAAAGAGAGGCTGAGGATTAACTACCTTGCGAACGGCCAACGACTTGATCCGAAGTGGCAAGTCAGCGATCTATACCCGGAAACCGTTGATGTTCCTCGCGGAGCATTTTGGAGCGCGACGGATTTCAAACTAAAGGTACTGGGCGATGACTCGGTGAGGATCGTGCTGATGTCTGATCCCCACCAGCAGAAGTTTGGGATTACGGTGACCAGTGTTTCACGCGATGAGTTTAAGATCGAGTATGAACCGTAGAAGGACCAGTAGGCGTCCTTGAGGACTCGACCGCACCGAGCTCGTGGACAAACACGTCACATTCAACAGCGACTACGTAGGCAAGCTGCTACAGCCGAACATCGCCAACAGCAGCACCGTGGCTATCTTCGACTGGGACAACATGACCAACACCCTGTACGTGCAGGGCGACATCACCAGCTACGTCGCGGCGGGCGACGCCTACCGTGTTGAGATGCCTGACGGCGGCGCGGGCGTTGAGGAGTGCAACAGCGGTTTCTGGGACGCAGCACCGGCCTACGCCAGCGGCGAAACCACCTTCACAGCCGTCCAGACCGCTCACTTCCGCGACTTCCAGGCCGGGTGGCTGCTGATTCCCGACGTGACCAAGCCGGCTTACGTGCGGATCAAGGAGATTGACGCCACGGACGACTTCAAGCTGACGGTGGAAGGCGACGTGACCGACCTTGCGGGCGCGGGTGCGCGCTTTCGTGTGGT
>JADZFR010000029.1 GCA_020849795.1 Planctomycetota bacterium | reverse complement strand
TCCAACGCAATGATCCGCGACGCCCATCGCGAAGCCTGCCAAGCAGCACCGCTCCCCGGGGGTGGAGCGGCGACCCTGGCTGCCTAGGCGGGAGCGCAGGCTTCCAGCCTGCACTCCGGAGCGGACGGGACGGCTGCGCTCCCCACGCGCAACCCCCACGCGAAACCCCGCAAGCGGGGCCGGTGGCAATTTGCCGTAGTGGCATTGGCTTCCAGCCCGTGGCCCGCTTACGTCGTTTGCCACGCGTTGCCGCCCACTGGATGCGGGCCGGGTGCCTGCCCCATGGCGTTGTCGCGTTACGCCTTTACCCCGGCACCGCGGTTCGGAATAATGCGCCTTCCATTGCCGTTTGAGCAGAAGTAGACCATTGAGCCCCAAGCGGGGCATGAGGAGACAGCCATGTCAGGACCGGACACGCTTGAGGCCAACGCCTCCAACTTTGAAAAGATTGCCTCGGGTGTATCGCTGGTGGACTTTACCGCCACCTGGTGCGGCCCCTGCAAGGTGCTTGGCCCGATCGTCGACAAACTTGCCACCGAGTTCAAAGGCAAGATCAACGTCGCCAAGCTCGACATCGACAAGAGCCCCGAGATCGCCCAGAACTTCGGCGTGATGGGTGTGCCAACGCTCATCTTCTTCAAGAACGGCGAAGTCGTGGACCAGCACGTCGGGTTGCTGAACGAAGACGCCCTGCGCAAGAAGCTGGCCAAGCTCGCGGGCTGAGTTCAGAAGCTTCAACAACACAGGCGAGGGCATCAGCCCTCGCCTGGTCTATTCTCGCGAAGCTACTTTGACTTCGGCTTTGCGCTGGGCGCCGGTTTGCCCTTAGGCTCTTTGGCCTTGGGGTCAGGCTTGGGGTCGCCGCCGCCGAACTCAAGATGAAAACCAAGCTGCACGCTGGCACCGGCACGCTGGGGCAACGGCTCATACTCGTTGCTGGTACCGAAATTGCGCTGCTCAAATGCCATGTGCGCACCCAGGTCGAGCGTAAACACCCACAAACGGAAACCCAGCCCTGCCGAAAACGTGATGGCTTCATTGGCGTCGGCCAGGTTCTTGAATGCGCCGATGCGAATCCCGATACCGCCAAGCCCGAACTCAGGCTCAAAGGCAATCGCCGCGCGCACGAACTGCTGGTGGTAGTTGGGCATGATGTCGCTGCCGGTTTTGTTCAGGTCGGCTTCGACGGCGAATGAAAGCGGCAGTCCCGCGTCGTAAAATGCAATGTACGAGACGCCGAGCCGAAACTGCGGGTCAAACCGTACAAGCGATGGCTCGCCGGTCGTGCTGGGCTTCCAGCGGAACTCGGGGCCGTTGATGTTGCGTGCGGCAAGGCTGATCGAAAGCGTATCAAAGGGCGTGACAATCAGGCCCAGGTCCACGCCCACATTGAAGCGCGCCGCGTCGGCATCAAGGCGGTACGCATCGGCCACCTTGTTGCCCAACCGTGCCAGCGTGTCTTCGACGCCGTTCTTGTCCATGTCTTCCACGCGCAGCAGTTCACTGAACGCATACGCCTGGATCATTCGGATGGTGGCCCCGAACGTCAGCAGGTCAGACACGCCCATGATCGGCAGGCCAAACGCATAGCTGAAACCGACCTCGTACCACGCAAGGCCGCGAATCACGAAGCCCGAGTTATTGCCCTCAAGGGGGTTGGCGCCGCTTTCGAGGCTTTTGCCCGTGCCGTTGTATGTGTTGATGAGAAAGTCGAGCAGAATGCTGCCCGCCTTGCCGTCAAAGTTCACGTCAGCGTCTTCGGCCCAGGCAGCCAGCGCGTCGGCGGTTGCGGCGCTATAGCCAGCCGCCTGCAAGTCAAGGCTGAACTGCTGGCCGTCGGACGTGCTGGGTGCCGGGGCACCGCCGCCGGAATTGATGATCGCTTCACTGATCAGCGTTTCCCATGCGGCGGCGGCTTCGTCGGTCAGGCGGTAGCCGCGCAGGCTGTCCAGGTCTACGTAGGGAGATGCCGCCGCGATATTGAACCCGCCCAGGTAGGCACTCATGCCGTCGCGGGGCAGAAACAGGTTGGTCCAGCGCGCGCCAATGCCGGCGCCGGCGCCGACGTAAAGGCCGTCACCGTTCAGGCTGCTGAGTTTGTCGAGGCGGTTGATCACTCGCATGGCAAAGCGCATGTCGTCGGCATCGACGCCGCCGCCGGTTTCGAACGCGCCTTCGTCGAAGCGGTCTGCCAGGTCGTTGGCGAGTTCAACGGTGTCGAACATCCAGCGATAGCTGGTGCCCTGCAATGACGCCGTGATGTGGCTGGGGATATCGAACTCAAGCTGTGTGATGTCCTTTTCCCAGGGCCGGCGTGCGGCGTTTGCGGCGTTGTAGTACGAGCCGGTGGCGCCCCGCGCCAGCGACACGCCCGCGCCGCCGCGCCCGACCGTGGGCGTGTGAAAGTCGATCCACTCTTCGGCACCCAGCGGGGCGCAGACCAGAAGCAGGCAAAAGAGCAGGCGTGGATTCATGCGGTACCTCCGGTCATTGGGTGTCGCCATACAGGGGCGCCAGCACCCGCTCGTCATCGACGAACAGGTCAACGTTTGCGCCCACCAGTATCGCAATCGCGTCGCTGGGGCGGGCGTCCACGCGCACCTCGCCGTCGGCGGTCTGGATCACCAGGTTGGCGTAATAGGTATGGTCTTTCAGGTCGGTAATTTCCACGGCTTTGACGGTGCCGCCCATGCCTGCAATCACGTTGTCGAGCAGGTCGTGGGTCAGCGGTCTGGGGTGAAAGCGCTTCATGGCGCGGCGGTAGATGGCTACGGCTTCCGGCTCGCCGATCTCGATCGTGAAGTGGCGCACGCCCCCGTGTTCTTTCAAGACGATCTTCTGCGACGGTTGAGTGTCAGCCAGCACAATCCGCGCAAGGGAAAACCGCACCATCGTCATCTCGAAACACCCCGGGTACGCCAAGCAGACAGTGTACCCGCGACGGGCACGATTGAACAATGACCGGCACGAGGTTCATGACGCCCGCGCCGTTTGTGTCCTGGCGAATGACGTGGTTCACTGTGAACACTGGCCCCGATGACGGACAACAACATAGACCCGTTGAAGCAACGCCTGCGCCGCCTGTTCGATGTCGCAATCGGCGGAGCGCTGGCGTTTGCCGCCATCGTTGGCGTGTCAGTGGCGTCGCCGCAGGGCGTGGGCTACGTGGTATGGCTGACCGTGCTGAGCTTTGTGCTGCTGGTCGTGGGCCTGACGTGGCTGATCTCGGTGCGCCTCACGCGCGTTGAGAACGAGGTCAAACGGGCCGGAACCACTGGTGCGATGCTGCGCGGCGAAATTGCCCGCCGCGAGAAGGCTGAAGCGGCGCTGGTGGCCGAAGAACTCTTTCCCTTTTTCAACCCGGGCCCCACGCTGCGCTTCAACCGTCAGGGACGCATTGAAAAGCACAACCCTGCCGCCAGCGAACTGATTGGCCGCGAGCGGCTGGTCGTGGCCACGATCTCGGAACTTGTGCCGGGCCTGACGCAAGCCGACATTGACCAGTGCATTGACCGCGGCGTCGCCGAGTCGCGCGAAGTGCAATGGGGCGAACGCTGGTACCTGTGCCACTTCCGGGGCGTGCCGGACCTTGAGGTGGGCATGTTGTACGCCACCGACGTCACCCCGATGATGGATGCCGCCGATGAATTGCACGCCGCCGAGTTGCGGGCGCGCGCGATTCTGGACGGCGCGGTGGATGCCATCATCATCGTTGTGGCCGGCGGCATCATCCAAGCCGTGAACCCGGCTACCCCGAAGCTGTTCGGCTGGGAAAGCGACGAGATTGTCGGGTGCAACCTGGACCTGTTGCTGCCCGAGCTGTTTGAGGGCCAGAGCGGCGACCCGCTGGACATCCTGGTTGAATACTCACGCAAGCGGCGCGGCGGCCCAGCCGAGCGCGTGTACCGCGCCCGCAAGCGCAACGGCGAGAGCTTTCCCGTGTCGGTGACTGTCAGCGCCTACCAGATTGAAGGCAGCATCCGGTGCAGTTGCATTGTGCGCGATATGTCCGAGCGCGTTGCCGCAGACGAAATGCAGAACGCCCAGGCCGAAAAGCTGCGCGAGCAGTACCTGCAACTGAAGCAGCTCGTCACCGAGCTCGATGAGTTCAATTACGTCGCAAGCCACGACCTGCAGGAGCCCCTGCGCACCATGAGCACCTACTGCGGCCTGCTGCAGCGCGACCTTGGCGAGAACCCGCCCAAGCGTGCGCTCGAAGACATGCAGGCCATTCTGGATGCCAGCCTGCGCATGCAGCGGCTGATCACGGATTTGCTGGAGTACTCACGCTCAGGCCACCGAGACTTGAAGCAGCAACCGGTGGATCTGGCCGCGGTCATGGAACAAGTGAAGGGCGACCTGAAGGCCCGGCTTGACGAAACCGGCGGACAGATCGTGTGGAACGGGCTGCCCACAGTCCGGGGTGACGCGATGCAGATCAGCCGTGTAATGCAGAACCTCGTGGCAAACGGCCTGAAGTTCAACCGGCCCGGGGTAGTGCCTGAGGTTCACGTCACGTCGGAACAAATGGACGGCATTGTGCGTATTATCGTGCAGGACAACGGGATCGGCATTGAAGAGCAGTACTTTGGCCAGATCTTCAAGCCGTTCAAGCGCCTGCATGGCATTGGCAAATACGAAGGCTCTGGCATCGGGCTGTCGGTTTGCCGTAAGATTGTGGAGAGGCACGGCGGAAGCATTGATGTGCAGTCAACCAAGGGCAGCGGCAGCCGTTTTACCGTAACGCTGCCGGCAGACGAGGCAGCACAAGGAAACCCGGATGGGCGCAACGAGCATGCCTGAAACCAAACCGTTCACCATTCTGCTGGTGGAGGACAGCCCTGTGCAGCAGGCGCTGACGCGGCGTGCCATTGAAGACTCTACCCTTGAGGCCGACCTGCACGTCGTCGATGACGGCGAAGCCGCAATGCAATACCTGCGCGGTGAAGGTGAGTACGCGGGCTCGCCGCGGCCCGACATCATTCTGCTGGACCTGAACATGCCCAAGATGGATGGGCATACAGTGCTTGAAGCATTGCGCGCAGAGCCGAAGTTGGCGGCGATCCCAGTGACCGTGCTGACGACAAGTACCGCCGACTCTGACGTTTCCGCCAGCTACGCGCGCGGCGCAAACGCCTTCATCACCAAGCCCGCAGAGTATGAGAAGTTCGTCGCGCTGTTCAGCGCGCTCGGCCAGTTCTGGGCCCATTTCGTGCGCACGCCCAAACCTTAAGCGCTCTAACCGAGCATGGCCGTGAACAGCACGCGTTGCACGCGGCCCTCGGTAAACTCCATCACGCCCACTTCGACGATTTCACCGCTGATCGGAAACGTCAGCTCCAGAATCGAATCCACCACGCGCGGCAGCGCGGACTTGGGCAGGCGGGTCACCAGCGTGCAGTGCGGCACCCAGCGCGCCGGGGTGTACAGAACCCACGGCGTGCTCGAGAACTTGTGCACCTGCGCGTGAAGCCGCCGGTGCATCTCCAGCAGCTCTTCGTTCACGATCGGGGCGAGAAAGACCACATTCTGATCACCCGGAAACACCCCCACCGACGCCAGCCCGATCGGGATTGCCGGCGTCTCTTCGGCGATGCGCCGCACGCAGGCCTCCAACTCGCCTTCGTCGGCTTGTTCGCAGATACACAGCGTGATGTGCGGGCGCGCCTTTACGTCGTCGGTGACGATCGTGCCGCTGCGGTCTCCTTCGCGCAGGCCCGAGGCTATCTTGCGAACGCGGGACTCCAGCGCCGGGTTGAATAACAGTTCAATCGAGAATCCCAATGCCGCCTCGCCGGTTTTTCAGAATGGCGGAGTATATGAACAGCGGGGCCCCGTTCTACCGGGGCCCCGCGCTATGGCCGAACTGTTTGAACTAGATGCCGACCGAAATCTCGAGCGGCTGGCGCAGATAGTAAGCGATGTGCGAAACCGGCACACCCGACAACACCTGGGTGCGGGCAAAGGTCACAGCCTGCTCGCGCGTAGCGAATTCATTCGTGTCGACCGAGCTGCTGAGATGCATCACCACCACGTGCTTGGGCATGCCGCCCAGAACATGCTGGATCTTGGCTGCAACCTGGTCTGCGTGGCGGCGGCCGATGCGACGGTCCACTTTAGAGCGCGGCTTGGCACGGCGACCGGGCTTTCCGACTTTGCCGCCCGCGGCCTGAAACGCCTGCTTCAGGCGGTCAAATGCAAGCTGGCTGCCGAACCTGGTGCGCACGCGTTTGCCGCATTCGTTCATGCTCATATCGGGGTTGCCGCGCAGCAGTTCCGCCACGAAGTCCTGCTTGGCGCGCGTCGCTTCGGGGCTGCGCTTGCCGTATCGGCGCGGGCCGGGCTTGCCTTTGCTGCCCTTGGGACGGCCGGGGCCGCGCTTGCTGCCTTTGCCGGGGCCGCGACGGGTGTCAATCTTGCCGCCGGCCGCCACGTAGGCTTCGCGCTGCTTGTCATACGCGAGCTGCGTACCGAATTCTTTCTTTACCAGCTTGCCGGCTTCATTCAGCGTTGTGCCGGGCTTGTCTTTCAATAGCTTGGCAATGAATGCCTGCTTCTTCAGCGTATTCTCGGGCGAACGTTTTCCAGCCACGGTTTCTCCTCAGTGTTAGATGAACTTGGCGAGAAGATGTAGCATTGATGCACACAATTCCAAGTTCAAAACTGGAACTATTTGTCGTCGCGCCAGACAATTTCACCGCTCGCGACCTGCCAGTCCTCACCCAGAAAGCCCGCGGCGCGCACACCGCCGGTGCCAAGCTCGAGCAGTTCCGGCCCATACAGGATCACGTCCGGAAATGCTGCGCCCGACACGAAGTACGGCAATCGCTCGGTCAACCGCATGCCCGCCAGCCCCGTGCCGCCGATCACGCAAACGCTTGACTTGTCGCTGTCTGCGCGCGGGTAGCAGAACAGCATTGCCAGATCAGCCCCTGACAATTCGCGCTCGCCGATCACCGCCTTGCCTTGCAGCAGTTTGAGCGGCGCCTGTGCCAACAGCGAGAACCCAGAGTTGATCGTCTCGTTTCCATACAGAACCAGGTCGCAATCACGGTATCTCTCGGCTTTGAAATCTGTGTCTGCAAGCACCGTAAACCCGCCGTTGGCCCGAACCAGCCATTGCTCGGAGTCAAACCGCGCCTTGTTGAACATCCAGGCATTCTCTGCGGCACTGCCGCCTGTGCCGTACACAAGTACCACGTTGCGCGTCATCCCATTCTTCAACAGGCCGTAACGATGCGGCCCCTTCAGCTTCGGCGACGGCTTCTCTGTCAACAGCCACTTCTCACCAGCGCGCTGAAGCCACAACACGCCATCCTGCGGCCACGGCGCCGCCAGTTCCGCGTCACCGTCCAGCGTCAGGATGACTTCGCCGCGGGCATGCAAGATCTTCGCCACGTCCAGGCGCAGGCGCGAAACGTTCACCGTCGTGCCGGAAATGCGCCCATGGTTGGGTTCTGCGGATAGTTGAATGCGGCTGGGCTCAAGCTGCACCTGTTGCATGTGGATGCTGGCCCAGAAGCACGAATCAGAATTCTCGGGACACACGGTCGTGAAGTCGATGTTCATGACCTCGCCGGGTACCGCCAGCCGACGCTTCGCAAACAGGTCCCACATCGGGGACCAGTCCAGACAGTCGGCGCCGGCATCGTGGCCACGGTCCCACCAATGGCCGACGCCCGGTTCTTCGTGATAATGCAGATCGTTGTGAAACTCTCTCAAGGCGTCGCGCATGGCGCGGGCCTCGGTGACCGGCACGTTGTCATCGGCATCGCCATGCAGAATGTATACACCCTGCGACTTATAATTGTGCTTCATCAACAACGTCCGGCTTGCGTTCGCGCCCCGAGTCAGAATCGGCGACAGCTTGAACTGCTCCGGGTGGCCGCCCCCGCCGCCGTAAGTCCAGAAACTCTGCCAGCCGGCGCTCGGCCCGATGGCCGCAAACTTGTCCGGAAAGTGCGCCCCCACCGTCCATGTACCATGGCCACCCATAGAGTGGCCCGTAAGCCATATCCGGCGCGGGTCGTGGTCCAGCGTGGCCTGCGCATGCGCCAGCACTTCCAGCGCGTCAAGCCGGCCCCAGTCTTCCCAGTCAAATCCGAATGGCCGACGGTTCGTCGGGCAAACGATATGGCACCAGCTCTTGGGACTATACGCGGCGGCCTGCCCGGAGGCTTCCACCGAGGCGCCATGCAGCGAGAGTGCGATGCCCGGCTTCTCAGTCTGACCGCCAAGCGGCTTGGCAGCCAGCAAGCCGTAATACTGCACGCTGCCGTCGATCGCGCTGATGAACGTGACCTTGCGCGGCTCGCCGGAATGCTTGACCCGAACGCTGCACTCACCCACCGCGCATTCTTTCAGGGGGTCGCCCTTGCAAACCGCAATTCTTAAAGCTTGGTCGCCCGTCAACTTGCCGGGGCCGGCTATGGGAAAACTGATTCGCTGTACCGACAGTGCCTGAATCGTACAGCTCTGATCGCTTAACCAGGCGTTGCCCAGGCCCCGAATGTGCAGCCGCACATTCTGCGACTGGCCTGTTGCATTGATGACGTCTACGGAAGCCAAGAATCGCGGAGGCGAGTACGCGTCGCCCTCAACAAGGTCAGGCAACGTCCAGTCCGAGCCGACAAACAGTCCGGAATGATCTGCCGGCACCAGTTCAAGACTTGCCCGTATTCGCCCCCGGCCCATCAGGAAAAGCAACTGGTTGTCGCCGGCAGCCAACGCCACCGGCAGCGTGAGATTACCGTTGTTGTATGGGTCACCGCCGCGCAACTCGCCGTTGACGTACACGCCGGAGTGCCCGCGCGCTTTCAGCAGCCAGATCCCGCTTACCTTCGCGGGGACGGTCCACCACGCATAGCCGCCCGCCAGGTCGTCACCGGCAAGCCAACCGTCGTCGTCAACTTTGGCAGACCGCCAAGCCACTTCCGTGCCGTCGTGCCGCTTCATCTTGTCGCCGGGCGCGGGCGGCTTGAACCCGTCGCGCAGCAGCGCTGCCTCCAGTGCGTCCACGCGCACGGGGCTGCGGCCGCCACCACCGACGGCGGGCAACACCAGGCAATCGGCAAGCCGGATTGACACCGGTGCTTCGGCGGCTTGCTGGGCGACTGAGAATGAGGATTGGTTCAGGCAAAGCAGAACGGCCAACGCCGCAACAGACAAGAAAGCGCGCATCGCATCTCCAGGCCCCAGGCCGCCAAGATAGCGCACAGACCAGGCACCGCAACCCGCCATCAAGAACACCGGCGGCGCATATACAGACCTGCACCTGCCCAACGCGCGCCGGGGCACCGGCCTCGTCGTGCGCGACAACACCGACATGATGGTTGCCCACAAAGCCACGGGCACACTGATCGTCAACCCCGAAGAAACCCCCATGCCCGGCGTGGCGCTAAGGTTCCACCACGGCGCCGACGGCAGCGTAGATGCCTTCATAAGAACCAACCCCTACTGCGCGTCAGGCCCCGACCCCAGAGACAGCCAAACCGCCGACTACGCCAGAGCCAGCACCGACCTGCTGAAATGCACGGCAACATACTTCGGCAGCGCAGCACCGGCATTCGATACGCCAAGCATCATTACCAGCGATGCGGATAATCCGGGTTATGTCGGCGAACCGATCAGCGCCGGGATAGTGAGCCAGGGCCCCGAAGAAATGCTGTTTGGCGAAGGAGACTGCGCATGCAATGGTGACGCGGTCAACGAATCCAAGAACCCCGTCGCCAGCAAAGATACCGGCACCGGCATGACGCAGGACGGATTGGATGGCCGGCAGAAGGACGATCAAACAGAACTGAAATGCAGCGGCCTGGCTTGGAATGGGCATGCAGTGCAAGGTCCCGACGGACACTGGTACGTAATGATTGGTGGGAAGATTTATCGCGTGAAAGATCCCACAAAGAGAAGGGAATACCGCGAGAATGTTGATGCCGGGGAAAAGTCGATCTTTGACATCGGCGACTGGGACTGCGCGACCGGTATCTACAACAATCTCGAAGAGGTCAAGGAAGACCCGGACGGACCATCGTGGCTGGATGCAATCAATTTTGGTTTGGGAATGTTGCAGGGCATCGCCGACGAGGTCATGGGGATCAACGAGGGTCTGGAGGCGATTCTCGATCTCATTGATTTGGCGGTCAACGACTGGGAAGCATTCAAGGCCGCGATCGAGGGCGGCCTTGAGTCAATCAAGAAGACAATCGTTGATGCCGCAAGCGGAAACCCCGACGCGATCATGGCCGCGCTGGGTCTGCTCGATTACTCTGTCGGGAACTTCCTTTCTCTCATGATCCTGGGCAAGACACTGGAAGGAGAGAGTTCAACCCCGTATCTCGTGGGCATAGCTGCCGGAGCGGTGATCGTGACCGTCGCCATTTACATTGCCACTTCCGGTGGTGCTGGAGCCGCTAAGTCTGCCGCCAAGACTGGCGGAAATCTGGCCAAGAAAGCCGGCGACAGCATTGGAGACATCGCGAAAAACTGTTTCATCGCAGGCACGCTGGTGTGGGTGCTGAAGGACGGCTTGACGCTGGAAGAAGCGCTGGCGCTTCTGGCGCGCGGCGCGCCGATCTGGATGGTCTGCGATATCGTGCCCATCGAGCAAATTGAAGCAGGCGTCTATGTGCTCTCCCGCCACGAAAGCAGCGACACCGCGCCGCTGACTTTCAGCCGGGTTCAATGCACATTCAGCTCTACGGCCGAATCAGCGCTCTCGCTGTTCCTGCTCGACAAACAGTCCCGGCACATTCAGGAAATCGGAACGACCCCCGGCCATCCGTTCTGGGTCGCCAGTTCCGATGGCAGCTTTGTCCCGCCCGCAGACCTGACGGCAGACCATACCGGGAACGTGCCAACCTACACCACTGGAGCAAAGCCAACCGCTTAGGCAGAATCTGGCTGGGTGTTCGCCAACGACATCCAGGTCGGGCAATTTGTTGAAACAACGAGCCGCCGCGAAGCCGTTGTTGTTGGCAAGCGCGTGAGTTCGACGCCCACCAAGGTCTACAATATCGAAGTCAGGGGCACGCACACGTACTTCGTCACGGATAGTCGACGCGATAGTGTGACAGAAGCCGTCTGGGCGCACAACATGAGCGCCGGCAAAGGGAGTACCCGGCGGGACGGGAAGGGCCAAGGCAAAAAGAACCAAGAGATTAAAGATAAGCGTAAACATGAGCACATGGAGAAGAAGAAAAAGAAGAAGGAGACAGCAGAAGAACGACGTGCGAGGCTGCAAGAAGAGTGGAATAAGTTGCCTGCTAAAGAAAAACGCTGCTTCAAAGAT
>JADZFR010000028.1 GCA_020849795.1 Planctomycetota bacterium | reverse complement strand
TCAAGCTGGCGGGCCTGATGCGCGAGGCCACCCGCAAAGACGGCGAAGCCATTTATGCCGACCAGGGCGTGCGCGAGTTTCACCGCGGCATGGGTATGCTGGCGGTGAGCAACTTGAGCCGGCGCTTACTGGGCGAAGCGGGCGACAGCGCGATGCAGCAACGGCAGCACGAGCGCATGGCGGCGACACCGCCGAACTGGAAAGCGGCTTCCGAGCTTGAAGGCAGCAACATGTATTACTGGTACTACGGTTCGCTGGCGCTGATGGTGGGCCGCGACGCGCAGGGTGGCGAAGACCGCTGGCGCAAGTGGAACATCGAGCTCAAGAAGACGCTGCTGCCGAACCAGAACAAGTCGGGACCCCGGCGTGGCAGCTTTGACCCGGGCGGCGACTATTGGGCGCAAGCGGGCGGCGGCCGGCTGTACTCGACAGCGCTGTGCGTGTTGATGCTGGAGATCTACTACCGGTACGAGCCCGAGTACCTGAGAAGCCACGCCCGCGAACTAGCCCCGCTGTGGGAGTGAGAGGGCAAAGGTGAGACAGGGCGCGTTGGAGGGGGTGTGCAAGACAGGCTCCTCAACACGCGACCCGCTGCACCGTGCAAATCAGAGCCCCAATTAGCCAACCGCACAGACAATCAAAGTAGCCTGACCCCTTTCTTTTTCCCTGAAACTGCCGGCTGATCGCGGCCCGGGAGAGCAGGCCCAACTGTAATCAGAGTCACGCGCGGGATTGGGCGCAAGCGATTGTGGAATCGTGAGTTATGTAAACAGATAGATATGTCTGCTTTGCGCTGGAAATCAATTAGGATAATCAGATAGTCATAGCGTGAGATGAGTGCGAGCGGGAGCAGACCATGAACCCCAAAGGTGACGATCTTCCAAAGAAGGGCATGTCGCGGCGCGACTTCCTGCGGGCGGCTGCCGCCTTCGGGCTGGTGACGGTGACGGCCGATGCTTACGCCGCGAACTTCAAACAGCTTGAGGCGATGCGCGTAGACAACCCGCTGGGCACCTACCCCAACCGCGGGTGGGAAAGCCTGTACCGCAACATCTACAAGACCGACAGCAGCTTCATCTTTCTGTGCGCGCCAAACGACACGCACAACTGCCTGCTGCGCGCGTTCGTCAAGAACGACGTCGTCGTCCGCATCGAGCCCAGCTACGGCTACGGCAAGGCCACTGACCTTGACGGCAACAAAGCGAGCCATCGCTGGGATCCGCGTGCATGCCAGAAAGGCCTGATTCTGGGCCGCCGCATTTATGGTGACCGTCGCGTAAGCGGCGCCTTCATTCGCAAGGGATTCAAGGAATGGGTCGATGGCGGCTTTAAGCGCGATCCCGCCACCGGTGCAGCGCCCAGGGAACTGATGCGGCGCGGCTTTGACTCGTGGGTGAAGGTCACTCACAGCGAAGCTTACCGGTACCACGCCAAGGCTCTGGAAAACATTTCTCGCACCTACAGCGGCGATGCCGGTGCGAAGTTTCTCGAGGCCCAAGGCTACGACCCGGACATGATCAAGGCGGCCGAAGGCGCGGGCACACGCACACTGAAGTTCCGCGGCGGCATGGCGCTGCTGGGAGTGATCCGCCTGATGGGCCACTACCGGCTGGCAAACACCATGGCGCTGCTGGATGCGAACATCCGCGGTGTCGGCCCTGACAAAGCCAAAGGCAGCGGCGGCTTCGACAGCTACACCTGGCACACCGACCTGCCCCCAGGCCACCCGATGGTCAGCGGCGAGCAGACGAATGACTTTGAGCTGCACGACGCCGAGAACGCGAAAGTCATCGTCGCCTGGGGCATGAACTGGATTGCCACGAAGATGCCCGACAGCCACTGGCTGACCGAGGCGCGACTTAAGGGCGCGCGCACGGTGGCCGTCACGGTCGAGTACTCGGCCACGGCCAGCAAGTGCGACGATGTGATCGTGATCAGGCCGGGAACTGACCCCGCGTTCGCGCTGGGCGTGGCACAGGTCATGATGAAAGAAGGACTGGTGGACAAGGGATACGTCAAGAAGTTCACCGACATGCCCACGCTGATCCGCATGGACAATCTTCAGACCCTGCGCGCCGCCGACGTGTTCCCGGACTACGTCCAGACCACACACAGCAACTGGACGCACCAGATGACCGCGGACGAAGCGAAGACTCCCGCGGTTCAGCAGAAGCAGTCCTACATCCCGGCCAATCTCGCCGACAAGACGCAGGATTTCGTGATGTGGGACAGCAAGACGAACAAGCCGGTGCCGGTCGCGCGCGACCATGTGGGCACGCATTACGAGGCACTGGGCATCGATGCCGCGCTGGAAGGCACGTTCCAGGTGACGCTGGCTGATGGCAGCACGGTAGAGGCGCGCACGGTGTATGACTTGACGCGTCAATATCTCGACGCGAACATGACGCCCGAACAGACCGAGAAACTGACGTGGGCGCCCGCATCCGCCACGCGCGACCTGGCGCGGCGCATCGCGGCAAGCGGCGGCCACACGCTGGTGGCCTGCGGCATGGGCCCCAACCAGTTCTTCAACAACGACTTGAAAGACCGCGCGATCTGGATGGTGCTGGCGCTGGCGGGCAGCCTCGGCAATCACGGCGGCAACATCGGCAGCTACGCGGGCAACTACAAGACGACCGTCTTCGCGGGCATCCCCTACTACACCACCGAGGACCCGTTCAACCCGCAGCTTGAAACCGAGGGCAAGGTCAAGACCCAGTACTACCTGCGCTACGAAAGCCTGCACTACTGGGCCAACGACGAGCGCCTGATGAAGGCCGGCGACAAGAAGATCACCAAGGGCGCGCACGTGCCCACGCCGACGAAAGCCATCTGGCAGGCCAACTCGAACTCGAGCCTCGGCAACATCAAGGGCCACTACGACGTCGTCTTCAACACGCTGCCCCGCGCCGAATGCGTGGTCTACAGCGACTGGTGGTGGACGGCCTCGTGCGAATACAGCGACATCGTCTACGGCGTCGACAGCTGGGCCGAAATGAAACTGCCCGACATGACGGCCAGCAACACCAACCCGTTCCTGCAGGTGTTCCCGGATACACCGCTCAAGCGCGTCGGCAACTCGGTGACTGACCATGAGACCCTGGCGGGCGTAGCCGCTGAGCTGGCCAAGATCACGGGCGACGAACGCTTCAACCAGATGTTCAAGTTCTTCCGCGAGAACCGCGCCGATGTCTACCTGCAGCGCATTCTCAACGCCTCGCCCATGGCGCGCGGCTACAAGTTCACCGACTTGATCAAGACCGCCAAGACCGGCACGCCGGCCCTCATGAACTCACGCACCTACCCGCGCGTCAACAGCTACGAGCAAGTGCACGAATCCCGCCCTTGGTACACGCGCACCGGCCGCCTGGAGTTTTACCGGCCGGAAACCGAGTTCATCGAGGCCGGCGAAAACCTGGTCGTGCACCGTGAGCCAAGCGACAGCACCTTCCATGAACCGTGCGTAATCGTGGCGGCAAGCCACCCGGCGATTCGCCCGATGCGTCCGAAGGACTGGGGTTTTGACAAGTCGGATCTCACGCACATCACGCGACAGATGCGCAACGAGACGCTGGACGTTGCGGAAACGCTGGCCAGCAAGCACCCGCTGATGGACGGGAAATTCAAGTACATCTTCCATACGCCGAAGTACCGCCACGGCTCACACACCACGCCGATCGACACAGATTACATGCAACTGCTGTTCGGCCCCTTCGGCGACATCCACCGCCGCGACAAGCGCAAGCCGGGCGTCGGCGAAATGTACGTCGACATTAACCCGCAGGACGCCAAGTCTCTCGGCATCGAAGACGGCGATTACGTGTGGATCGACGGCGACCCCAAGGACCTTCCGTTCCGCGGCTGGGACGACCCCAAGCGGGCCGAGGAATACAAGGTCGCGCGCCTGATGGCCCGCGCCCGCTACTACCCCGGCACGCCCAGCGGGGTCACGCGCATGTGGTTCAACGGCTACATGGCGACACCGGGCAGCGTGAAAGGGGCAGCGTCGCGCAAGGACGGCATGGCCAAGAACCCGGAAACGAACTACCAGGCCATGTTCCGCTTCGGCGGCCACCAGAGCCTGACCCGCACCTGGCTGAAACCGACGCACCAGACCGATAGCCTGGTTTACCGGGCGCTGTTCGGGCACGTGCTGGGCAGCGGTTTTGCCGCGGACGTGCACTGTGTCGGCGGGGCGCCGCGCGAAGCCTTCGCCAAGATCATCAAGGCTGAAAACGGCGGCGACGGCGGCGTAGGCCGCTGGCGCCCGGTTGAGCTGGGGCTGCGCCCCACGAACGAAAGCGACGTCATGAGGAAGTACCTGGCCGGCAAGCTCGGGGCCTGATGAACAACGGAGGATGCCATGCCAAAGGTCTACAACTGGCAGCTCGGTCGCGAAATGGACTACCCCTACAACGGAATTCGTCCAAAGCGCCAGGTTGCCCTGATCATGGACACCAACAAGTGCATCGCGTGCCAGACATGCACGGTGATCTGCAAGACCACATGGACGCCGGGCCGCGGGCAGGAACACATGCTCTGGAACAACGTGGAAAGCAAGCCCTACGGCTTCTATCCGCTGGGCTGGGACGTGAAGATCCTGGAACAGCACGGTGTGCAGCCGCTGGACGGCGACACCTACGCGGGCAAGACGATCTTCGAGAGCGCACCGGCAAACGAAATCGCACTCGGCTATATACCCGGCGACCAGGACTACGCGCACCCGAACGTCGGCGAGGATGACTCGTTTGGCAACATGACGCGCGGCGCGCACCTGAGCATGCAGCACAACCAGTGGATGTTCTATCTGCCGCGCATCTGCAACCACTGCACCTACCCGTCGTGCCTCGCGTCCTGCTCGCGCCAAAGCATCTACAAGCGGCCCGAAGACGGCGTCGTGCTTATCGACCAGGAACGCTGCCGCGGCTACCGCGAATGCGTGAAGAACTGTCCATACAAGAAGTCGTTCTTCAACCCCGTCACGCGCGCCTCGGAAAAGTGCATCGGCTGCTACCCCAAGATTGAAAAGGGCCATCAGACCCAGTGCACCACAAGCTGCATCGGCAAGATTCGCATGACCGGGTTCATCAGCACGCCCGACAAGGCGCGCGAAGACAACCCGATGGATTACATCGTGCACCACGCCAAACTGGCGCTGCCGCTCTACCCCCAATTCGGTCTTGAGCCCAACGTCTACTACATTCCGCCCATCCATGTGCCGCCTCCATTCCTCCATCAGATGTTCGGCCGCAAGACCGCTGCGGCAATTGCGACCTACCGCAAGGCCGCGCAGGACGAAAAGTTGCTGGGTGCACTGCTGCTGTTCGGCGCGACCGAGCGGATCATCCACCGCTACAAGGTGGAGGGCGGCCAGACCATCGGCTACGACGAAACGGACACCGAGGTCGTGCGCGTGCCGCTGGTTGAACCCGTGAAGATCCGGCCGGTGTGGGACGAAGCGCACGGCGCTTATCGCACCAATGTGACCTAGAGGAGAAAGCCATGTACCGCACTATCTCGATTCTCGCGCTGCTTGCGCTGGCTGCCTGCGGGCCATCGGACTCCCCGGTTAACCAAGGCAAGGCACCCGATCCGGCGCCGAATGTTCCGACGATCGTGGCGGGGCGCGTGTCGGAAGCCGGTCCGGCGCTGGCGCCGGATTCGGGCATCTTCGATGCCGCGCCGGAATTGACGGTGAACCTGCTGCCGCAGACGGTCGTCGTGCCGCGCAACCCGGAAACTTCGGTGCCGCAGATTTCAGTGCGCGCCGTGCATGATGGCAAGTGGCTTACGATGCGGCTGGAGTGGCAGGACAATACGCTGAACAACACCACCGGCATCAGCGACTTCGAGGACATGGTGGCGCTGGAGTTTCCCCGCACTCCCGGCACGACACCTAACATCATGATGGGCGACGCCAACAACCCCGTGGTCGTGCTGCAGTGGCGAGCCGCCCGCCAGGCCGCCATTGACCGCGGCGAACGTCCTGAATCGCGCCACGCCTACCCGCACATGAGCACAGACATCGACATCGGTGACCTGTTGGGCAACGACGGCTCGGTGTACCAGGGCGCCGCGCACGTTGGAAACCCTGTCTCACTGCCGGACATCAACAGCTCGCCGGTGCTGGCGCAGGTGGCGGCCGGGTTCAGCACGCTGACTTCCTTCAAAGAACGCATTGCTGAGGGCCGCGGTGTGCACAACGGCGAGCGCTGGCGCGTCACGATTCACATTCCCTTGGGCGGAGAACTCGAGCTGGTGCCCGGACTTGTGCCCGGCGCCAACAGCATTCTGGCCTTTGCCGTGTGGGACGGAAAACATGAAGAACGCGGCAGCCGCAAGTCCTGGTCGCCCGCCTGGACACCGATTCGTCTTGATGACTAAGGAGGCCCGCCATGCCGCAGACCATCGAACAGACGATCGACAACCTGCTGCGCCGGGCATCCGTGGCCTGCGGCCTGGCGCGCGCGCTGGCAGCACCGGACCAGGGCACACACGGGGCAGTGCTGGCCCTTCAACAGGGGGCCGCACTGCCCGAGGGCGACTCGCTGACTGCGGTCGTGGCCGCGTGGCGGGGCGTACCCGTGGAACTTCTGGCCGACGAACACACACGCTTGTTCGGCCCTTCCACGCAGTGTCCGCCCTGGGAGACTGCCTGGGGCGACGCCCGGCGCTTCGCAGGCCGCACACAGGAGATGGCTGATGTCGCGGGCATGTACCGCGCGTTCGGGTTGAAGTTGTCGGCCAAGTTGAATGAGCGCCCGGACCACATCGTGGCGGAACTGGAGTTCATCGGAGCGCTGCTGATGCAGCTTGGCTGGGCGCTGGCCGACGGCCACTCTGACAACGCGTCTGTCACCCACGACGCGCTGCACCTGTTTCTGGATCAGCATGCGGGACGCTGGGTGAAGGCGTTTGCGTCAGCCGTCGAGAAGCAGGGTGCCATGCCGGCGTATGCAACCGCTGCACAGGCGACAGCCAGTTTCATTGAAGGGGAGTGCGCCCGAGCAGGTGCGTTGCCCAAGGCCGCTGAAGCCGACACACCATGCAATGAGACCGAGCCGGACTGCATGGCCTGTCCGATGGCCGAGCCGCAGCAGGGCGCGCAACTATGCGGGGCGGCCAAAGGCTTCCCGCGCACCGTGCGCGAGTGAAGAGCGTGACGACCTGTCGATCAGCGGTTGGGCGATGCTGGCATTGACCGCCGCGCGCGAAGCCGGCCTGAGAGTGCCAGTGGACTCGCTGGTCAAGCTGGCGGGCCTGATGCGCGAGGCCACCCGCAAAGACGGCGAAGCCATTTATGCCGACCAGGGCGTGCGCGAGTTTCACCGCGGCATGGGTATGCTGGCGGTGAGCAACT
>JADZFR010000027.1 GCA_020849795.1 Planctomycetota bacterium | reverse complement strand
TGGTGGAGTTGAAGGTGCCGCTGGCGTCGGAGTCATGCCAGAGCTGGGCCGAGGTCAGGTCGGTGCTCTCGTTGGCGGTGCCCAGGCCGGTGACGGTGATGCTGGCGGGCTTGTCGTTGGGCCCGTTGGGGTACGCGACCGTGAAGGTCTGGCAGACGTTGTTGCTGCTGCCCAGATAGCAGGTAGTCGCCGTGGCGGCGCTGGCGTCAGCAAACGTGAACACCGGCGTGGCAATAGCCAAACCAGTCATGGTTGCCGAAGGAATGCCGTATCTGTTGGTGCCGGTTGGGGCGCTGAAGTCCTGGACTGTGTAATTGAACGTGTGTGTGGGCATTGCCGTGCCGTTGAGCTTGACCACGACGTAGTAGGTGCGGGCCGTGCTGGCGGCAAAGTCCTGTTCGGCAGACGGTACGTTGATTTGCAGCGTACCGTTGTCGCTGGCGAATGCATTGCCACTGCCGATGGCGGTATCACTGGTCTGGAAGCCGGTTGTGGAATTGGACTCACGCCAGATGGCAACCTCAGAGTAAGCCGAAGAGTCGTTGCCGGTGCCAGCCGAGCCCAGCGTAATCCCGGTCAACTGCGATACGCCTTCGGAGCCCGACGTGATTGTGAACATGGCTGCCTGGAAACCGTCGCCGGAGCCTGTTTCATTGCTGTAGACGTTGGAAACTGAGCTGGCGGGAATACCCACGGTCAGGGCTGGTTGCTGAATTCGCAGTCCGACCATAGATGCTGACGGGACGCCGGCAGAGTAGCTTCCCGTTGCCACCGCGATCGTGCTGACTGTGTAGGTGAACGTTTCACTCGGCGACGCAGTGCCGCCCAGTTTTATGACGATGAAATATCTTCGCGTCTCGCTGACGCCAAACGTCTGTTCGCCCGTTTGTACACTGAACTGGGCGGTCCCGTTATCAGCCGAGAATGCGGTTGCGGCGTTACCGATCAGCGTATCCGAACCCGCGTCAAACGCGCTGTTGCTGTTCGCGTCGCGGAACAGGGCCACGTAGCTGTAGTCCGTGCCATCGTGCCCGGTGCCGGCGGCTTGAATCGTCACAGACGTGAGCGTAGCGCCAGACTGCGTGTTTGAGGCAATCGTGAACACACCGGCGGCAATGCCGTTGTTGCCGGTGCCTTGCGCGTTGTTGGCAACGACTTGTTGCGTGCCGGCGGTTGCTGAGACGGTCAGCGTCGGGCCGGCCGGGCCGAACACATGCCACTCTTGCACCATGATGTTGCTGCCTGCGTAGAGGCTGCTGATGCGAATTGCCGTGGTGGTGCGGTTTTGCGTCAGGTTGATCGTCTCGTCGTCCACTACGCTGTAATTGTTGTCGTCGTGGACGTGGTCTTGAACCCACGCGCTGCCGTTCCAGTACTCGACCGTGCCCCGGTGGAAGCAGTAGCTCGCCGCCAGAGTCCGATAGCGCGTGTACCAGATCTTCATTGACGCGATGGTCTGCGCCGAGCTCCAGGTCAACGAAATCCAGCCGCCCGCGCTGGTCCAGCAGTCGTTGTACGAGCCCATTGGCGAGTCATTGTCATTGAGGTTGGCTGGGCCCCACACACCGGTGCCGCCGCCTGAGTTTGCGGCTGTGGCTGTGAGAGCCAAGTTGGTTTGCGCGTGCAGCGCAGCACCTGACATTGCAGCCAGAAATGCAAATAGCAGCAAATTTCGAGTGTTCATGATTAGGTCCCCACAACCTGAGTGCGCCATGACCGGGCCAGCAGCCCGAACGAAAACGATCCGGTTCAATGTCACGGCAATGTAACACCAAACCTATGAATTGGTGACACATAGTTCAAGACAATTATGAGTCGGATTATAGGTAGGATGACCCTACGGACCGCGGCGCAGATCCTTGATTTCAAGCTCGACTTCGGGGTAGCCGCGAAAGTTGCTGATCTTGGGCTTAAACGCCATCCGGACCTTACTGCCCTTGGCGACTTCGTCGATCCGGGTACCCATGTTGAATCCGATTGCTTTAAAGGCGATGTTGCCGGCTTGCTTGACCATCAGGCGAAGGTGGCCCGTACCACGGCCTACCACTTGCGGCGGTGCAGCCACCTCAATGTCCTCGCTCATGAACAGCGGCTCGGGGTTGCCCTGACCAAAAGGTTCCAGCGTCTCCAGCAGCCGCACGCCGCCGACGTCCAGTTCACTCAGCCCGATTCGCGCGTCGATGCTCAGGGTCGGCGTGGCGTAGTCGGCCTGCATGACGTGGCGGTCGGCAACTTCGTTCACGGCCCGGCGCAACTGGCCCATGTTCTCACGCGTGATTTCAAGGCCTGCGGCTTGCTCATGGCCGCCGAAGCGGTTCATCAAGCTCGCACAGTCATTCAGCGCGTTGTACAGGTGGAAGCCCGGGATGCTGCGCCCCGAGCCGCGCCCGGTGCCGCCCTTCATGGCGACGAGCACAGCCGGCTTGTTGAATCGCCGCGAAATGCGCGCCGCGACAATACCGACGACGCCTGGATGAAAGTTGTCGTGGCTGATGACCAGCACCCGGTCGCTTTGATAGGTGGCGTCGCTGTTGACCAGGTCTTCGGCAAGGCGCGTAAGGTTGCGGTCTACGCCCTGGCGCTCTTTGTTCAGGGTGTCCGCTTCCTGGGCGAGCGTCATGGCCTGGCCGTAGCTTCGCGCGGTCAGCAACTCGAGGGCAAGCGTCTCGCGGCCAAGGCGACCGCCCGCGTTCAGGCGCGGCGCGAGCTTGAACCCGACATCGGTGCCGCTGGGCACGCCGCTCATACCGCTGGTTTCCATGAGCGCGCGGATACCGGGGTTGGGACTGTCCGGCATCAGCCTTAGCCCGCTGCGGGTCAGGACCCGGTTCTCGCCGGTCAGCGGAACCACGTCGGCGATACTGGCCATCGCGACGAGGCTTTGGGCGGTGGCAAGAAAGTCCTTGTAGGGCTCGTCCAGCGTGGACTGGCCCGACACGCGCTGAAGCAGCGCCCAGGCCAGCTTGAAGGCAACGCCCGCGCCGCACAGGTCGCGAAACTTGAGTGTCTCTTCTTTTATGTGGGGATTCAGAATGCTGTGCGCTGGCGGCAAAGTCTCGCCGACGGTGTGATGGTCGGTGATGATGGTGTCGATGCCGAGTTCAGCGGCCAGGGCTATCTCTTTGTTGGCCGTGGTGCCGTTGTCGCAGGTGATCAGCAGCTTGACGCCGGCGGCGGCGGCGTCACGGATGATGCGCTCGTTCAGGCCGTAGCCGTCTTCGGCTCGGGACGGGATGCTGACTTCCACCTCGCGGCCCAACAGTCGAAAGAAATTGACCAGCAGGGCGGCACTGGCGCTGCCGTCCACGTCGTAGTCTCCCTGAACCAGGATTTTTTCGTTGCGGCTGAGTGCCTGGCGAATGCGGTCCACGGCGCGCTCCATGTGCCGGAACGCGAACGGGTCCTCAATGTGCAAGCTGCTGGGCTGCAGGAAGTGGCTGGCTGATTCGGCATCCCGGACGCCGCGGTTTACCAGTGCGCGCGCGACGTAGTCAGGGATACGCAGGCTGCCCGTGAGTTCATGGACCAATGCCGCCCGCTGGCTGGCAACGCACCAAGCCGAATCAATGGGTGTGTCTGCCACGGCTCTCCCTTGGGTAGCTATTAGTACAAGGTCGGGCGACACAGGGCAAGGGAATGGGCGTCGTAAGTTCTGTTATCAACAGTGTTTCCGCCAACTTCTGACTTTCCACAAATGTGGCGGCGACGTTTGGCTGGATTGCTGAAGCTGGATTCGCAAGACATTCACCGACTGCCAGTTATGTGCAATTATGCAATTGGGGCAATAACTTGACGCAAAGTCCAGTACGGGCTACGCTTACTGCCTATTGCCACGGGTTGCGAGCGTTCGAAACTGGGCCTGTTGGCGACGTTACTGGTGACGGGAATGAAGCAGCAGCTTGCTGTTGTGTTGGCGTGTCTGTTCGCAGGTACTCTCTGCGCCCAGGTCACGTTTACCGCTAATCCCAATGTCGCCATCCCTGACAACAACGCATTTGGCGTGACCTCAACTATTAATGTGCCGGCTACGGCAGACCGCATCTATTCGCTGCGCGCCGGCATCCGGATCGATCACACCTATGATGCGGACTTGAGCGTCTGGCTGCTGCCGCCCGGCGTCACCTGGGCTGGACCCTACGCCACGGTAAACAACGGTGCAGTCGTAACGCCCCCGGCTGGGGCGATCGAGCTGTCGACCAAGAACGGCGGTGCCAACAACAACTACGGCACCGGGACCGGCGGCGGCATCATCTACACGAACTTCAAGAGCACGCTCGACCCGATCACGCCCCCGACGCAGGCGATTACCGCCGGCGCAGCACCGTTCACATCTCAGACTCGCTGGTCGCCTGAGGGGCTGGCTCAATGGAACCTGCTGTTCGGCAGCAACCCTTCGGGCAACTGGACCCTGATTGTCGCCGACGGCTGGGGCATCGATACAGGCACGTTGATTTCATGGCAACTGGAGTACGTGCCGCCACCCGCGGGCGTGCTGCTGGTGGGGCGCGGTGCCGCCAACGTGTCCGGCGCGACCCTGCGAACCGGAACGATTGACCAGGTAGCAGGCCAAGTCGAGTTTCAAGCCGGCAGCGCGATCAACCTGACCAGTGTGACACTGCAAGCCGAAAACGGTGTGTTGAACAGCGGCAGTTTTTCGCGCGTGGCGTTGCACGAAGACGTGAATGGCAATGGTCAGCTTGATGTCGGTGACGGGGCCGTGTTCAACGGCACAGTCGCGGCCAGCGCGAACATCACGCTGACTGCGGGCCCCGCGGTCGCGTTTGCGGCCGGCCAGACGCGCACGTACCTGATTGTGGTCGATACTCTTGCCACGCCGGCTGTGGCGGGCGTGGCGTACCAGATCGCGGCCGCGGCCAGTGTGAACTCGACAGGCGCCGAGTTCGGGTCGTTTCCGCTGCAGTTTGGTTATCGCCGGTTCGGGCCCCCTCATTCGTGGGCCAGCGCGCCGATTGGCGGCCGAACCATCCAGGATAACTATGGACCGGGAGTAACGGACACGATCTCGGTACCTGCAACGCTCGACACGATCGGCAGCCTGCGCGTCGGCATTCGCATCAATCATCAAACCCTGCAAGACGTGGATGTGTACCTGATTCCGCCGGGTGTGAGCTGGGCAGGGCCCTACATCATCGGCGGTGCGCCGCCCGCCGGTGTGATTGCCCTGACGCAGGACGAAGGCGCCAATGGCAATGACTACGGTACTGGCGCCGCCAACGGGCCATACGTGTACACCCAGTTCTCGTCCAACATTGACCCGGTGGTGCCCGGCACCGTGCAGATTACGGCGGGCGGGCAAAACGCGCCGTTCACGGCTGTGCCCGTCTATCGCCCGATCGGCGAGGCGGCTTGGAACACGTTGTACGGCACCAACCCAAGCGGCGACTGGACGCTGGTCGCTGTGGATGATGCGGGCGGCACGGCGGGCACCCTGGTGTCCTGGTACCTGGAATACATCGCGCATCCCAGGGCCGTGCTGGCGGGCAACCCGGACATGGGCAACAGCAACGTCGGCGTGCCGGCGCCGGGCTCGCCGCAGGTGTTCACGCTGAGCAATGACGGCGAGCTGCCGCTGACCGTTACGGCGATCAATTTTGTGGGCGGCGAAGCCGCCGACTTTGCGCTCAGCGGCATCGCGTTTCCGGCCAACATCCCCGGCGGCAGCAGCGTGAACTTCGGTGTGACGTTCACGCCTTCCGCGTCCGGCTTGCGCGCGACCGACATGGAAATTGTCAGCAACGACGGCGGCGTGCCCAACTCGGTGCTGCCGCTGAATATCTTTGGACAGGGTGTGCTGGGCAACGTCTTGCGTATCTATCCGGGCACCACCAACCAGCCGGGCGAGGCATTTCAGTACGGCACCGCGGGCGTTGTGCTTGGCCAGTACGCGGTAGAAGCCGGCGCGAGTCCCGTAACCATCACCGACCTGACGTTCCGCGATGAGATGGACCGCACGCTGACCGCCAACCTGGCCGGCATTTCGTTGTACTACGACGCGAATGCGGACGGCGAGCTTGACGGCGGCGATGTGCTGATCGCCGCGGGCAGCATGGCGGGCGGCGCCGCGTCGTTCAGTTTCATGCGCGTGGTTGCGGCCACCATCGAGAACTGGATTCTGGTTGCCGACGTGATGGCGGCACCGGCAGACACCGCGCTGGCCATGGAGATTCGCACGGTCGGCGACGTTGTCGCCACGCTGGTCCCGACTGCGACGTTTCCGGTGCGCACCGGCCCGCATCCGCTGAACCCGGTGCGCGTATTCACGACCACGCCGCCGGGCGGGATTCCGATCCCGAACAACAGCACGGTCGGCATCACCAGCACGATCGTGATCCCGCCGACTGCCGAGATTGTTGCGGCGCTGCGCGTGGGCGTGCGCATCAACCACACCCGCGCCGGTGACATCGAGATGTGGCTGCTGCCGCCTGGCGTTGCCTGGGCCGGCCCCTACTTCGGCGCCGGACCGGCCGGCGCGATCGAGCTTTCCACCGACAACGGCGGCAACGGTGACGACTTCGGCACCGGCGCCGTCGCGCCGTATGTCTACGCGAATTTCACGCGCGCAATTGACCCGGTGTTCACGCCTTCGGTCAACGTGACGGGCGGTGCGGCGCCGTTCACCAGCAGCTTCTGGCGCCCCGAAGACCAGGGCGCAGACCTGAACAACCGCTATGGTGTCTCACCCTCGGGCACGTGGACGCTCGTCATCGCCGATGACCAGGGCGGCGGGGCCCAGGGCGGCAATGCGGGCACCCTGCTTTCATGGCAGATCGAGTATGTGCCCCCCGCAGTACCCACCGTGACCGGCATTAACAACTGGGGTGCCACGCTGGTCGGGCAGCCATCGGCATTGAACTCACAGCCCTACATGATTTCCAACATCGGCGGCGTGGACATGGGCGTGACGGCCATCTCGCTGATTGGCGCCAACTCTGCCGACTGGAGTTTCGCAGGCCCGACGGGCGCGCCGGTGTCAGTCATCTCAGGCGCAACGCACAACGTGGCGTTGAATTTCACGCCCGGTGCGCTGGGCCCACGCAACGCGGCTTTGCGCATCACTTACGGCAATGGCCTGGCGGCGGGTTTGACCTTTGACCACCCCCTGACCGGCACAGGCATTTCCAACGTCGGTGTCCTGACTACACCTCCCGGGCCCATTGACTACGGACAGTCGAACCCGACGCTGATCAGCAGCCTCAGCCCGGTGACCCACACCGTGACCAACACAGGCGCCGCGCCGTTGACCATTACGCAGGTACAGTTTGCAGGCAGCCACCCCGGCGACTGGACCGATGTTTCCGGGCTGGTCTTCCCCGTCGTGATCGGCGCGGGCCTTGCCCAGAATTTCCAGTTCCAGATGCAGCCGGGTGCGGTAGGCGCACGCGACGCAATCATCCGCTTTATCAGCGACACCGGCGGTGTACCGAACACGCCGACCGACGTTGCGGTGTTCGGCCTGGGTACCGCTGGCGTGCTCAGCACGCCGTTGGGGCCGGTCGATTACGGCACCGCGAACCCGACGATTCTCAGCAGCCTCAGCCCTGTGACGCACACGGTGAACAACACCGGCAACGGGCCGTTGACCATTACGCAGGTGCAGTTGGCCGGCACAAACCCCGGCGACTGGACCGACATTTCTGCCGTGGTGTATCCGGTGGTGATCGGCGCCGGACTCAGCCAGAACTTTCAGTTTGAGATGCGGCCAGGTGCAGCCGGGCCACGCAGCGCGATCATTCGCTTTCTCAGTGATAGCGGCGCTGTGCCGAATACGCCCACGGATGTGAGTGTCACGGGCACCGGCACCGTTGGCACGCTGACTTCTGCGACGCCGGTGAACTACGGCAGCACGAACCTGAATGTGCCTTCGGCGACGATCATTCACACAATCAACAACACCGGCAGCGGGCCGCTGACCATCACGGCCGCAGGCTTTATCGGGGGCGATTCCGCAATGTGGTCGTTCAACCCGGCCCCGACGTTCCCGATCGTGGTTGCGGCCGGCTTGAACACGACGATTTCAGCACGCTTCACGCCGACAGCCATGGGGGCCCGCACCACCACGCTGCGCCTGACCAGCGACACCGGCGGCACTCCCGGGACCTTCACCAATATCACCTGCGACGGCAACGGCACCGCGGGGCAGATTTTCATTCAGGCGCCGGGCACTGGCCCGGTCAACTATGGCGGCGCCAACCCGGGCACTAGCGCGCCTGCACTGGTGCACACCATTCAGAACACAGGCACCGGCCCGCTGACAATCAGCGGCATCGCCCTGACCGGCCACACCGGGGACTGGGGCTTTGCGGGCATGCCCGTCGCGTACCCCGTCACGCTGGCGCCGTTGGCGACACTGCCGATCACCGGCACGTTTACCCCGACGGCCCTTGGCGCCCGCGCCATGGACATTGAGATTACCAGCGACAGCGGCAGCACTCCGCCGCCGGTTGTTACCGTGATCATGCTGGCCGGGCAGGGCACACGCGGCCTGGTCAATGTCATCACCGGCACCGGCCCGATTGACTATGGCCCGGCCAACGTCGGCTCGCCCAGCCCGCTGAACCCGATCAACCACACCATCCGCAACGATGGCGACGGCCCGCTGAGCATCAGCGGCATTGCGCTGACTGGCCATACTGCCGACTGGAACATCACGGGCCTGCCGGTCGTTTTCCCGCATCTGCTGCTGCCGACGCAGACGCTGGTGCTGGGCGGCAACTTCACGCCGACGGCACTGGGTGTGCGCAACATGGCCATTGAAGTGACCAGTGACAGCGGCGGCTTTCCGCCCCCGACCCTGACCGTGATCAACCTTGAGGGCGAAGGCACGCAAGGCCAGATCGATACCAACCTCGGCCCCCACGATTACGGTGCTTCGACATTGGGCTTACCCAGTGCCAACTCGCCGCTGCCGCATCAGGTCGACAACATCGGCAGCGGGCCGCTTACGATCACGTCGATCAGCCTGACCGGCGCCAACATCGCCGACTGGAACTTTACGCCGCCCCTGCCGGCCACGCCCTTTGTCATTCCGGCCGGCGGGTTCATCCAGTTTGATGGCGAACTTGTCGCCTCAACGACAGGCCCGTTGTCCGGCCGCATCACTTTCGAAAGCAACAGCCTCAATCTGCCCGGAACGCTGACGCACATTGACCTGGTCGGCAACGGCACGTCTGCAACGACTTGCTCTGTGCTGGCGGTTGGGCCCGACAACGGCGGGCCTGTGGCGGTGACCGGCCTGGTCACCACAGGTCTGGCAGGCCCGGTGAATGTGGCAGTGACGTACACGGGCGGCAGCAACCCCGGCCCGGCGCGTCTGTCGTCTGCCGGCGGGCTCACGATTGTCGGCAACGTAATCCAGGGTGTGCCGGTCAACGCGCCCTTCAGCTTTGAGTGGGACGCCTATGCCACCGAACGTCACACCACCGCGGCAAACTACGTACTGACGCTGACGCCCATGCCCTCGGGCGCGCCGGGGGCCAGCGCCGCGTTTGCACTGACGCGCGACGGCGGCTGGGCGCAGCATGTGACGCCGGGCGGGCAGGCGACGGGCGTGTATTCGCACACGATGATTTTTGACGAGCTGAACGACCGCATCGTGGTCTTCGGCGGCCGTCGCGATGGCGCCAAACTGAACAGCGTGTGGGTGTATGAGCGCAGTGGCGGCCAGACTGCCGGGTGGCGCATCTTGTCACCGGCCGGCGCACTGCCGCCCGAGCGCCAGTACTCCAACGCGATCTACGACGCCACCAACCAGCGCATGGTGATCTTTGGCGGTGCCGGCACATCGGCCACGCTGGATGACACGTGGTCTCTCAGCCTGGTGCGCGGTGCCGAGGCCTGGACACAGCTTTCGCTGGCATCGCCGTTCACGCCCGCGGCGCGGCGCAGCGCTGCGTTTGTGCACGACGCCGCCCGCAACCGCGCCATTCTGTTCGGCGGCGTGGGTGCGGTGCAGTACAACGACACCTGGGCCATCGACCTTGACCCGATCAGCCCGACTTACGGGTTCTGGTCGCAGCTCACACCGGGCGGCACGGCGCCCACGGCGCGTTTCGGCCACGCGGCGGTTGCCGACTTTACCGGCGACCGCATGGTGATTGTGGGCGGGCGCTCCGGCACGAGCGACCTGATCGACGTGCATGAGTTCAGCTTCGCGGGCGCGGGTACATGGTCAACGCTGGCGCCCGGCGGTACGTTGCCGCTTGGCCGCTACTACATGACCTACTCGTGGGACGGCACCAACCGCGGATTGATTCTGCAAAGCGGCTATCGCGGCTCATCGACATTGCGCGACACCTGGCAGCTTTCGCTGGCGGGGGCGCCTGTCTGGGCAGCACTGGCCACCGACCCGGACGCCGGCGTGGGTCGCGTGGTCGGCGGCGGCGCGTGGGACCCAGCCCGCGACGAGGTGCTGTTCTATGGCGGTATCAACCCCAGCGCACTCAACACTCCGCGCATTTCAGTGCTGGACGTTTCCGGCGCGCCGGCATGGCAGGACTCTGTCGGAACAACCGCAGACTCAGCAGGCCCCGAGGGCCGCTGGGGTGCGGTGGCGGGATTCGACACCAGCAATGACCGCGTGGTGCTGTGGGGCGGCAAGGATCACGTCGCGTACTACGGCGGCATCTGGGCGCTGGACCGCAGCGCCCCGAACGGTGAGTGGGCACGCGTGATCGGCGGGGGTGCAGCGCCGGCCGCGGCTGTGTATTCGGCGCGGGCGACCGACCTTGCCGGCAACCGCATGTTTATCCATGGCGGCAACATCGCCAGCGGCGGCCGCACGTCCGAACTCTGGTCGCTGAACCTGGCCACGGGTGCCTGGACGCAATGGCCCGGCGTCGGCCCAGCCGCCCGCGACCAGCACAGCATGATCTACGACTCCATACGCAACCGGGTACTTGTGTACGGGGGCCGCACGCCCGGCATCGTGGGCGATGTCTGGGCATACGATCTGGGTGCGATGTCGTGGTCTTTGGTCACGCCGCTCGCGGGTCCCGCGCCCGTCGCCCGGTATGCTCACGGCGCGGCCTATGACTCGACCAATGACCGCATGGTGATCGTTGCGGGCCGCAGCAGCACGACAACCCTGAACGATGTATGGGTGCTCAGCCTGAACCCCGGCACGGAAACCTGGACAAACCGGTCGGCCCTGTTCGCGCCGATCCCGAGTGGCCGCCACTCGTTTGCCTGTTCGTCGAACGGCGCAGGCACGCAAATCTGGCTGCACGGCGGCGATACCGGCACGCCCAACGCGGAACTGTGGGAGGCGAACGTTGGCGGTGCGTTCACGACCTGGACGCAGCTTTCTTTCCTGGGTTCGGCGCCGCTGGCGCGTTCGCTGCACACGGCCTGCTCAAATGGCGCAGACTTCTACGCAGGGACCGGGTTCCTGGATGCCCGCGGTGCGTCAGACTTCTGGCAGATCGACACCTCGAACAGCCTTGCAGGATGGACAAAGGTCGGCACTTCGACGCCGACGTCGATCGTGACTTCCGCCAGCGCGTATGACCCCGTGGCGCGCCGCATGATTGCGTTTGGCGGCCTGGGCGGCGGCGTGCACAACGCGGACTTGTGGCAACTTGACCTTTCATCGCCTGTCGCGCAGTGGGCGCCGCTATCAGCAACCGGCCCCGGGCCGAGCGCGCGCCGTGCCGCAACCATGGTCTACGACGACAGCCCCGCGATTCCGCGCATGGTGATGTATGGCGGGCGCCTGGACTATTCGGCCTCCAGCATTGTCGATGAGCTGTGGGCGCTGGTGCTGGACCCGGGCAACGAGCACTGGGTGCAGCTCAACCCCACCTTTACACAGTACCCGGGCGCGCGCACCAACCACCGCGCGGTGGTGGACAGCGCAGACCGCATGATCGTGTTCGGCGGCCAGACCCCGGCAGCCACCCGCACGAATGATGTGTTTGTGCTGGACTTGCTGACGCTGGACTGGACGCAGATGACACCCGGCGGCACCGCACCGTCCGAGCGTTTCTCCGGCGCGTGGGCCTTCGACGCACCGCGCAACCGCGTCATCCTGCACGGCGGCAACACTGGCGGCGTCAACCCGCTCAGCGACGCATTCACGCTCGACCTTGCCGGCAGCGGTACTTGGGCTCCGCTGGCCGGCGCAGGCACCGCGCCCGGTGCCTTGTACTATCACAGCGCGGTGGTCGACCCTGCCAGCCAGCGCCTGCTGATCTTTGGTGGCTACAGCACCGGCGCTGAAGCGCGGCTGTTCGCGCTCAACCTGGTGACGGACACATGGACCGGGCAGACGGGCACGGTCGCGCACCCGCAGGCGCGCTGGGCCCACTCCGCGTGCTGGGACGTCGACCGCATGGTGATCGCCGGCGGGTACTTCGACGGCGAGATCTCGGCAACCCAGCAGAACGGCACCGTTGCCGACACCTGGTTCTGGGGTGATTGAGCCTGCGCCGTCTCTGGTGCACAATCCCGCCATGTTCAGCGCCCTCCGACACCGATTGCGTCCCACGTGGCGACCCATGTCGCTGCACCTGCGTTACTGCCTGCTGCGCCAGAAAATCGACCGCAACCAGTGGGAGTTGCAGCCGGAATCCGCGTTGCGCCACCGCAAGTGGATGACGCTGTCGTGGGAAGAAACCGCAAGCGGCCATCCCGACTACTTTGCACGCCTGAGTGCATCGGTCGCGCATGTCCGCGGCCGCGTGCTTGAGCTGGGTTGCGGCATGGGCAACATGACGCGCTGGATTGCCGCCCGCGATGAAGTCAGCGAAGTTGTCGCCGTGGACGGGTTTGAGCAGGCGCTGGCCGAGTTGCGCCAGCGTGCCCTGCCCAAGGTTGATGCCCGCTGTATGGGCATGCATGAACTGCACTTTGAAGCCGGCGAGCGCTTTGACACCGTGGTGGCGTGCGAGCTGCTTGAGCACCTGTATCCCGACGAAGAAGCGGCCCTGCTGGCCGCGATTCGCCCGCACCTGGCGCAGGGCGCCGGTTATGTCGTGTCGGTGCCGATCGGGTGGCTGGAAGACCCGCATCATGTCCGCGCATTCTCGCGTGCCAAGTTGACCCGGCACCTGGCACGGCACTTCGGGCCCGCAGAGGGGCGCGACGAAAGCTCTGGTTACTCGCAAGTGGCGTGGGGGCGCTTCACGCAGCGCGGGGTATAATGGCGCGCCCATGAGTGTGGTCACTGACATCCGCGAAATTGCCGGCTTCCGCGAATTGATCGTCGCGCTGGGCATGCGTGAGGTGCGCGTGCGCTACAAGCACACGCTGCTGGGCATCGGTTGGGCGGTGGCGTTGCCGCTGTCGTTGATGCTGGTGTTCACGTTTGTGTTCAGCAAGGTCGCGCGGGTCGAGACGCATGGCATCCCGTACCCGGTGTTCGCGTATCTTGGCCTGCTGCCATGGCAGTTGCACGCCAACATCATCAACCAGGGAGCGCGCAGCCTGGTCGACAACCGGGCGCTGGTCACCAAGGTGTACTTCGCGCGCGAGGTGCTGCCGCTGTCCGCCGTGCTGTCGGCGCTGGTGGACTTCTGCGTGGCCGCAGTGGTGCTGGCGGGCCTGATGCTGTACTACGGCATGGCCCCCGGCATCGGGTTGTTGCTGGTGCCGGTCGTGGTGTTGGTGCAACTGGCGTTTGGCGTTGGTTGCGCGCTGGCGCTTTCCGCGGCGAACCTGCTGTACCGCGACGTGCAGTACATCCTGCAAGTCGGCGTGCTTCTGTGGATGTTTGCCAGCTCGGTGGTGTATCCGATCCCGCGCAGCGGCGGATTTGTGTGGCTGGTGTACTGCAACCCGATGACACCGATTCTCGATGCATACCGCGGATTGATCGTTGGCGGCAAAGTCGCGTTCGCGCCCGAGTTTGGCGTGGCGGCGCTGGTCAGCGTGCTGGTGCTGGTGGTGGCGTGGCGCTGGTTCCGGCGCATGGAGCGGGTGTTCGGGGAGCTTGCGTAATGCCTGACCCCGCAATCAGCCTGCAGGCAGTCAGTAAGCGCTTCCGGCGCGGCTATCACGTGAAGACACTGGCCGAGTTCCTGTTCACGCTGCCAGGGCGCCTTGCCGCCAAGCGCGTCGACGGCTTGCGCAGCCACGAATTCTGGGCGCTGCGGAACGTGACGCTGGATGTGCCCGCCGGCCAGACGCTGGGCATCATCGGCCCCAATGGCGCCGGCAAAAGCACGGTGCTGAAGCTGCTGTTCCGTATTCTGCGGCCGGACCAGGGGCAGGTGGTCGTGAAGGGACGCGTCGGCGGCTTGATTGAGCTGGGGGCCGGTTTTCACCCGTACCTGAGCGGCCGAGAAAACGTGTTCATCAATGGCGCCATTCTGGGCATGAAACATGCCGAAATCGCGCGCAAGTACGACAGCATTGTCGAGTTTGCAGGCGTGCCCGAGTTCATGGACATGCCTGTCAAGAACTACAGCAGCGGCATGTTCGCCCGCCTGGCGTTTGCCGTGGCTGCCCACGCCGAGACCGACGTGCTGCTGGTCGACGAAGTGCTGGCAGTCGGAGACACGGCATTTCAGCTCAAGTGCTTCGACTGGATGGCCCAGCGCCGCAAGCAGGGCGGCACGGTGGTGCTGGTCAGCCACGAGCTGAACAACATGCGCGGATGTGACCGGGTACTGTACATGCGCGATGGCAACGTAAGTGCGCTCGGCGAGCCCCAGCCGGTAATCGACAACTATCTGGCCGACACCGGCCAGACGCGCGACACTCGTGCAAACGACATCGGCTTCATCGCCGGCGCCGACGGCAAACCGCGCGCTGAGGTGACCCGCGTCGAGTGGCTTGGCGCCGACGGCGCAGCCATCGAGACGATTGAGCCGGGTGCAGCCGCGACTGCGCGCTTTCACTATGAGGCGCGCGAGCCGGTTGCGGACCCGATTTTTGCGCTGACGCTGTTTCATGACGACACGCGGTTTCACCTTTCCACCAAGGGTGACTACCTGGTGCACCTGTACAGCGGCGAGGCCTTCCGAGGCCTGACGCTGGAGGGCGCGGGCGCAGTCGACGTCGAGCTAGAGGCCATGCATCTGCCGGTGGGCAGCTACCGGGCCAAGGCCTACATTTTCGAGGGCGGGCGGCTGAACCCGCTGTATGTCCGCGACGGCATGGCGCGCATTGAGATTGCCCGGCCCGGCTGGAGCGACGGGCGCGCACTGATCGACCTGCGCCAGCGCTGGCATGCCCCAGCCAAGGCGAATTGGCAGCCATGAACGAACGCCTGCTGGTGATCACCGAGGAGTTGCCCGGCGAACTTCACGCCGCTGGCGCCGACGCATCCAGCAAGGCCGGCTACTACAACCCCGCCGACACCTTCGAAAGCGTGGCGCTGATCGATTGGGGCCGCGACAGCATCTGGCCCGGCTTGCCGCACCGCGTGCTCAAGTTGGCGCCGGACGCGGCCTTGCATGCGTGGCTGGCCGCGGTGCAAGCCGCGGACTTCAACCCCGTGATGGGCGAAGAACTCAAAGCCGGCTGGCCCGGTGTTCCCGCGGCGTGGCTGGCGGCGATGCGCGAGTTTGCGCCAACCTGCGTGCGGGCCTACGGCGCGCGCTGGAGCGGGTGGCTGGGGCTTGAAGTTGCGCGCGAGCTGGATGTGCCGGTGCTGTGCAGCCTGCACAACGTGATCGGGCTGGCTTCACCGGTGCTGAAGCAGGCGCCCCTCTTGATGGCGGTGAGTGACGAGGTGGCGCGGGCGGCCATTGAGGCCGGAGCTGGTCCCGCGCGCGTAGTCACGGTGTTGAACCGGGTGAATCGTGACCGCTTTACGCCGGAAGGCGAAGTTGCCGCCGGGCCTCAAGGCTCGCCAAAGCTGCTGAGCGTGGCGCGCGATGTGGAGCAGAAGAATCTCGACAGGCTTCTGGCTGCCTGCGAACTCGCACGCGGGAAGCACCCTGACTTGCGGCTTGTGCACATCGGCCGCAGCGACCGCGACTGGACGAAGTACCCATTTGTGACGCACATCGGCATGGTCCCGAACCACGAGATGCCGACGTGGATGCGCTGGGCGGACGCGCTGGTCCTGCCCAGTCTGTGGGAAGGCTTCGGCACAGTTCTGGTTGAGGCCTTGGCGTGCGGCACTTCCGTCATTGCGAGCAACCGCACGCCCATGAGCGATATCGTGACCCATCGCTGGGACGGGTTGCTTTGCGACCCCGAAGATGTCGCCGACATCGCGCGCGCAATTGGCGAGATCAGCGATGAAGGCACACGCGCCCGCCTGGCAGCCCCGGCCCGCACCAGCAGCGAGCCGTACGGTGCTGAAACCATCAGCCGCAGGGAGAGTGCCCTGTACGAATGGATGCTGCAACCCGCAAAGCCGAAAGTCAGTGTGGTGATGCCAACGTACAACCGCCGGCAGTTCATAGACAAGGCCGTGAGCAACGTGCTGGATCAGGCTTACCCGGTGCTGGAACTGGTGGTGGTGGATGACGGCAGCACGGACGACACGTCCACGATCTTGACCAGACATGCAGCGGATGCCCGGGTCAAGCTCATCACGCAAGAGAACCAGGGTCTTTCGCGCGCAATCAACCGCGGCATGGCCGCGACGACGGGCGAATTGCTGATGTGGAAGGGCGACGACGACTACTTTGCCGACGGCGCAATTGAGGCG
Source organism: Planctomycetota bacterium (assembly GCA_020849795.1). Classification (GTDB taxonomy): domain Bacteria; phylum Planctomycetota; class UBA8742; order UBA2392; family UBA2392; genus JADJRK01. Next base: position 32,476 of record JADZFR010000027.1, on the reverse strand, counting down.
CTGGCGCGAGAACTCGCCCTCGATCCGGAAGCCGGGCTCGTGTTTGCTGACTATGTGGCGGAAGACGCCAGCGGCAAGCGTGTGCATGTGAACACCGGCCCTGTCCACGAACTCGCGCAGCGCAACGTGGTGGGTTTGTGTTTCTTGTTCCGGCGATCGGCATGGCTCGCCGCGGGGTCCGTGAACCCTGAGTTTCACCTCGCCGAGGACTATGAATTGTGGGTCCGAATGGCGCGCAACGCAAAGCTGAAGCACCTGGCCCGGACTCTGTACACGGTCACCGAACATGCAGGCACGTTGACCCGCTCAAAGTTCGCGCAAGTGCAGGAAATGACGATGCGTGTGCAGGCTGCGCACTACGGCCCTCCGCGCGATGCCGACGCCTACGCAGCACAGCTGGCGCGGCTTGCCGGCGCTTACAAAGCACAGGGCATGCCATTCAAGAGCCTCGGGGCTGCGCTGCGGCTGTTCCGCAGCCGACCCGGTGCGGGTTCATGGGCCGCATTTCGCGCGCTTACGCCGGGGCCGCTGCTTCGGTTGAGTCGGCGGATTCGCGGGTTACAAAGTCCGTGATGAGGCCACATTGAATCTACCGGCTAACACCGAAATGGCAGTCAGTCCCGCGAGCACACGGGCGCGGGTGCTCTGGATTGGGCGTATGATGTTTTCGCTAGACGTGCGTGTGCGCGAAGTGGAGTTGGCCAAGTGCTTTGCCGAGCACTCTGACGTGTTCGCGCTCGACCGCAGCGACGCCCTGCCACGCACCACGCAGGGATTCATGGGCAAGCTGCGCATGCGCGCGAAGCTCTGGAACTGCGCGACACGCGTAATTGAGGAGGGTTCGCTTACACGCTTTCGCATGCGCATTGCCGGGGCAAACGGGCCTTTTTGGAACCGGCTTGCCGCTGGCTTCAACCAGCGCAAACTTGAAGGTGCTTTGCAGCGCTTTCGCTGCACGCATGTCTTTCTCAGCAGCCCGTTCTTTTTCTTGCCGCCGCCACGCGCCAGGCGCGACTATCACGTTCACTTCGACGTCGTCGACAACTTTCACGACGAGTGGCCTGACAGCTTCGTGGGCCGCTCCCGCCGCGCGTTTCTGCGCCAGGCCATGCGCAACGCCGACACGCTCAGCGGCAGCAGCCACAGCCTGTGCGAACACGCGGAACTGCTTACAGGTCGGCAGGCAGTCTGGGCACCGAATGCCGCGCCGACGGCTCGCTTCGCGCGAGTCACCGACCATGACGGTGACAAGGTTCGTGAGCGCCTGGGCCTGTCAGGCCGATTCGTGATCGGCTTTGTCGGAAACCACAACATGGAATTTGTGGGCACCCGAACGCTGCTTGCCGCATTTGCCACAGCGCGGCAAGCGCGCCCCGAGTTGGCGTTGCTCCTCGTCGGCCCCGGATCAGAGAAACTCAATTCCGGCCGCGGGATCGGCCATGAGCAGGGTGTCTGGAGCATCGGTCCCGTGCCCCCCGACGAAGTGCCGGCGTACTTTCGTGCGTGCGACGCCGGCGTGCATCCCTACGATCTTCGTCCCCTGACGCACGATGCCACGCCGCTCAACGTGATCGAGTTCAGTTACTGCGCCAAGCCGATGTTGTGCAGCCCCCTGCGCGAATTGCAGCGCCTGGCCTTTCCCAACGTCAGGTTTGCCGGGGACGGCACTGTGCAGGCCTGGGCGAGCGCACTGTCGGATCCGGCGACGTTTGCCGACTTCGACCGTGCCGCACTCGCCCGCGCCATGCAGCCCTTTGATTGGAACACTTCAGCCGAGGTCATCCGGCGGGAGATGGGCCTGTGAACCCACTGGCGTGGCTGGGCCGGGCATTGCTTGCGCCGCCGGGCTGGTTGACGGGCGCACTTTCGTCGCGCTGGCGCGAGCGCAGCGTGTTCTGCTTTTTTGCCACGCCCGGCATGGGCGGCGCGGAACGCGTGCATGCCCAGATTGTCGAAGCCGTGGCCGACCGCAAACCTGTCGTGGTATTCACCGAAGTGACACGCGATGCCAGCCTGTTGCCTCTGTACGAGGCACACGGCAAGACGCTGCAAATTCATGGGCGCGTGCGATCGCGTGTGCGCGAATATTTCAACGAGGCCCGCATGGCGGCGGAGATCAACCGCGCGCGAAGCGCCGTGGTGCTGGGTGCATTCAGCCACTTCTTCTACCGGATGTTGCCGCGCCTGCGCCGGGACGTGCGCTGCGTGGACTTGATCCACAACTTCGGCGTCGAGTTCGAGCACTTCAGCCTGCCATATGTGGATCGGCTTGACGCGCGCGTGGTGTTGTCGCAGCGGATCAAGGACGAGTTTGCATCCCTCTATGCCGCCTTCGGTTGCGCGCCGGGCTTGTCCGAGCGCATCGTGGTGATTCCCAACGGCGTACCAGTGCCGGACCTGCCGACCGCAAAGGCGCGGGAAGGTCCGCTGCGCGTTCTGTATGTGGGGCGCTCTACGCCTGAGAAGCGCGTGCACCTGGTGACACTGGTGGCAGCCGAGGTTGCGCGCCGGGGCATTGACGCCGTGTTCACACTGGTTGGCGACATCACGCTCGCCGAAGCTCCCGGCGCGAACTGCCGGCTAGTCGGCCTGGTCACCGAAGCGGCGGCCCTGCAGCAACACTACGCGCAAGCGCACTTCCTGCTGCTGACGTCTTCGCGCGAAGGCCTGCCGATGGCGATGCTGGAGGCGATGGCGCAAGGCTGTGTACCTTTGGTGCCCGGCGTCGGCGCCATCCCGGAACAGGTCAAGCCGGGCTTGAACGGCATCCTGCTCGACCCGGAACCTGAAACTGAACTTGTGAAGCAAGCCGCCGACGCGATTGAGCGTCTGTCGAAACATCGGGGCGCGCTGGCGGCGATGGGCAAAGCCGCGCACGCGCATGTTCGCGAGCATTGCAGCGACACAGCATTTCGCGCCGCATGGCGGCAGGTGCTTGCGAGGGGCGATGGTTGAGTTGCCGGGCACGCGCGTGGTGATCGTGACGCCGTCGCTGCTGACGCGCGGCGGCACCGAGGTGTACCTGCGGCGGCTTGCACGCGTGCAGCGCGGACTCGGGCTGGCCGTTCGCTACTTCACGCAGGACGCGCCGGGCAGTGTCACCGAGTTCGAAGGCTTTCCCGTGGAGGCTTGCGGGGAGGTGTTGAGCGAAGCCATGTCACCGGTGTCATGGTTTCAGCGCGCGAATGGCGTTGCCAGGCTTGCCGACCGCATCGCCGAATCCGCCGACTGGGTCGAGTTGCATCGGCTGGCCCCGCTTGACCTGATGCGCGCGCTGAAGGGTCGCGTGCGCCAGCTTCTTTTCCTGCATACACCCGAGTTGACCTGCCCGGCACTGGGCCGATTTTTGCCGCGCAGCGGCAAACTTTGCGACCGCACGCCTGGCGTGATGTGCATCGGCGTGCATGCCATGGAAGGCTGCATGTCGAAACCCGATGGCACAGCGTTCCCAGTGCAGCAGCGGCTGCGGGCGTTTACGCGCGGGCCGGTCACGCGCGCCCTGGCAGCCATTGCCGACCGTGTCGTGTTCAACAGTGCATCCATGCGCGACCTGTTCTTGGCCACTACTGGCGCAGCCGTGCGATCGACGGTACTGCACCCGCCATTGCTTCTTCACTCCGCCAGTAGTGCACGTGTTCCCAACCGCTTGCTGTTTGTCGGTCGCCTGAGCCGCCCAAAGGGCGCGCGCGACGCCGTGCTGGCGGCGGCGCTGATCCCCGGCAGCGAGTTGCACATTCACGGTGATGGGCAAGACCGGCCCTCGCTGGAGATCTTGGCCCACCAGCATGGGGTACACACGGTGTTTCACGGCCACAGCGATGACGCTGCTCTCGCCCGGGCGTACGCCGGGGCCTCATGTCTGCTGGTGCCAAGTCGCTGGTATGAAGCCTGGGGCATGGTCGGCCCCGAGGCAATCGCCTCAGGCTGCCCTGTCGCAGCCTACGACTGCGGCGGCATTCGCGAATGGTTGGGGTTGGAGTACGGCCGCGCGGTGCCGGTTGGCGACGTGCGCGCGCTGGCGCAGGCCGCACAAACACAGATGGCGCGCGCCATTGACGCCGCGAGATGGCGTGCAGACGCCGAAGCGCGCTGGGGCATTGCCGCCTTTGAGCGCGGCTACCTGGCGACACACGCGGTGCCAGCCCATGCGCCTGATGTGCTTCAGATCCAGCGCCGGCCTGGCGCAGGCCACCACAGCATGGAAGTGCTGTTCGAACAAACGCGCGCCGCCTTGCCAGCCGGTGTGAGTGCCCGTGTTGCAGTGTGCCCGCACCCCAGCCAAGGTCTGATCCCGCGGCTGCGTTCGTTGCTGTGGGCGCGGTCGCTGCGTGCCGATGTGTTTCACATCGTCGGCGATGTCCACTACCTCGCCCTGGCGTTGCAAGGCGGGCGCACAGTGCTGACCGTGCACGACTGCGGCGTGCTGCGCGGCAAGTCCGGGCTGCGGCGCTGGCTGTTGCGCAAGCTGTGGTTTGCATGGCCGGTGCGTCGGGCAGCAGAAGTCACGACCATCTCAGAATTCTCGCGCGATGAACTGGCAGCCGTGGCCGGGATCGCGCCCGATCGCATTGCTGTGATTCCCAACTGCGCAGGCCAAGCGTTCACGCCCGGTGCTGAACAGCGCTCGTCGAAACCCCTGGTGCTGCTGGTCGGAACAGCCGCAAACAAGAATCTCTTGCGAGTGCTGCCCGCGCTGCAAGGGCTCAATGCGCTTGTCGTGGTGATTGGCCGACCCGATGCAGAACAAGCTCGTCTGCTGAAGCACCTCGACCACGAGGTCCTGCATGATCTTGACGTGTCAAGCATGGCAGCGCTTTACCGCAGGGCGTGGCTGTTGGTGTTTGCCTCCACTTATGAGGGCTTCGGCATGCCGATCATTGAGGCGCAGGCCTGCGGCACCCCGGTGGTCACTTCCAGCCGCGCACCCATGGATGAAGTCGCCGGCGGGGCCGCGCTGCTGGTGCAGCCCGAAGATACGGCCGCAATTCGCGAGGCGGTTGCCCGCTTGCTGAACGACGCGGGCCTGCGCGAAGAGCTGATCGCGAAGGGGCTGGTCAACGCGTCGCGCTTTTCCGCGATCGCAACGGCAGCCGCATACGCCGACGTATACCGCCGTGTGCTGCAAAACGCCGGGCGCGAAGGGTGATGCCCCGCGACGATGGTCGCTGGCTCAGAAGAAGTCGGGCATCCACGGCGCCGGCCCGGCGAACATGGCTGCAAGCGCGGCGTCGCCCTCGTCTTTGCCGCTCAGAAGTCCCGCGGCGCGCAACTCTGCGGGTGAATGATGGCCCGCGTAAAGCGCTGCCAGGCCCCGTACATCCAGCGCGGGTCCACCCTTGCCGCCTTGCGTGGCGCGCATCTGCCCGTCTGCCAGTTCGAGTGACCAGTGCCCTGCGTTGCCCGGCAGTGTGTCGTCTTGCAGTGTCATGCGCAGCTTTGCCGCGACGTGGGGGTTGTAGCCGCGCGCCTCAAGCGCCTCTTTGACGCGCACGATGCGCAGCATCCACGCCATCTGCGACTCGGCGGGCACTTCCTGCGTGCGCATCAGCTCGCGCAACAGCGGGTCATGGGGCGACGCGACCAACGTGATCTCGCGCGCAACGCTGCGATGGCGCGCAAGAAACGCAAGCATCGCGCGCGCCGCATCGGCATCTACGGCCACCAAGTCGCGAACTGCGATGTCAAACGCGAACCGCCCCGGTACGTCCCGCTTCTGCAGGTACAGCAGGTAGCCGACGGGAGTGTGATCGCGCAACGCCAGATAGCCGCCGACCGGCGTGTCTTTCGGGGCGCGGCGTACGCGCTCCCAGATTCTTTCACTGCGGTCGAGGCACCCGTTCTCGTGCCGATGCCGGCGGGTGTAGATGTCGCGAATCAATGCGTCGTCTGCAATCGTCGCCGGGCGAATCTCTATCGCGCCGCTGTCGCGCGGCAGGTCGGCAAGGCGCATGCGCAATGAACTGCGCACGCCCGCAAACTCCCAGCCCAGGCTGCGATACAGTTCCGGCACCGCAGGATACAGCGTAGAAAGCGCAGGCCCGTGCTCAAACTGCTCCGCAAGATTCGCCGCCATCAGCTCTCGGCCCAAGCCGCCGCCGCGCAACTCGGGCGGCACCGCCACGCCCGCAATGCCCCACGTCGGCACACTGCGGCCACCGAAAAACTGGCCCATGCGATAGATCGTCAAGCCGGCAAGGACGCCTGCGCCGCGCAGTATGCGCAGGTTTTCGAGGCCGAATGCGCGCACCCATTCTTCAAAACTCGGGGTATCGCCGGCAAAGGTCTGGGCGACGATTGCTGCGTAGGCACGCAGCTCGGCGTCGCCTTCGGGTTGGCCATAGCGCACAGGTTTGGCCATATCAGTTTCCGCGCGACGAGAGGATGTCGGTCTGGAACTCGCGGCGCCAGCCCTGCTCCCACGTCTTTTCGAGCGCGGACAGGCGGCGGCGCACATCCTGCAGCTCAGCAGAAAGCTTGCGCGCCTCGGCATCCATCGGCCCGCGCCGCAACAGCAGTGGCCGCAGCCGCGCCGATAGTCGAAGATTACGTTCGCGCAACCCGGCCAGGTCGCCGCCCTCGGTCATCGCCTCAAGAATCGCCTGCAGCCGCGCAATCGCATCGCCGCCGGTCACCGGGCGCAACGCCGCCAGTTCGTCGGCCGTGGGCGGCCTGCCGGCAATGCCAACGTCGATCGCAAGCAACGCCACCGTTTGCTCGCCGGTGGTCGCAAGGTCAAGCATTACCGCCTGTGCGGCCAGTGCCAGTTCTTTCGGTGGGTCGCCTTTCAAACGGCGCAGCGCAAAGGCAGCGCGCTCGACCCAGGGGCTGCGGGCCAGCGCCAGCAGCACGCGTTCGTCACGGCCGATCAGCTCGCCCAGCCTGGCATCAGCCGCCGCGCGGTCAGCCGCCCTTGGAAGCGCGAGGTCATCAAGCGCGTCCTGCAACTCCTTCAGCGTGGCCTTGGGGGCGTCTGCGCGGCGTGTCTGGTAACGGCTCCAGGCCGGCTGAGCGAAGCTGGAGGCAAAAATGCTGCGCAACGCGGCATCTTCAGCGGCAAATGCGGCCAGCGAGGCAGCCTCGGCGCCTTCCAGCAGCTTCTCAGCGATACCCTGCGCGCGGGCCGATGCCAGCGTGCCCAGCAATGCGCACAACTGCATGGTCGCGTAGGGGTCCAGCGGGGTCGCTGCCAGCCGCTGTTCAATTTCTTTGAGCAAGTCCTCAGCCCGCACGTTCTGCAGCGCGCGCCAGGCAATCATGCGCTCGGTCCGCTGCGCGTCGCGGTCGCACAGCATGCCCGTGCACATCGGAATGCGCCGGGCGTGGTCGGTATCGGCCAGGATGCGCAGCAGGCGCTCTCGGCCGGGTCGCTTGACTCCGGGCAGCGCCTTTTCAAGAGCTTCGTAATGGGCGGATGCACCCTGCTCAACCAGTTGTTCCGCGTTCAACTGTTGCTCAGGCACCGACGACGACAGGTAGGGCAGCGCGGCTTCAATACGGGCGTAGGGCACTTCGTCCTGCGCGTGCACACACACGCAGCACAAGGCCACCATGGTTGCGAGCAGCGTCTTCATGCCCGGGTCCCGGTGCCGGCCTGTGCCTGCTGCACGCGCTTGCGGCGCACGCGCGCCTGCACACGGCCCACCAGCATCTTTACGGCCACCAGCAGCATCACGGCCAGGGAAAGCCAGGCCAACGAGCGGTTCACCAGCAGCACAAACATCGTCGCCTGCGGGTCTTCTAGCACGTCGGGCCGCGCCAGCATCAGGCCCGCAACTTCGCGATCCTTGCCGTCGACCACGAGCACTTGCCGCACGCGGCCGGCTGCATCAATCGAGCACGTGATGCCGGTGTTCGTCGCGCGCACCATGGGCACTCGCGACTCAATGCAGCGTATGCGGCAAAAGGCCACGGCCTGGTCAAGCTCGGCACTTTCCTTGAACCAACCCTCGTTGCTGATGTTGATGTGGAAGTCCGGATAACGCTCGGGCTTCTCGTGCAGCTCAATGTAGCAGCCGGGCCAGGCGTACTCGTAGCAGATGCTTACGGTGTAGGCCCACGGGCGCTGCTTCAGGCGCTCGGGCTGGCTTGGCAAACGAAACGTCGTGGTGCGCAGGCCGGGCTCAACGCGGCTGGTGTAACCCTGCAAGCCCTGCGAATATCCCTCAACGATTTCGCGCACGGGCGCCCAACCCGCGATCTCAATGTCTTCCAGGGGTATGTACTCGCCGCCGGGCACAAGGTAGCGCTTGTCGTAGCTGTTGACGATGCGCCCCTGTTCGTCCATCTGCAGCGCCGTGTTGTATGCCCGTCCTTTTTCGTAGTTCTTCCAGGCATGGATGCGCTCTTCGGGCGGAATCTCGGTGATTGCCCCTACCAGCATCGGCGTCTTCAACTGGTACTTCACGCGCGCGCGCAGGTTGCCGGTGTACCAGCCGCTTTTCAGCAATTCTTCTGAGGGCACACCGTCCTTGAAATACGGCTCGGCCACGCCCGGCACGCCGCGCATCATGCCCTCACGCGTGGTGCCTCCGAACAGCATGGTCTCGGCCCAGCACACAAGCTCGGCGTCCTGTTCCACGGCCTGCTCGGTCCAATGGAGGTGCTCGAGGTACGACCTGGGCAGGCGGTCAGTCTCGGCGCTCACTTTTACTTCCTGCGCCAGGTTGCCCTGCACACACCCTATCAGCGGCCCGTCGCCGGTTTCACGCGCATCCATCTGGCGAATCCGGATTGTGCCGTAGACGACTCCCGCGAGCACCAGCACCACTGCCGCCACCGGGAACACGATGCGCTGCAGCTTTTCAGGGTGCAGGCGCAGCTTGGCCTTGTCACCGTCCAGCATCAACGGCGCCGACAGACCCAGCGCGACGAACACGCAAGACAGCGTCAGGCCGTACTGGCCCCAGATGTCTGCCGTCTGGGCAAACACCGTAAAGTCCGCCAGCGAAACGCCCAGCGGCAGCCACGGGTACGGCGCCGGCGTGTTGAACTCGTGGGCGAACTCAAAACCAAGCCACACCAGCGGCACCAGCCACATCGGCCACACCGCTGTGCGCGTCAGCAACCAGCGCACCTGCTGCGCAGCAAAGCCGTAAAAGCACGCCTGCGCCGTGGCCACAAACGCGAACATGCTGAAAATGATCCACTCATTGCCCGGCTCAGTCACCATCTGGCCCAGCCACCACTGGTCGATCCAGTAGTACGGAATGCCGACCGCAAAGCCCAGCAGCCATGCACCCCCGGCCGACATGCGCGGCAGCGCAACGAACAGGGGCAGCAGCGCGATCAAGCCGACCAGCGGCACGTTGAACGGCGGCTGGCTCAGGGTCAGCAGCACGGCGGACAACATGCCGATCAGCCACACCTTCAGGCGTGGCCAACTCTTGAGCGGTTCGATCTCTCTTGCCTTGAGCATGGTGTCGCGCAACTGCTATTGAACCTAGGCGACAGGGCTTCTGTCCACAGATGGCCGCTCGAGTATCTGCAAAAGCTCGATAAAGGGGCCGGTGTCGAAGGCTTGTGTGAACAGCGTCTCGTCCAATTCAACGATGCGTTGTGCGTTCTGCGCATGATAGCGCCTTTTGGCGCCGCGCGGCTGTGGGCCCTCGGCGTCGCGCCAAGGCCCGGGCAATTCCGCCTGCCAAGTGGTTTCACACACTGCGCAACGCAGCAACTTATCGCATCGCGCCCATGGCGGGCCTCCGCACGCCGGGCAGTCGGGGCCGTCCTGCGGCAGGTCAAAATGCCGCGCAAACGCCGCGGCCACGGACTCAAACAGCGGCTTGAGTGAAAGCCAGAGCGTTGCCGCCAGCAGGTGCGGATCACAGTTGTGTGTCTCAGCGGCTTTGAAGAATTCGTCCTGGCCGAACTCCTGCCACAGTGCCGCGGCCAATATTGACAGGTCAAGGCCGGCGCGGCGCGCGTCAAGCAGCGCCTGCAGCGCCTTGGCGTGCTCAGGGAAGTCGCGGCACAATTCCAGCACCAGCAGGCTGTGGTAGTCCGCGGCAAGCGGCGAGTCGCGCCCGACCTGGCCGAGGTCAAGAAACGGGGCATTGGGCCGAGGCTCAATCTTGACCAAGGCGCCGCGCGAGCCCGCCATGATCTCGCGCTGCCGCATGCGCAGGCTGCGCAGCGCAAGCAGGCCGCGACGCGTGAGGCCGCTGTCGCCGGCCCGCAGCGCGATCAGCAGGTCATCGTCAGGCCTTGTAGGTTTCGCGCGGTGTAAGCCTTTCGCCACGGACCTGGTCCTCCAGCGTTTCGCGGTCGCGCGCGACCCAGAATTCGTTGCCGTTCACAATCACCTCGGCGGGGCGGCCGCGAGTGTTGTAGTTGCTCGACATACTGAACCCGTAAGCCCCGGCACTGAAGACAGCCAGCAGGTCGCCCTCTTTCATGCGCGGCAGCTTGCGACCCAGCGCAAAGTAATCGCCGCTTTCGCAGATCGGGCCGACCACGTCGTAGGTCACGGCATCTTTGCCGGCGGCTGCGTCGTTTAGTGGCGATTTCTCGCCCAGCGCGGCGCCGTCGGGCAGCCCCGACTGCTTCACCGGCCACGACAGGTGATACGCCTGGTAGATGCTGGGCCGCAGCAGGTCGTTCATCGCGCCGTCAACAATCAGGAAGTTCTTGTCGCCACTGGGTTTGTCGAAGATGACCCGGTTCAGAAGAATGCCGCCGTTGCCGCTGATGAACCGGCCCGGCTCGCTCAGCATCTTCAGGCCCAGCGCCTTGATCTTGGGCACCATGACTTTGGCAAACTCGCCGATGGCCAGGCCTTCGCCTGGCTGGTAGCTGATGCCGAACCCGCCGCCAACGTTAAGGAACTCAAGCGGGAAGTCGCCCTTCTTCACCTTTTCGATGAACGGCGTGACCTTGTCGATCGCCTCGGCATGGCGGTCGGCCTGTGTGATCTGGCTGCCGATATGGATGTGCAAGCCGCGCAGGCGCAGGTTCTTGAGCTCTTTGATGCGCGCGAGGCACTTTTCGGCGCGCTCAAGGTCGATGCCGAACTTGTTCTCGCGCTTGCCGGTGGCGATGTACTTGTGGGTCTTGGGGTCGACGTCGGGGTTCAGGCGCAGCGCAATCGGCGCCTCGACTTTGCGTTTGCCGGCGACCTTGCTGATCATGTCGAGTTCCGACTCGCTCTCGACGTTGAACATCAAGATGCCCTGCGACAGTGCGTAGTCGACTTCGTCGGCTTGCTTGCCGACGCCTGCGAATACGATCTTGGCGGGCTCAGCGCCGGCGCGCAGGGCACGGTACACTTCACCCTTGCTGACGGCGTCAAAACCGGCGCCGGCCAGGGCCATCGCGCGCAGCAGGCCGAGGTTGCTGTTGGCCTTTACGCTGTAGCAGACCAGCGGCTCGACCTCTTTGAAGGCTTCGCGGATGGCGTTGGCCTGCTTGATGAAGTGGTTCTGGCTGTAGATGTAGACGGGCGTGCCGATGCGTTCAGCGACGCGTGTGACGGGCACGTTTTCGCAGAACAGCTCGCCGCCCTTGTAGTGGAATTCCTCGTTCATGGCCTCTCCTCGCAGGCAACATCCTTAACTCGCATGGATAATGCAAGGCAATGGTTCCTCGCCACTTCATGTGGAAATGACGCACGGGTACAGTTCAGGCCCCGTACCGTTGCGTTGCCGGGCAGGCGGCGAGCAGCAAGTGACAGGATACTGAAAAGCAAAGCCCCGGGATGCCAATCCGGGGCGATCAGCGAAGGCAAGGTCCAAGTAAGCCGTAGATGCGCGCCGATCTAGTGGGCATTCAGAGTTGACCTGACGAGTGGCATGCGCGAGACGCGAATGCCACTACCCGCCGGAACGAACCTGAAGGCCCACTAGTGCACGGTCGGAGTTCCGGCAGGCAACGACACATGGAGCGCAAACTGGCGGGCATTGGCGGTGATGACGGCGCGTTTCTGCCTTGGGGGCGTCGTGTGAGGTCCCGTGCCCGGGCTTGCTTTCCCTATCCTCTTGTCAGCCGGATGTGTTCAACCGCCGGGCTATCCACCGTCGACCCGAAGCGCGCGCGCACCGTTTCTGATCGGTAACCCTGCGCATGAACGCGAAACACCAGACTGCCATGATTCGCCGGATAGCCTTTGACAAGAGCTATGCCTTCAGAGTTGGTCTTCGAAATCAAGTACGGGGAACCAAACTTCTCACTGGCTTGCAGATGCTCGTCGTTCCAGAACCACTCAATTTGGGCGTCCGCAACCGGCAATCCGTCGATCGATCTCACCCTGAACTCGCACGCGCCTGCCGCGTCTGCCATGTGAGCCATTACCAAAACCTCATTCTCGCTCCCGGTGACCGACACTGACTTGACAATGCATCGGTTGCCATCCGTGATCCAAAGCGTGTAGTTCCCTGGCGTTCGCTTCCTGAACGCCAGGTCCGCTGCCAACGCGCCGTTGCCAGCATCGGCGGGGATGACCCCGAAGTTGTACCGCAGGTTCGCCGGATACTCGCCGGGAAGAATCAGCGCCGCGCCAAAGAAGCTTTCAAAGTCCGGCACAGGAGTGACAGACACGCGAATCGTCGCGGTGTATGCTTCGGGTTGCGCGGACCGGAGCCAGAGTTCGAGTCGCTGCGGCCTGTTCGTAATGTCGAATGTAGTTGAGAACAACTCAATGGCACGGCTGCGCGAAGTGACGATCACTGCAACCCTGCCGGGCATAAGGTTCTGAACATTCACCCGGTCGCGTTGGGCCACGTCAATTTGAATCAATCCCGACTCAGGTGATTCCTGCGCAGCGTCGCCCTGCGGCATTGGATTGATCATCATCTGCAAGTCGCCGGGGTGATTGAATCCATCGCACACGAACACAAATTCGACTGGTGGATACCTGGGACCTATTGTGCCCAAGTCGTACACTTCGCCCGGGCGAACCTGAACATCCCGTTGGACCTGCGCGTGCACGCCATCTTCCGCTGAGTGTAGCTGCACACGTATCGTACCCGGCGTCAGGGGTCCTATCCGAAACTCGCCATTTTCATTCGTTTGGTCCATCCTCTCTTGAAGCCATCCTTCAGACGTTGTGGCGCCCCCGCGCTCAACCTGAATCTCCTTGTCCCTTGATGGGTTGTATGGTCTGAGCGCGCGCGCTGTGCCATTGCTGGAGGGGCTTCCATCGTAATTGACGAGCCGGCCTGTCACAAAAGCGCCCGTGAGGAGTTGCACGTCCACAGGCTGAGTTTCCCCCGGCGCAAGCTTAACGTCGTTGACCCGAACCGATGCGTGAATCTGGCTTTCGGCGCGAATCCAGTAACCGTCGCCCGGCGGCAGGTCCGTGAACTGGACCGAGCCAGCCTGATCTGATTTCCGCAGCAAAGGAAAGGAGTGGTGCCTCTCGACGCGATACTCGTCGCTTATCGTTTCAGCAAAGTACGGCAGGAGATTGGACGGCGGATACACCGCAACGGTTGCACCTTCGACGGGGCGTTGCTGCTCGTCGTACAGCCTGCACGCCAGTGCCGCGAGCCTGTACACGGCAACTTCAGTTGCTCCGGGTCCGCCGGCATACTCAATATCAACCTCGTCCTGCGCGACCCACCCACTCGACCTCACCTGAACGTCGTATCGTCCCGGGTCTACATTTGCAAACAACGCCGGCTTGTCCGCCGCAGCCAGGCCCTTGCGTACAACTTGACGCTGGCCGGTCCGGGCTGGCGAATGCCTGACAAGGTAAATTCGAAACGACAACTCCGCGTCGTCGGTACTCGGCATCAGCCGTACACTGACCTTCCATCCTTCGGGCGACGCATCATCGGCGGAAGTCTCGACGGGGACATCTTCATGTCCTTCGGGGAGGGCACGAACTGTCGCCGGGCCAACCGGACCTGCTGTCGTAGGTGGGGTACCTGCCGTGCTCTTTTCCGACGGTACTGGAGGTGCCTCGACGGGGTTCACAAACCAACGGATGCCCACCAATGCGCCTACGGCCGCAGCGAGCAACCCCAGCGTGAATGCCCATGACCTGAACTGTGATGAAGCCGTCATCAGAGATCACCAAGTGTACCGCACGCGTTGGTCCCTCTACTTTTCAGTACCCGTTTCAACCTTAATGCGCACCCAGCCCAGGCAGCACCCTGAACACGCGGCGGTAATCTCGGTATTCATGCTGGAGTCCGTGAGCCTTGACTGCGCTCGTCCTTCATCCATGGGGACTACTGTGCCGTTTGCATACGCCTTCAGGTAGGCGTTGGAGGCGAAATGGATAGCCTCAAAGTCAACGTTCTTCGAGTCGCTGGTCAAGTCGCTGATGATCTTCTTGTCGTTTCCAGCCGAAGAAGTAAGGCTCACTTTGAATGGGCCAACCTCAATCGAGTAGGCCGTCCCCGCCGCGCCATCGCTGACAATTCCGCCTTCGGCCTTGGACTGGACATTTCCGAGCGCGGTGCCGACGACTTGAAGAACCGCGCCGACCTTTGCTTCGGCCGGGCTGTTGAACCGGTCAACCAGGAGAGTGACTCTTGGATTGGCCATTGCAGAAATCGTGCGCACACACTTGTCACATTCCGGGGCGGATATGAGACGTACAGTGATCGTTCCGTCGCCTGCGACCGCATCGAACACCTCCGCTACTTCGCCGTTCTGGTAGTCAAACGCATACGCAAGACCCTCCACAAACGCGCCGTAAGCCCACATCAACAATTCGTGTTCCCGGGCAACGTTGCCAGATTGCCACCACCATGTTTGCTTCGGAACCTGCTTCTTCTCCCAGTTCCATGTCTTGGTCCATTCCCAGTGGCAGGCGTTTTCCGGGCCGCCCTTGGTGCGGCGAGTTCTCGTCCAGGTCATGCGGTTGGGGTCGTCCGGATTTGGTGTCACCCAAGTCCCCCCTTCCGCGACATCTTCACTTTCGTATTTGGGTACCGCGTCCTCCGGGCCCACGCCATCCCCTCCGGCCGCGTGTACCGCATAGATCATTACGGTTGCCATGATGATGGCGGACGCTGCCGCCCTGAACGCCCAGTGCACGCTTCGCATGATTGGCTTCTCCCGCCCCATGAGATTCTTCGGGCCTTGTTTATCACCCCCACCCCCCCCTCAAGTATTTTCTAAGTTTTCTTGCGAAGCTGCGCGCAGCATTGCTTATGCGATCTGTGCACACGCCGACGCTGGCAACGATTCATTGCGAGACACTGCGCGCCAATTCGCATGGTCCGAGGCGCGCAAGGTTGCCACTTCGAGCGCAGTCCGTTCCCGCCATCGGGTTTGCGACGTTGCCGCTGTCAGGCTGCATCAGCCTGGCCGGAGTTCGACGACCCGGCTGTCTTTGAGCGCCGTCAGGCGGACACATTCGCGGCCTACTCGCCGGCGTTGGCGTGCATGGTGCCCTGGGCGATGGTGTTGCTGAGCCATTCGGGCTCGTCGCCGGGGCGCTCGTACTTGGTAAAGGTGAACGTGGCTTGGGGGCGGCCGCCCGTGGTTTCGCGATACCAGTGATAGCGCAGGTTGTACCAGCGCCCGCGTTCACGGTCGTCCTGAAGCACCGAGCCCTTGAGCTCATGGTTGCGCTGGTGGGTTTCGTTGAAGTTGTCGGGGATGTCGGTGACGATGCTGGCTTGCCGGTTCTGCGGCAGGTGCGCAAACCCAAGCGTGGTCCAGTCGGCGCCCTCGACGAAACCCGGGTAGAAGCGCACCACGCGCCAGACATCAATCTTCTCGATCATCGGGCCCACGCTCAGGTAGCCGCGCTCGTAGTGGCGGTCGCGCTGGAAGCTGGGCAGGCGATACACCACGCGGCCGTCGTCGTCGCTGCCGATGCGCGTGAGCTTGAAGGCTTCGACCAGAGTCAGCGTCTCGCGGATTTCGCGGCCGTCATAGCGCGTGTACACGACCTCCTGCACGATCTCCTGCACCACCGCGTTGTACGCAAACTCGTCCTTGGCGCGAAGCTCAAAGCCCAGGCTTACCTCATAGCGGTCCTCGTCCCACTCGGGCTCGCCGCGCAGTTCAATCTCAAGCGTGTAGGCCGGAAGCCGCTGCGGCTCTACGGGCGCGGCCCGGTAATTGCCGACCGAAGCACACCCCCCTAGCACAAGCAGGAAGATGGCTATACTCGCGCGCGGAGCAAACATGCAGGTTCTCGACACGCTGATCACCGAACTGGCCCAGCCGCCATACTACAAACCATTTGGCCGGCTGATGAAGCAACTGTTTGGTGTACCGGCGTATAAGTTGACGCTGGATTCGGGGTTTACCTGCCCCAACATTGACGGGACCAAGGCCACGGGCGGGTGCACGTTTTGCGATAACGTGAGCTTCAGTCCCACGCTGCGCAGCGGCGTGACGCGCATCGCGCAGCAGCTCGAACGCGGCAAGGCCTTCTACCGCGAGCGTTTCGGGGCCACCAAGTTCCTGGCCTACTTCCAGACCTTTACCAACACCTACGCGCCGGTGGACAAGCTCAGGGCGCTGTATGACGAGGCGCTTTCCGTGCCCGATGTGGTCGGCATGTCGATCGGCACCCGGCCGGATTGCATTGACGCGGAGAAGCTGGCGCTGATCCAGTCCTACACGCGGCCCGACCGCTTTGTCTGCATTGAGTACGGCATGCAGACCATGCACGATGAGACAGCAAACCGCGTCAACCGCGCCCACGGCCATGCCGACACCGTCGCAGCCGTCGAGCTCACGCGCCGCCACGCGCCGGATGTGCACCTGTGCCTGCACCTGATTGCCGGGCTGCCCGGCGAATCTGAAGCCATGATTCACGCCAGCATCAACGAGTGCGCGCGCCTGGCACCCGACAGCGTTAAGTTCCACCATTGCTATGTCTACGAGAACACGGCCATGGCCCATGAGTACGCGCGCGGCGACTTTGAAGTTCTGTCGCTGGATGCGCACGTGAAGCTCGCTGCGGACTGCATTGAACGTATGCCGCCGCACGTATGGTTTCAGCGGCTGGTTGGCGAAGTCAGCGACAGCGGCGTGATCGCGCCGTTGTGGGGCGTAAGCAAAATGCAGATCTACGCCATGATCAGCCGCGAGTTGAAGCGGCGCGGAACGTACCAGAGCAGCCGCGCGATTGCAGAAGAAGCCCGTTCATGAACAGTGCCGGACCGGAAACCAACCAGATGACGGACGCATCCGAGGTTCCGACTCACGAGCCGGCCCCACCCGCAGGCCCGGCCGATCAGGCGCCGGTGATCCTGGAGTGCCGCAATCTCTCTCGCACCTTTCAGTCGGGCGACACCGAACTGCATGTGCTGCGCAACGTGGACTTTCAGTTGCGGCAGGGGGAAATCGCCGGCGTGCTGGGCGCCTCAGGTACGGGCAAATCCACGCTGCTGCACCTGCTGGGACTGCTCGATACACCGACCGAAGGCGAAGTCTTCTACCGCGGGAAGAACCTGACGCGCCTAGGGCCCGAAGCCGCCGCCAAGGTCCGCAACCGCGAGTTCGGGTTTGTCTTTCAGTCGTTTCACCTGCTGCCCGAGTTCACGGCCCTTGAAAACGTGCTGATGCCGGCGCGCATCAGTGCCGGTGCCATGCAGTGGATGCGCAATGCCGCCGCTATCGAAAGACGGGCCGTTGACCTGCTTGGGCGCGTCGGGCTGGGGCAGCGCCTGACACACGTGCCAAGCCGGCTCTCGGGCGGCGAAAAACAACGTGTCGCGTTGGCCCGCGCGCTGATCAACGAGCCGGCGGTCGTGTTCTGCGATGAGCCCACAGGCAACCTGGACAGCCAGACCGCCGACGAGATCTTTGTGCTGATCGAGCAATTCAACCGCGAACTGGGCAAGACCTTCCTGATCGTCACCCACGACGACCACATCGCCCAGCGTGCCGGGCGACGGCTGCACATGGCCGACGGGCGAATTCTGAGGTAGCGGTCAGGCGCGCTGCCGGCCTGCGTCGGGCAAGACACCGTCCCACCATTTCACGGCGGGCCAGACCACAAAGATGCCCCAGGCCGTGAACGCAAAGCCGGCAATCACGTCGGTCACGTAATGATAGCCGAACCAGACCGTGGCCACGGTCAGCCCGATCGTGAACGGCAGGTAGATCCACGCCACCCAGCGCCAGTGCCGGGCCGCAATCGCCAGCGCGATGAACGCGACGGCAACATGCCCGCTGGGGAACGCATCCCAGCGAATCATCTCGGCGTCATCCAGCACCCGCTGCCACCACTGCGCCGCAAACCAGCCGGGCTCAGTGATCATCCAGTTGCCGAAACCGCCTTCAAACCGCGGCCCTGTGGCGGGGATCAGGATGTACCCCACGTACGTCGTCACCAGCGTGCCGACAAAGATGCCCGTGGCGCGCCGCACCATGGGCCAGTTGCGCCTTGCCAGCGGGACAGCCGTGGCAACGATCGGTGACAGGTAATAGGCCAGGTAGCAGACCATCAACACGCCGTTCAACCATGGCGCATGGAACTGCCGGAACCACGTGGGCAGGTACTCGCCGGTCATGGCGATATCCATGCGCTTGAGTTCAAAGTCCCAGAGCGTGGCTGCGCGGTCATAAAATTCGCCATCATGAAACTCGGGGTGGGTGTGCGGCCCGGGCGCCCCGCTGACGCTGGAGATAAACGCGCCAAGCATGTTGAATACCAGCGGCAACAGCAGCACCGGCGCAAACACATGCACCAGGTGCCCGACCGAAAGCCACACGGGGCCGGGCTTCCCGGTCAACACGTGGTCACGGTGGTAGCGAACGCCCAGACGCTGGAACACGACATAGCCGGCGAGGAAGCCAAGCAGGTTGCCCAGCAGCCCGGCTTTGCTCATCTCGGACCACGCGAAGCGCGCCTCGTAGGGGTAGATGCGGGCTTCGGGCGCCACCAGCGAAAGCAACGTCCATCCGATCAGCAGCAGCAGAAAACCGATTACCGCAACGTCGATCGCCATGAAGTGGGCGCGCAGCCACGCCAGCGGCACTTTGCCGGCGGGTGTGGTGCGATGGCTCGGGGCAAGGGGCGGCTCAGTCATCCGGCGCACGTTAGTCAACTCCGGCGTGCGCGACTACGGAGCTTGATGCTGTTGCACTTCAACAGACTTGATCACTTCCGGCTCTTCGGGCTCGGGCTTGGCGCCCTTTTTCAGCCAATCGTCGGCTTTGCCCCGGAAGGGCGTGAGCACATCGGCCAGCACCGACATGGCCGTGGCGACCACCATGGCGTCATCGACAAAGCCGATGATCGGGATGGTGTCGGGCACGAAATCAAGCGGCGAAATGAAGTAAAGCAGGGCCAGCACCGCGGTACCGCGCAGGGAAAACGGAACCTTGCCGTCCTTGATCAGGTAGTAGAGGGCCACGGCGTCGCGGGCAAAGGGCACCTTGCCCATGGCGGACTTGAGCTTGCTCCAGAATTCCTCTTTGGCGCGCTTGAGGTCATCCAGCGTAGCGTCGCGTTCGAGGACAGTTGAATAGCGGTCGGCCATGCCCATGATTCTCACACAAACCCGGAAAGTTTCACCTGTTAACTCGACACAATCGGAATTCAAAGCCCGCGGTCTGCCGTTCAACTATCGTCGAATGACTTCAGTCAGGCGCCGCTGAGTCCGATAAAAAAGAGGTTGCAGGGCCACTGCAAACGGTGCGCTTGGAATCGCAATGACGGTTCTAGCGTTGTAACGCCCGAAACGGCGCTTTATGATCATTGTTCACAATGCTTGATTAGTATGCGCTAACTGGCCCCATGAGAGTAGTTATACACACACCTGCTCACAACCAATTGCTCCAACTGCACTTGCGTGCCAGTGTCGAAAGATTGGCGTGGCCGCCCGTTGACCTGCGCCCGCATCCTTCTACCATCGGCTCACTTCATTTTTGGTCGTCAAAAGAGGTTCCTCATGAGATGGGCTTTGTCGCGTAAACGTGGCGCGCCTGACGGGCTGTGGATGAAATGCCCGTCCTGCGAAGCCATGGTGTATCGCAAGGTCGTCGAGGAGGGGCTGCACACCTGCCCCGAATGCCAGTTCCATTTCCGGATCAGCGCCGCGGAGCGAGTCGATCACCTGCTCGACGCTGATTCCTTCGAGCCATTGTTCGAAGAACTGGAGTCGATCGACCCGCTCGGGTTCAAAGGCAAAAAGAGCTACAAAGAAAAACTCAAGAAGGCCCAGGAGGCTACGGGCCACCGCGAAGCCGCCCTGTTCGGCACCGGCAAGATCGCCGGCAAGCAGGTTGTCTTCGGCATTATCGACCCCAACTTCATCATGGGCAGCATGGGCAGCGTCGTCGGCGAGAAAATCGCCCGCGGTGCCGAGCATGCCTATGACCACAAGCTGCCGCTGATCATCGTTTCAGGCTCTGGCGGCGGCGCCCGTATGGAAGAGGGCATCCTGTCCCTGTTCCAGATGGCCAAGACCAGCGCCGCCATCAAGCGCCTGCAGGACGCGGGCGGCATCTACATCGCCGTGCTGACCAACGCCACCATGGGCGGCAGCATGGCAAGCTGGGCGGCCCTGGGCGACATCACCATCGCCGAGCCTCAGGCCCTGCTGGGCTTTGCCGGCCCGCGCGTGATTTCACAGACCGTACGCCAGGAATTGCCGCCGGGCTTCCAGACCAGCGAGTTCCTGGTCGAGCATGGCTTCCTGGACCAGATCTGCCACCGCAAAGAGCTGCGCCAGCGCCTGGTCAGCATGCTGCGCTATACTTGCGCCGACATGCCGGTGGCCGAAAAACCGCAGCAGAAGCGCCACACCGCCAAAATCGCCAAGACCAACAAGGTCCAGGCCGGCACCTGAGCTGCAACATCGCACCCAAGACAACCCCCCGCGTTTGCGGGGGGTTTTGATTTTCCATCAATCGCGGCCCCGGCTATGCCGAGACGAGTTCGCGTCGCCCCCGGTGGCGGCTGCGGCTCCGTCCTCGGCCCTTTCTTTTCTGTTGCTGCTGCTGCCTTGCCGCGCCGCGACTGCCGCGGGCATGGGCCTCGGCAATGGCGGCGTTGTGGTAGGGCTGCATCTCTGCCACCTCAAGCTTCTCGCCCGTAAACTTTTCGATCTGCTTGAGCTTGTCCAGCTCTTCCATCGAACAGAAAGACAGCGCGATGCCCGCCGCCCCGGCGCGTGCCGTCCGGCCAATCCGGTGCACGTGGTTTTCCGGGTCGTCCGGCAGGTCGTAGTTGATGACGTGCGTAATGCCGTCCACGTCAATGCCGCGCGCCACAATGTCGGTGGCCACAAGCACTTCCAGGTCGCCCTGGGTGAATGCCTGCAACGTGCGCTGGCGCGCGTTCTGGCTTTTGTTCGAGTGAATCGCCGCGGCGCCGATGCGCTGGCGGTTCAGTTGCTTCACAATCCGGTCGGCACGGTGCTTGGTACGGGCGAACACCAGCACGCTCTGCGCGGTGGGGTCGTCCAGCAGCTTGCCCAGCAAAGCCGTCTTGTTGCCCTGGTCCACGAACAGCACGCGCTGCTCAATGCGGCGCTGTGCGGTCGGCTTGGTCTCGACTTCGACCTTGAACGGCGTCTGCAACAGCGAGTTGGCCAGTTCACTGACCGCGCCCGGCATGGTGGCCGAGAAGAACAGCGTCTGCCGCCTGGCGGGCACCTTGGCGACAATGCGCTTGACGTCGGGCAGAAAGCCCATGTCGAGCATGCGGTCGGCTTCGTCCAGCACCAGAAACTGCACGCTGTCGAGGCGCACGTGGCCCTGCTGCATCAAGTCCAGCAGCCGGCCGGGTGTCGCGACCAGCACGTCCACGCCGCGGCGCAACGCCTTGACCTGGCTGCCCTGGCCGACGCCACCCAGCACCACGGCGGTGCGGACGGGCATGTGGCGGCTGTAGGCGCGCAGGCTGGCATCGACCTGCAACGCCAGTTCGCGGGTCGGGGTAAGGATCAATGCGCGGGGCAGGTGCGCGGGGTTGCCGCGCGTAGCGCCCAGGCGCTGGATGATCGGGATGGTAAAGGCAGCGGTCTTGCCTGTGCCCGTGGGGGCGACGGCAAGCACATCGCGGCCCTCTTGGGCCGGCGGAATGGCGCTTTGCTGCACTGGGGTTGGGTGCGTGTAGCCCTCTTCGGTGAGGGCACGCAGGATTCGCCCGTCGATCGACAGGCTTTCAAAACTGACAGTCATGCAATTTAACTTTCAGAGCCTGCCCGAAGTGGGCTGGGGCTCAAAGCCCGAGAGAAACCGGCGGCAAGGTCTCGTGGCATTAGCCGGGGAACCCGGCCGAGGCGTGACGCGATTAGCTGTCGGAGGTTGTATCAGGCAGCCGTTACATTGGGCTGCATCTCCTGACGCGAGGCATCATACAAGTTATCAACACACCCGCAACGGGGCGAGGTCAGACGGCGGGCATTGGCATTCTCCGTGGCATCGGCACGATGCCAATGCCATTCGCGGTCAGTCGCGGCGGGTTGGTCTGGGTTTGGCTTCCCACGTGTCCAGCTGCTTGCCGTTTTCCGCGATGGTCTCTACCAGCAGCTTGTCTTTGCGCACCGTTACTTTCTGCACGTGGTTGCTGCTGCCGACTTTGCCGCCTTCGAAGTACCAGCGCTCGGGGTCTGGCGTGCGCTGCCTTACGCCTAAGCCCCCCTCGCCAATGTACGTCACGCCCGTTGCGTCGGGCTTGCCGCCCCTGATGGCGCACGTCCGCTTGTAGGTGTGGCCGTCTGATTCCAGCGCCACGTCCAGGTCGTACCTTTCGAACACCGGCACCCAGTACTTCAGCGCGCTGCCCGGCTTCTTCACCGCCGGGTACGCCGGCCGGTGATAGTTCGCGCACTGCCAGCGTACTGTGGTGTGGTTCTTGAGCGTGGTTTCCAGAAACGCCGCCTGGTCGCCGCCGGCGCTGATCTCGGTGTTCAGGTTGACCAGCAGAAACTCGCTGCCCAGCCGCGTCGCATAGTAATTCAGCCCCTTGCCGCCCGGGTTGTGAAAGACCTCGTCGAAGATCACGCTGTCGGCTTCGTGGTTGCCGCGCGCGGGCACGATCGGCAGCATGCGGCCCTGTGCCGTGACTGTGAGCTCGTGGTCGGTCAGCCATTCGACCCACTGCTCAAGCTTGTCGCCGTCCTCGACGTAATCGCCGCCGTGCACGAGCGCCAGAATCTCGGGGTCCTGGGTAAACAGCGCGCGCAGGCGCCGGTTCATTTCGCGGCGCGGCTCGCGATAGCTGCGTGAGTCGCCGCCGTACAGAAACTTGAACTCGGCGTCGCCCTCAGGCGCCGTGATGAAGTGAAACTCGCGACTGACCGACTCGTCGCTGACCATCACGAACCAGTAGGTCGTGCCGGGCCTAAGCTTCTTCAGCTCGACGCTGGCGTAGTGCAGCGCGGGCTTGCGCGCCGAGTAGCGACCTGTTGCCGTCGCCGCCTGCTGGTGCCGGTACTTGTCGAGCGCGCCCTGACGCGGCTCAGTATCGAAAAACACGGCGTTGGTTTTGGCGGCCTCGGCGGTGGTCCAGCCGACGGTCGCTTCGTGCGCGGGGTCGGTGGTCCAGACCAGCCGCCATTGCGCGGGCGTGGTTCCCTCAAGGACAGTTTCGGGCAGCGGGTCGGGATTGGCTTGCCGCTCGTCGGACAAGCCGGTCGGCCCGGTCAACACGCCGACCGCGGCGGCGCCGGCCAGTACCAGCACGGCTACCAGGATGTTTGCGTGTCGTTTCATCGATCGTTTCTTGGATCGTTTCTTGGCTCGTTTCTCGGCTCGCTTTCGCTCTGCCGAATCCCGCGCCAGTGCAGCAGCAGTGTAAGCGGCACCGCCCCGTTCGCCACCCGAATCATCGCCTCGGGCAGGTTACCCCAGCCCATGTCAACGATGCGTGCAGCCGCCGTAAAGAAACCCCAGAAGGTCATCCAGCCCAGCAACGCAATCGCGGCAGGGCCGCGCCGCTTTCGCCAGCCGAACAGTGCCAGCAGCAACGCTGCGGCTGCAACGTCCATTACGCCGATGGCCAGCAGCGCACCTTCGGCCAGACCCTGCGACACGCGCCAGCCCAATACACGCCATGCTGCGCCGATCAGGTAGTCCACGAACTCGGCCCGCAGCAGCAGCGCCTCAAGGCCGTGGGCGGCAAACGTCGCAACCGCGCCGGCCACCAGCAGCCCTTGCGCAATGCGGGCGCGCCCCAACAGCCACGCCGCCAGCGCAAACGCCGCGCAGTATCGCGCGCCGTGGGCCGGTGCCGCCAGCGCGGGCGCCCACGTCTCGACACGCCATGCCGCAAGCGCCGTAAGCAACAGCCACGCGCCCGCGAACAACGCTGCGACCCACGCAACGTTGAAGCCGCGCGCTGCTGCTGTGTGGTTTGCCTGTGCAGTAGACATGTTCGCGGCACCAAGCCCGGCTGGCATCAGGACCATCAGGGCGCAAGCAAACAAGGCGAATGCCGCCCCTCGTTCCAGGTGCGCGGCGGACACCTCGGACGCTCCCAAATTCAGGAAAAGCAAAGAAAAGACCGGCCCCGACCAGCGAATCAAAGACCAGCCAACGCCGGCACAGGAGACGGCAACGGCGACGCGCACAGTCCATTCGCAAGCGCGCTGGTTCATCCCGCGAGTATAGGATGGATGGGCAGGATTCTCGTGCGCTGCCATTCAAGTTCGCGCAATGGTGCCCCGGAAATCCGGAAGGCCCGCCGGACATCGGCGGGCCTTCTTTCAAGCATTGCGCCTCTTGACCCTAGGAGCGTGCGGTGCGCCGGTAGATCGTCAGGCCCAGCATGAGCGCGAGCAGCGCCAGCCAGAACACACCTGCATTGCTGCCGGTACTGCAGCCTTCCTCGTCACCGCCGCCACCGCCGCCGCCGCCACCGCCGCCGCCCGGACCGCCCGTCGTGCCGGTGACAACTTCAAGCGTGAACTGGCCAATGGTGACGGCTGCATCGGCGTCCGTGACCGTCAGGCTGATCGGGTAGGTGCCGAGTACCGCCGCCGGCGTCATGGTAATCGGCAGGGTTACGACCCCAGCGCCGTTTACCGCTGGCGTTCCGAAGGTGACGCCGGCTGGTGCCGCGGTCGTGATGGCGACCACAAGTGCGGCGGCAGCTGTTTCTGCGTCTGATACGGTGCCGATCACGCTGCCGTTGCTGCCGGAATCCTGACCGCGCAAGACGTTGCCCGCAGGTGGCGTGTAGAGCGGAGGCGTGTTCACTGCGCCCTCGATGATCACGTTGTCGATTGCCACACCGGCAAGCTGGACGGTGGCGTCTGATGTCAAGCGCACCACGAACTCGACGTTCAGGCCCGCCATCGCTGAAATGTCGCCAAAGAATTCGCCCCATCCCAGCGACATCGGCAGCGTGACCCCGGGATTTCCGAGTGTCACGTTCTGGGTAGCACCCAGCCACGTGTACAGTTCAACGAAGTTCGTCGGGTTGCCGACTTCCTGCACCCGCACGCTCAGCGTGTCGAAGGTCGCGCTTTCCATGTGGTGGGCCATTGCCCAGCGTGCGCGAATCGGCGCGACGGCATTCGAGAGGTCCACGGCAGGTGAGATAAGTGACTGGTCGCTGCTGGCGTCGTAGGTGTTATCCAGGTCCGTGCACCAGCAATTGGTGCCTCCGAAGGCCGACGTTAGAGGCGCGAACACCGGTGTGCCGCGCTCCCACTCGTCCAGTGTGCCGGAATGGGTGAAGCCGTTGTCGCCCGCTTCAAAGTCGGCATTCAGAAAGGTCTGCAGCGTGTACGGCGCGACTGCAAGCGCGCTGATGGGTTCTTCTTCAATGATCAGTGAAAAGGCGTTCAATGTGCCGCCGGCACCCGCGAGGTCTACGGCAATCGAAAGCGTCCATGTGCCCTGTGATGTCTGGCCGTTGAACCACTCCAGCCGCCCTTGTAGTTCCGGCTGAATGTGCTGGTCCTGCAGCACGCTGAAGGCAGGCGGAATCGCCGCGTAGGCATCCAGAATGCAGTTCGCGCCGGCCGTAGAGTTGATGTCCGACAGCAGGTGAACCATCGTGCCCGCGGGTGAAGTAAGGTAAATGTCGAGGTCGGTAAACGTGGTGTGGGTGATGTCAAGCGCAACGCTCAGGCGGCCAATGCGCACACCTGTCGGAATGTTGATTACGGAGGTGACCACGCCGGTCGCGGCCGGGATCGCAGTCGGGCCGGCGGCAGAGTATGTGGCGGGCGTTGCCACGGTTACGTAGGGGAACACACTTACCGACATGCGATAGGTGTTTGTGGCCGCACCGGGGGTCCCGGCGCTTTCGTCAACGAAGATGCTGTACGTCCCGGCCGTCTGCACCGTGAAGAAGCCGGCCTCAGAGTTTGGCGACGTTACCGATGCATCATTGGCCAGCAACATGAAACCACCAAACGGGCCCCACGCCATGCGGGCATTGAACGTGATGCCGTCGCGTTCAGGATCAAGGTCAAGACTCACGAACACGGTGTCGCCGGCGGCCAGGTCCAGAGAGTAGAAGTCTACATCTGCCGCTGGCGTCACCGCGCCGGAAGCCACCAGGTCGGGGCCTAGAACGTTGGCAGTCGCAATGATGTCGTTCGGTTCTGTCTCGGTTGCGAACACGGTTGCGGCTGGCACAAGCCGAAAGTAAAGGTCGTAGGGCCGAAGCTGGCCGGTCGCCGAAAAGTGGCTTACCTGGATGAAGTGCGTGCCGGTACTGACCAACGTCGCACCAGCAATTGAGGATGACGTCGAGCCAAAGGTGCCGTCGTCCTGGTCAAGCTCGATCAGCGTGCTGCCGTCCGTGTCGATCAGGCGTAACTGACTGTCAACGCTGGCGCTTCCCGACGTCATGACCGCCGCGAACACAACATCGCCCGCGTTGCCCGCAAACGAGTAGAAGTCGATGTCAGCATTGGGGAACACCGATGCGCGTACACGCGCCGACCCATTCGTCAGCGTCAGCGGGTTGGCCGTGGCCGACGTTTCGTTGGGTTCAGACTCCGTGGCGATGTACTGTGCCTTTAGTGCCGTGGCCGCAAGAACACACACACATACTGCAACAAGCTGCGCCTTCAATTCGCGTCTCATGGGTGTCTCTCCTGGATGGTCAAACTGCCGGCTGGACCCATATAGCAATGCCGGCCGCACGCGGGTAGCAACAACTTGTGCGCGACGTGCACCTTGAGTCGGTCACGCTGCGCTTCATCGAAACGCAGCATGTTTCTATGAAGCGCAGGCTTGGCGAACCCTGCGCAGGCTATCCCACCTTCAACACGCAGGCCATGGCGCTGTCGCCTGCGGCGCAGCCTGTGAAGAGGCCGTGGCCTCCGCCATTCTTTGCCAGCTCCTCGATCAGCTCAATGATCACGCGCATGCCTGTCGGCCCTTGCGGGTGGCCGTAGACCAGCGGGCTGCCGTAGTTGTTGAACTGTTCCAGCTTCAAACCCGTCTGCTTGGCGAAGTAGACGTCATTCACCGCAAACGGGTTGTGGGTCTTGATCGCCTTCATGTCTTTCAGTTCCAGCCCGGCGGCTTTCAGCGCCTGCTGCGCCGCAGGCAGCGGCGCCGTCGGCATGTGGCCCTTCTTGACGCGGCACTGGCCAAAGCTCAGCACCTGCACCGGGATGTTCTTGTCTCGCGAAAGCTCGGCGGCGCGCGCCTTGGTGGTCACGATCATGCCGGCATTGCCGTCGGCGGGGTGCGTCTGGCTGCCAAAGGTGACGGTGCCGTCGGGGGCAACGGGGCGCAGCTTGGCCAGGCCCTCTTTGGTGGTCGGGAAGACGCCTTCGTCGGCTTCAACGAGGGTAGACTTCTTGCCCTGCATGACCTCAAGCGGGAACAGATAGCGCGCCTGGAACTCGCCCTTGGCGGTGTCGAACTGCGCGCTGCGAACCAGCGTGCACTCGTCCTGTTCTTCGCGCGTGATGCCGTGTTCTTTGGCGACGTTCTCGGCCGTGGCCAACATGGCGTTCTTGGCCCACGGGTCGTGGCCGAAGTTGTCGAGCACCCAGTTTTCGGCGTCGACAGTTGCGCCGGGGCCCATCGGGTTCGGGTACACCACGTGCGGCCCGTTGCTGCACCGGTCAAAGGTCAAGCCGAGAATGCACTCACGAAAGCCGGTCTCGATTTCATGGGCGCTGCCCGCCAGCACGCGGGCACCGGTGGCGCAGGCCTGCGCGTACATCGGCCCGCTGATGCCCGGCGCGCCAAGGTGCGCGGCAAGCCACGGCGCGCCATAGAAAATCTGCTTCTGCGGCACGGTCCAGCCCAGCGCGATGCTGTCAAAGATCTCGGCCGAAATGTTGCGGGCCGCAAGCCAGCGCTTGGCGGTGTCGGCGGCCAGGATGCCGCTGTGCAGGTGGCTGATGCTGCCCTGCCATTTGATGAAAGGCGAGCTGAAGTAAGCGCCGTAAGGAATGAACACGTTCTTGAGTGCCATGGCAGTCTCCGGTGTCGGGCGAAACGTCTGGCCGCGAGTATGTGGGCCCGGGCGGGATGGGTCAATTACGGGTCCGCTCTCATCTGCGGACCAAACCGTTGCACCTTGCACCACAGACGCTAAACCCGTGGTGGATACCCAAGGGGAATGGCCATGGCGTTCACGCTCAAGAACTGGACACTCGAAAAAGTCGGCGTCATCGGCAGCGGGCAGATCGGCCCCGACATCGCCCTTTACTTCGCCAAAGTGCTGGCGCCGTCCGGCGTATCGGTCGTGGTTGTTGACGTCAGTGCCGACGCGCTGGCCAAGGGTAAAGCCAAGCTCGAAAAGAAAGTCGCCAAGGGCGTTGAAACCGGGGCGTTCAAAGCACCCGAAGCCGAAGCCATGACCAAGTCACTTACCTGGACCAGCGACTACGCCGCACTCAAGGGCTGCCGCCTGGTCATCGAAGCCGCCACCGAAAACAAAGACATCAAGCAGAAGATCGTGTCAGCCCTCGAAGCCGTGGTTGAGCCCGACTGCATCATCGCCAGCAACTCGAGCCACATGGAACCCGAGGTCATCTTCGAGAAAGCGAAAACGCCCGAGCACGGCCTGGTCGTTCACTACTTCTTTCCGGCCGAGCGCAACATCATCGTTGAGGTAGTGCCCGGGGCGAAAACCCACGACGTCGTGACCAACTGGGTGATGGATTTCTACGAACAGATCGGCAAGGCGCCGATCCAGGTCGGCTCGCGCTACGGCTACGCGATTGACCCCGTTTTCGAGGGCATCTTCCAGGCGGCCGCGCTGCAGGTCGAAAGCGGCGCCGGCAACGTGAAGCAGGTCGACGAGATCGCACGCAAGGCGTTGGGCCTGGGCATCGGTCCATTCACAGCCATGAATCTGACGGGCGGCAACCCGATCACCGCAGTGGGGCTCGATCACTACACCAGCAAGATTCACAAGTGGTTCCGCACGCCGGCCAGCCTGAAAGCCCTCAACGAGAAGAAGGCCAACTGGGAAACCGCGGGCAAAGGCGAGAAAGTCGAATACACCGAAGAACAGTTCAAGCGCATCGCCGACGCCATGACCGGCGCCTATTTCGGCCTGGTCGGCGAGATCGTCGATTCCGGCATCAGCAACGTCGGCGACATGAACATGGCCGTCAGCACGGCGCTGGTCGTCAAGCCGCCCTTTGAGTGGATGAACGAGATGGGCGTGAACAACGCGCTCAAGCTGGTCGAGAAGTACGCCGCCGACAACCCCGGCTTTCCCGTGCCCAAGTGCATCAAGGCGCAGGCCGGCAAGCCGTTCGAGATTCCCATGGTGTTCCGCCGTGACGTCAAGGGCGTGGCTGTGATCAAGATTCGCCGGCCGGCGGTGCTGAACGCGCTGAACCTGGAAGTGTTCCGGCAGTTGCGCGCGCACTGCGAGGCGGTCGAAGCCGACGCCGGCATCAAGGGCGCCGTGATCACGGGCTTCGGGACCAAGGCGTTTGTCAGCGGCGCGGACATCGACATGCTGGCTGCGTTGAAGACTGCCGCCGAGGGCGAAGCCAACAGCCGCCAGTTCCACGTGACGCTCGATTACATCGAGGCAATGAAAAAGCCGGTGGTGTGCGCCTACAACGGACTTGCGTTCGGCGGCGGCAACGAGCTTGCGATGGCCTGCCACGCGCGCATTGCGCGCAAGGGCTTGAAGATTCTGGCGGGACAACCCGAGGTCAACCTCGGCATTATTCCGGGCGCAGGCGGCACGCAGCGCCTGCCGCGCTGGGTTGGCTTTGATCGCGCACTGGGCATGATGCGCACCGCCAAGCCGATCGACGGCAAGACCGCTTTGGAGTGGGGCCTGATCAGCGAAGAGGTTGAGGGCGATGTCGCCGACCGCGCCGTTGAGCTGGTGAACGACTACGCCAGCGGCAAGGCAAAACTCAAGCGCATCAACGCTGGGCCGCTGACCGGAGTGCCGGACCACGCGCCTGCGCTGGACATTGGGCACCTGAGCCGCCGAATTGATGAAATTCTGTGTTCCACGGTGATCCACGGATGCCAACAGCCGCTGCGCCAGGGCCTGCTTCTGGAAAGCAAGGCCTTTGGCGAGTGCGTGGAAACCCAGGACATGCACATTGGCATGGAGACCTTCCTGAAAGAAGGCGCCCGCGCCAAAGCAGCGTTCAAGCACAGCTAAGCCCGAAGTGAGCGCAAAGTGAGCGCGAAGCGTAAGCGAGCGGCCCTTGAGCGCGAAGTGAGCGCGAAGCGTAAGAGCGGCCCTTGAGCGCGAAGTGAG
Organism: Planctomycetota bacterium; assembly: GCA_020849795.1. Classification (GTDB taxonomy): domain Bacteria; phylum Planctomycetota; class UBA8742; order UBA2392; family UBA2392; genus JADJRK01. Next base: position 1,944 of record JADZFR010000027.1, on the reverse strand, counting down.
CGCGAAGCGTAAGCGAGCGGCCCTTGAGCGCGAAGCGTAAGCAAGCGGCCGAGTTGGACCGCGAAGCGTAAGCAAGCGGCCGAGTTGGACCGCGAAGCGTAAGCGAGCGGCACGCATTGCGTCCGCCGAAGGGGCCGACCGCCTGTACTCCGATCTCGACGTCCGCGCCTACTTCCTGACGTTCACCACTTACGGAACGTGGCTTCACGGTGACGACCGCGGCAGCGTGGACCAGGCACACCGAAGTTATGGGGCTCCGCACGCGCCGCCTTCGCCCGCCCGCGAGGATGCAAACCGTGAACTCATGAGATTTCCGCCTTTCACAATGGATGCTACGGCGCGGGGAGTGGTGGACAGAACCATTCGCGAAGTCTGCGAACACCGGAATTGGAGCCTCAAGGCGCTGAACGTGCGCACAAACCACGTTCACGCCGTGGTGTCGGCGTTTGATCCTGCAGCAAAAGTACTTTCCGACTTGAAGGCCTGGTGCACTCGCCGATTGCGCGAGGCGGCATGCATCGAAAAGCACCACGAGGTTTGGACCGAGGGCGGCAGCAAGCGCAAGTTGTTTACCGAACAGGGCGTTCGTAATGCCTGCGAATACACACGCACCGGTCAAGGTGCCGACTTGCCAATGGAGTAGAAGACTGGTCCGCCGGCGGCCTACGCTCGCTTACGCTTCGCGCTCCAACACACCCCCGCAAGCGGCCCGAAGTGACGCCCGATTGGAGCGCGAAGTGAGCGCGAAGCGTAAGCAAGCGGCCCCTGAGCGCGAAGCGTAAGCGAGCGGCCCGTGAGCGCGAAGTGAGCGCGAAGCATAAGCAAGCGGCCCAGTTGGAGCGCGAAGCGTAAGCGAGCGGCCCCCATACTCACGGCCACTGGTTCACCCGGATTTGCCTTGGACTTGCCCCTTTTCGTGGCTAGAGTCACCCCCTTCATTCGGCGTGCCTGAGGTGTTCGATGCAGGGCAAGTACGTCCATCTGCGCTATGGCATCATCCTCGCCCGCGAGGAGCAGGCTTCTGTGCTGCGCCAGCCGCTGGTTGAACTTGAGCAGCTTCGGCTTGACGTGTTCGAGTACACCAACGACGCCATCCAGGCGGTGCGCAAGCGCCACCCGCAAGTGGTGATTGCCGACTATGAGCGCTTCGGCGCAGCCGGCATTCATGGGTTGGCAGAATTGATGAATGAAGCCGACGCACCCGTCATCTTGTTCGTACGCGACGTCAGCGAGTGGGAAAACGAACAGTTCGGCGAACTGGGCGTGCAGCGCGTATTCAATGCCAAGTTCAAGCTTTCTGAGCTTGCCGCCGAAGTGGATAAAGCCATCAAGCGCCGTCGGCGCATCGGCAGCAGCGACCGTCTCCCGGTCATCAGCGTCTGATCCTCCCAAGGCAAATTGCCACCGGCCCCGCTTGCGGGGTTTTGCGTGGGGGTTTCGCGTGGGGAGCGCAGCCGTCCCGGCTGCACCGGAGTGCAGGCTGGAAGCCTGCGCTCCCGCCTAGGCAGCCGTGGTCGCTGGCCTACCCCCGGAGGCTTGGTGTTGCGCATCTTCCTGCAGCTGCTTGCGGCGGATCATCGTCAGGTCGACAAACTCTTTGAACTCAGCCGCCCTGGGGTGCTGCTTGGCGGCTTGCACCAGCTCGACGTACAGCTCAGCCGGAAACTCGGGGATCGGCTCGTTCGGGTCGCCCCGGCTAAGCCGCTCTTCCATCTGCTTCACCCACTCCTGCTGCATGGCGATCTTGCGATCACGGTCGGCAAACATCGCCGCCAGTTTCGGGTCCGCCGCAATCTGCGCCGGCGTGGGCAGGTCAGCAGCAAGTGGCATCGGCGTCCCGCCGATGGAGTTGCTTTGGCTTCCAGCCAAAGCCGAAGGCTGGCGGTTGCCCTCGACCATGTCCTTGAGCATCTCGTAAGAAGGGCTCGGTCGCGGCTTTGATTC
>JADZFR010000026.1 GCA_020849795.1 Planctomycetota bacterium | reverse complement strand
TTTGCCTGCCCTGACGGTTACATTCAAGACTGAGCGAGTCCGGCCAAGATACTACGCCGTGCCGTCGAAACTCCCCGGATGTTTCGGTACGCAAACTGTGCCCGACGGCATTCTCGGTAGGGACAGGTGCCCGTGTCGTCGGGCATGTCGTGGCAGTGGTCCGGCGCGGGCTTAGCAGCAGTTTCCTCGCCGGTGCAGAACATCCAGGTCACGCCGCATTCGCACGGCCGCAGGTACGGCAGCACGATCATCAGGGCAGCGGCAAGGATGTTCGCCGGCACGATCATGCAACCATCCTAAACCCGCAGTTCACTTTAAGTGCAACGGGAAATTTTCAGATTTTCACGCGGCGCTGCGGCGCACCAGAAACACGACCAATGCAAGCAGGGCGGCAATCAGAGACAGCGCAAGCGCGACAGCCAGAGCCATCCCAAACCAGCCCCAGCCCACCATCATGTCGCACATCGGGCAGTTCATCTGGGCGAGGAAAAAGTTGTCGTTCGCGGTCATCATTGCAAAGGCTGAACAACCGTTGTGCCTCGTTCTGTTCCCGTGAAGGGCTACTGCTTGAAGTAGGCCAGGAGGTCGAGCAAGTCCTGCTGCGGCATGCGGTCATCGGGGAACCCGGGCATGGCGCGGTTGTTCGTGCCGCCGGTATTGCGGATGCGCTTCGCCAGGTCGATCAGCTTTTCGCCCGGCACTACGCCGCCCTTGAGGGCGGGTGCGCCCACGTCGTGGATCGCAAACTTGTCATCAAGAAAGTTTCGCATGCTCGCCTCCCGCTAACAAACGCCGCAGGGAGACGACGCATTCTCGGAAACGCGCACATGCCCGGGCCAACGCAAAGCGGGCGGGGTTTTAACCCCCGCCCGCCTGGTGGAACTTTCTATCAGTCTGACTTCTTTGGAGGCTCTTCCTTCTTCGGGTCTTCTTTCTTTGAGCCGTCGTCTTTCTTGGGGTCTTCCTTCTTGCCCTCGTCGCCCTCTTTCTTTTCTTCTTCTTCAGCGACAGTTTCAAACGACGTCACGCTGAACTGGCTGTCCTTGAATGCCTTCTCAAGGTCTTCCTTGGTAAGTGTCTTGCCTGCCTTCATGGTGATCGTGACGTTGCTGTCCTTGAAGCTGGCTTCTGCCTTTTCCACGCCATCCAGGCGGGTTACGGTCTTTACGACCTTGGGCGGTCACGCCCCGCCTCAGCCCATGCCGTCGATGCCTGCCTTGTAGGTGACCGGCTTGGCTTCAGCTTCCTTCTTCTCGACGTCTTTCTTCTCGCCTGTGTCCTGCGCCATCAGCGGGGCGGAAATGCCCGCGCCGAGCAGCAGAAACAGGGCAAAAGCCATAACGTAACGCATGTTTGTCTCCCAAGAGTTCGATGAGTCCGGCAACAGCACGCAAACAGGTGGCGCAGCCCGGCTATTCCTTTCTAGCTCACTTCTGTCGGATCGAATTCAGCCAAACCGCATAGTCGTCCGCCGGGACGAACCCAACCTTTCGCGCGAGCTCATTTCCGGCTGCATCGAGTATTACGGCCACGGGAATCGCCTCCGGCTTGAAAAGCGCGGCGGCGTCCGCGTCACCATCGAGGTCAAGAACAACCCGCTCAAACTGCCCCGCCATCGCTCCCTGCACAACTTCTGATGGATACGTCACGCGTTCCATTTTCGCGCAGGGCGCTCAGCCGGGGCCGTGAATATCCACGATTACAAGACGACCGTCCTTTGCCGCGCGCTCGAACGTATCTTTCAGAGGTTGAGGCAGTGATTTGACGTCTACCCGCACGCCTGGCACCGCAGCCGCTTCCGCGGGCTCATCGACGACTTTGCCGGTGAAGCCCAACTCGCTGATCGCACTCAGCATTTTCTCCACGCTCACAACGTCCGCGGCGTAGGCAATCCGGAACCTGTCGTTCGCCAGGTCGGTTTCGATTTCCTTGATTCCTTGCAGCCCTTCCAGGGCCTGCTGGACCGAGTTCGGTCAGCCCATTCACGTGATGCCCTGAACCTTGGTCATGCCGTCAACAACGATCCAGACCTCGGCAGGCTCCACCGATGCGGGTGCGGGGTCCGCGGGCTGTTCGTTGTTGTCCACAGCGGGTTCCACGTTGGCGCCCCGGCACGCTCCGCCACATGCCGTTTCGCTAACGGGTTGCTCCTGTCGGCTGCTGCACGCCGTCAGGAACGCGAGCAAGCCGCAAATCGAAATCAACCACTTCATGACGCCTCCTTGCCACTCTGCCAATCAAGAACCGCGAAATTACCCGCCGCTGCAACGGCGGCTTCAACCGCCGTACGATCCTCGGCCGCCGAACCTTCCACCTTGAAAGTCCGTGTCTGCAAGTTGAAGCTGACTTGTGTGATGCCCGCAAGCCCCTCCAGGGCCGCCCGAATTGCGTCCGGGCAGCCCATTCACAGGAATCCGTTGCGGATCACCATCCCGCTAGTCGTAAAGGTTGTCACGTGCCTTGCCTCATTACCCATTGAGCTTCCCCCGTTTTCTGGTCCGGCGTTATGTTAGTCGGCCACGGTGTCCGTGACCACGTTCATTCCTTCCATTCTTACTAGACCGCGTTTTGCAGTTGTCTTTGATTCTTCGTGCTCGGCCGCGAACGCTCTGGGCGTCTTGTAGCCCAGCGACATGTGCGGCCGCTGTTCGTTGTACACCTGCCGCCACCAGTCCACGACCGTCTGGGCCTCTGCGCGGCTGAAGAACATTTCCTCGTTCAGGCATTCATCGCGCAGTTTTCCGTTCAGGCTCTCCACGTATCCGTTCTGCCAGGGGCTGCCGGGCTCGACAAAGATCGGGTCTACGCCCTTTTCTTTCAGCCACCGTTTCAACACCCGGCTGCGGAACTCTGAGCCGTTGTCGCTGCGGATGTGCCTTGGTGTTCCACGCTCGTGCATCACCTCGTCCAGCGTTTCCAGGACGTCTTGGCCCCGGAGTCGTTTCTCGACCCGGACTTCCAGGCATTCCCTTGTGTACTCGTCCACCAGCACCAGCACCTTCAGCTTCTCGCCGTATTGGGTGCGGTCGTGCACGAAATCGTAGCTCCACACCTCATTCGGCCCTCTGGCTTCAATCTCCCTGCATTGTGTCGGCTGTGTACGCTTCCGCCTCGGCCTGCGTCTGGGCAGGGTCAGGCCGGCCTCGCGGTAGATGCGTTCCACGCGCTTGTGGTTCACGGCGTGGCCGCTGTCCCGGATCACCGCGTGCAGCCGCGGGCTGCCCCAGCGGCGATGGCGCCGCGCCAGGGTGAGCAGCTCGTGCCGGATCGCCTCGTTGACCGGGCTCTGGCTGGCAACATAGCGGGCACTGCTGCGGTTGAACCGCAGAGCCGTGCACGCCCGTCGCTGGCTGACGCCCCGGGCTTGAAGATTGGCCAAGATCGGCTTCAAGCCCAGCCCTTTTTTCCCAGTTCTTCCCTCATGATCTGGATGGCAAGGGCCTGGTCGCCGGCAAGCTGCTTGAGACGGCGGTTCTCGTCTTCAAGCTTTTTGAGCCTCGCGACTTCGTTGCCACTCACACCGCCGTACATCTTGCGCCAGCGGTAGAAGGTCTGGTCGCTGATGCCGTATGTACGGATGACTTCCTGGATGCTGCCCAGCCGCTCCGCCTCCCGGAGGATCGCCACGATCTCATCCGGTTTCCAACGCTTTCGAGCCATATGTCCCCCTGTCCCGGCCTGCAGGACTCACTTTAGGCCGGACCAGTTATCGGGGGGAAGGTCAGCCTGGCGGGCGTCGATCACCTCTTCCATGCGGTCGCTGGAGGACGCGTACGTGAACTGCACGCGCGTGCGGTAGTCGCTGCCCTTAGTTTCGCTGTCGTAGCGTTCGGTCTTCGGCAGTTTGATGTCGGTCAGTTGCGCGTCACTGTTGTAGATGAACTCCCACACGCGCTCATCGGTGTAGCTGCCGCCGATCACTGACGACTGGCCGCTATAGTCGGCGTAGTCGGTGATTGTGGCAACGCGCCCGTGAGCATTGTACGCGATGACGAGGCGGTACACGCTCGGGCTGCCGGAGTCATACATGTCGCCGCGGATTTCGGTCAGATAGCCATCGCCATCGTAGACGTACTCGACCGCGTTGCCGTAACGGTCGGCGAACTCGGTGATGCGGTAGGCCCAGTCGCCGCCAATGTCGATATGCACAGCCTCGAACGTCGCCGTGGAGCCATGAGCGTAGGTGATCGTGAAGACATCGTCCGTTTTGGTCTGGGTGCCGTTGTTGTCGCGGGCAATCTCAAAGAAGAAGCCGGCTTTGACGTACGGTCCCTCGCCCGCGGTGCCGCCGGACTCCAGCTCGAACGTGTCAATGCGCCCGCTGCCCGAGTACAAATCGATCTCGTCGCCTCCTGAATGGTAGTACAGCCGCTGGTCAAACGAAACCGTCCAGCCGGCGCCCAGCCAGCCAAGGGACTCGTAGCGGCTGCGATACGTACCGCCGACAGCAAGCGGCAGCATGCGGCCGGGGATGGAAACGAACGGCAGGTCGTGGCGGAACTCGCCGTTGTGCAGATAGACGCCGTTGGCGCCCATGGCGGCGTTCTGCGGCGGTTCCTGAACAGAGCCGTCGCGCGCAGGCACGCGCTGGTGCGGGTGATAGACCTCGACCGTGCCTTGGCAGATGTTTGTTGAGCCGTTCTTGATCCAGAACGTGTGTGGCCCAACGTCCGCGACGCGGGTGGCGGAAAAGTCCACTTCAATCTCGTCGACGCTGTTCACAGAGGTGACTGTGCCGGTAACTCCAGTTCCCGCCACATCGACCGTCATGCCTCCAACAAAGTCGTCGCCACCAACCTTCGTAATCGTCGCCTCCACCGTTGCGCCCTGCGGCACAGCGGCAAAGCCGTTGGCATATGCCACGGAAGAAGTAACGGCAACAACGCGCGGGCTGTCGACCACGGGGCCATTGTCGGGAGATGCCTTCTCAGTGTCCTCGGCTACAAAGCACCAACGAAACCGGACGTCCGACTGCCCGCTCCACGCGTTGAGATTCACCGAGCATGTGTTGGCGCTGCCGCCGCCAAGGCCGGTGCCCGTCCAGCAGTTACTCGAACCACCAAACTTGGTCGCGATGAGCGCGCACGTTCCATTGTAAGAGACCGACAACGCCGACACGTCAGACCAGGCGGAGCCGCCGTTAGTCGAAACTTGCAGCTTCGCTCCGTCGTAGCTCCGCACTTTCACCCACAGTTCAAACTGCAACTGCATGCCGGACACGCCAGTGAAGTCAAAGATCGGCGAGTGCAGCCAAGTGACGGTGTTGTTCGCGTAGTTCGAAGTTGGAAGACAAGCCCAAGCTGTCGAACCCGCCCCGCTGCTGCCCTGGCGTGGGCTGGACACTGAACCCTGCGTCCAAGTGGAGCCGCTAGTCGTCGGCCCAGTGCCGTAGTTGGCGACAAAATCCGCACCCTCAGCCGTGTTGTCCGGCGTGTACGGAAACGTGTCGATGCTCGCCGGCTGTGCAGACAGGCTCGCTGCGAGCAATACCAAAACAAATAGAAGTGTACTGCCCGCCCGATGTGGATTCATGGGATGTTCCCTATGCTTGTTTGGCCTCGTGTACCGCGCAACATGCGCGACCCCCGGCAAGCTACAAAAGGGTGCGACACTGGGACGCGAACTTGGTCGTCGGATGCCGGAATTGCGACAGGAACCATACGGCGTGGCCCAACCCTCGGCAAATGGAAACTTGAAATCTGACGCACCGTTGACACTGGCGTGTAATGAATAGACAGCACACGCTAGTCGTCAAACTGAGCAGGCAAGTGGGGTGGGAGCGATCCACCCCACTTCCAGCCAACCAGTCAGTTCAGCCAACGATTCCCCTCTTCGGTGATGGTCAGCAAGCGTGCCTACGTTCTTTTGAATGATGGTGACCAGCTAGCCAGCGGCTCAAGCAACTGGCCTTCGGGACAAGCAGCGTCTGGCTCCACCCTAGGTTGGGCATCGGCGAGCCAGCTCAATCGTGTACCCAATCGTGTACGGACGAGATTCTCGAAGACTCGATTGAAACACAGGCAGCCTTGGGATTGTTTCCCAAGGCTGCTTTTAGGATGGTACGCCCGAGAGGATTCGAACCTCTGACCTACGGCTCCGGAAACCGTCGCTCTATCCAGCTGAGCTACGGGCGCTTGGCCGCAAGGGTAACGGACGGTTGATTCGCGTCAATCCGGGTGCTTACGACTGCTCGACCGTTACGCCGCGGCTTTTCAAGTACTCGATTGCCTGGTCCAGTTGCTCTATGCCGCCTTCCAGGCTGAGCTCGAGGTACCCGTGCTCGTCGGTGACGTTGGCCCGGGAGATATTGAAGATGACCCCAAAGCGCGTCGAGAGGTTGTGCAGCAGTGGCTCGCGGATCAGCTTCTGCGGGAAGCTGAGCGAAAGTTTTCTGATCGTGGCATTCATCGTTCGTTCCTAACCGGGCCCCATGGCCCTGTGTGAGCATCCCTATGTTAGACGGATTTGCACGCTCTGCACATCCCGGAAAAGGCTAAAATCGTGCAATCACGGCACCGATGCCGCCCAGTCTGTCAATGGCATGCCGGCGGCCGACACCCCCTCAGGCCTTCGGCGCGCCCTCTGAGAAGAAGCTGGCGTCGCGTTCAGGGCCTACACTGATAATGCCAATCGGCACCCCCACATACTCTTCCACGAATCGCAGGTATGACCGCGCCGTGGCCGGCAACTCGCCCAGGCTGCGAATCTTGCTGATGTCTTCGTCCCAGCCCGGCAACGTTTTGTACTCGGGCGCCAGGCCGCTGAACTTGCGGATGTCCGCGGGCAAGCCCGGTTCTTTCCAGCCCTTGTAGCCGACGCCGACTTTCAGGTCGCCCATCGCCGACAGCACATCCAGCTTCGTGATCGCAATACGCGTCACGCCGCTGATTCTGCACACATAGCGCAGCGCGAACAGGTCGATCCACCCGCAACGCCTTGGCCGGCCGGTGGTCGCGCCGAACTCGCCGCCCTTCTGCCGCAGCTTCTCACCCATGGCGTCGGCAAGCTCGGTCGGGAACGGGCCGTCGCCCACGCGCGTGCAATAGGCCTTGCTCACGCCGATCACATCCTGCGGCGCGAGCAGCAGCCCGCTGCCGGCGGCAATGCCGGCAGCCGTCGTGTGGCTGCTGGTCACATAGGGGTAAGTACCCTGGCAGACATCGAGCATGGCGCCTTGGGCGCCCTCAAACAGGATGCGCCGTTCTTCCTTCATCGCCTCGGCCAGCAGTAGCGCCGTGTCGCTGATGTACGGGCGCAGCTTGTCGCCGGCTTCGCGCAGCGGTTTCAGCATCGCATCTACGTTCGGCTCTACGCTCATCTGGCAGGCGCGCACACTGACCGCGCGTGCCAGGGCCTCGCGCAGCGTCGTGCCGTCGAGCAAGTCGGCCATGCGCACGCCGATGCGGTCGTATCGGTCCGCGTACGTCGGGCCGATGCCGCGCTGAGTCGTGCCGACCTTGGTGGCCGAGCCGCCACCCTCGCGGCCGGCGTCCAGGCTCAGGTGCATCGGCGTGGTCACGGCACAGCGGTCAGAGATTTTCAGGCGGCCGGCCAACTTGAAGCCGCGACCTTCCACTTCGTTGATTTCATCCAGCAGCTTGAACGGGTCCGCCACCATGCCCTGCGCCATGATGTTGACGCAGTCTTTGTGCAGCACGCCCGTCGGCAGGTGGTGCAGTACGATCTTGCCGCCCGGCGGATACACGGTGTGGCCGGCGTTGCCGCCGCCCTGGAAGCGCACGCAGAAATCCTGCTGCGCGCTCAGCGAGTCCACGAGTTTGCCCTTGCCCTCGTCGCCCCATTGCAGGCCGAGAATGGCTGTAGTCGGCATGGCTTGATCCTGCACAGAAAACCAGACACCGGCTGGTGTCTTACAGGGAGACGTTAAGGAGTGGAAAGCAACTCGGCAAGAGACAGCCGCAGCAGCTCATCGTCAAACATCGCGCGGTGTGTGAACGGCGTGAAAGTCCAGCCCGCCAGCGAGTTGCGAAACGCCTGCGACTGCTTGAGCAATTGTTCGTCGGATGTGGAAAGCGCCTCGCCCAGGCCCGAGCGCCGCGTGACGACGCCGTCGCCCAGCGCGTACATCGCCTCGGTCATCGGGTCGCTGCGGCCCCACCCGACGCGCGGCCTGAAGTAGAGCTGCCACTCGTCGCCATCAAGCTCAAGGCCGACGCGCGCGAGCGTCGGCGTGGTCGTGCCCAGCATGACGTGCAGCGGCACCTCGCAGGGCCCGGCAATCGCGCGCTTGAGTCGCATCGCATGGCGGAGCACCGTGGCAAGGTACTCGCGCTGGTTGGATACCGCTTCTTCATACAGTTGGTCGCGGTCCTGGCCCGGCTGGATGTTAAAGGCAATCTGGCGTTGCAGCCGCGCGCGCTCGGAGGCGCCGAAGACCGAAAGGCCGTAGGTCGTCCAGGCCTCGGGCTTCCACAGGTTGAGATCTAGGGTTTCGCCGCCGTCGCCGACAAAGATCTTTTCGCCGGGGTCGGGCAGCAGCTCGAACGCCGCGGGAAAGCTGAAGATGGTTGCGGGCGGATAGCGGCGGGCAAGCACGTTGGGCGCGTAGCCTTCGTGAATCAGTTGCAGCGCGTCGATGGTGCCGACATGGGGCGTGCCCAGGCAGATCAGACGCGCACAGTCTTTCACGCCGGCGTATGTCGGCGCAAAGGGCGCGTCGGGCGCCTTCTCGCTGACCTGGTCGTCGCTGCCGAAACGCAGGTAGTAGCGGGCGACGATGCCGCCGTTGCTGACGGCGAGGAACGTGAACTTCATCGACGGCGCATTCAGGTCCCGTCGAATGCTCTGGATAAACTCGCCAAGCTGCACGGCGGCTTCCACGTTGCTGCGTCGCCAGTCATAGAAGAAAACGAACAGGTCCTGCCCCTGGTAGAACTTGCGGCCATAGGCGGGGCGATAGCCCAGCGTGCGCTGCAGAAACCCGATCAGGTCGGCGTAGAAGGCGACTTCTCCGCTGCCCTCACGGGCGAGAATCTCGACGCTGTCCAGCACGCGATAGGCGCGAAGGCTGTCGCGGTTGTCGGCCAGGCGCTTGCGATGAATCGGCAGGTCCAGGTCGTCGCTCAGGTCGCTGATCGTCGCCGACAGGTTGCCCCAGGCAATCTCGCCATTTTCAGTGTTGAACAGCCGGCTGCCGAGTGTGCCGGGTATCAGGATCACGGGCTCGCGCACGATCGAGCGGCGCTCGGGCCGGAACTCGCGGACCGGCGAAACCTGGACGCTTTGTGCGTCCGGCACCTGGCACGCGCCGCACAGGGCGAGCATGCACAGCAGCATCAGGAAGTGGCTTCGGGCAACCATGGTGGCAGATCATCGCGCTTAAATCCCGCGCGGTCCAGCGCCTGCATCAAGTCGGGCCACAATGGCGCCGCAAGGTCCAGTTCTTGACCTGTCAATGGGTGCGTAAACTGCAGTCGCGCCGCATGCAAGAACTGGCGCTTGAGGCCCAGCTTCTCGGCGGCGTGGCGGTTGCGCTCGCGGTCGCCATATTCGTGGTCGCCGACCAGGGGTGCCCCGACGTGGGCCAGGTGCGCGCGAATCTGGTGCGTGCGGCCGGTTTCGAGGTCCAGCTCCACCAGCGAAAAGTGGCTGCGCTGCGCCCGCACCACATAGTGCGTCACGGCGTGCTGGCCGGCACCGGTCTCGACCTTGCGGCGGCGGCCCTTGGCGTCCTGCTTGCGCTCGAGCGGCACGTCGATCGTGCCTTGCCGCTGCGGCAACCCGCCGAAGGCCAGCGCCAGATACGTCTTGCTCACGCGGCGGTGCTTGATCAGCGCCGCCAGCTCCTGCGAAGCCGCCAGCGTCTTGCCGATCAGCACCAGTCCAGAGGTTGCGCGGTCAATGCGGTGGGCCAGCGTGGGCGCAAAAGTCGGCGACGGTTTCACAAAGTCGCGCAGGTTGCCGGCGTCGGGGACGGCGCTGTCCGCCACCAGGTATCCGGTGACTTGGTCGATCAGCGTGTCGCGGTCGTCGCCGCGGTCGCCGGCATGCACCAGCAGGCCAGGGGGCTTGTTGACCACCAGGATGTGCGCGTCTTCGAACACAACTCGGAAGTCGCGGCGCCTGCTTAGGCCTTGCTCGGCGCGCTCGCGCAATTTCGGCTTGAGGTGCCGGTCCTGCGCGGCTTGCCGAAAGGTGATCACGTCGCCGACGGCAAGTCTGTGCTCGGGGCGGGTTTTGCGCTTGTTGACGGTGATCTGGCGCGTGCGCACGAGCTTGTAGATCGCCGACAAGCTGACGTCGTCGAGCAGCTTGCGCAGAAAGCGGTCCAGGCGCTGGTTGGCTTCGTCGTCGCCGACGGTGAATGTACGCTCGCTCGCCATTATCCTGCCGGGTCAAGTGTGACCGACAGTTCGGCGCGGCGCCGTGCGGGCACTTCCACGTCGCATTGCAGTGCCGTGCCGTCGCGCTGCACCAGCTTCAATCGGTACATACCGGGGGCCACACCGGGGATGCGAAGGTTGCCCAATGCGTCAGTTGAAGCCTGGTATGCAATGCGATTGTCAAACATCAGCATCACCGGTTCAAAGTCAAAGCGGCGGTTGTTCAGCATGGGCGTCATGAAAAGTTCGCACAGCGGCAGCAGTTCGGCGTTCACGGCGGCGCGGTGCTCGCCATCGCCCAATGCCTTGACCTGAACAAACTGGGGCACGAACCCGGGCGCCGTGAAGCGCAGCCGAAACTCGCCGGCGGGCGGGTTGATCAGCCGATACTCGCCGCTGGGCCGCCACGGGAACATGCGGTCTGGCGCCACGCGGGAAAACGGGTCAGGGTCCGCACTGCCACTGCCGGCGAACACCCGCAGGTCAAACGCGCTGACAGGCAAGCCGGTTTCGGCGTCGGTGACGCGGCCGCTGACCAGCGTCTTGCCCTGGGTTTCCAGTGTCAAGCTGATGTCCGGCTGGTTGACCCGGTGCTTCTCCAGCTTGGCCTCAACGGCGCCAACGCGCGCGGTGACGGTCCACTCAACATTCTCTAGGGTAAAGAAACCGAATCGCCCCTGCGCATCGGTCATCTGCCGCGAGTTGGTCGCGCTGGATTCATCAAAGCGCCGCGCCGTGTCGGCACCGATGCGCGAGACGTCGCCGCCCCGGTCGCGAGCCGTGATGCGATTGGCTGCCGCTTTCGGGTCGGCCGGAGCCTCGCCCTCGACGGGCGGCCGCGTCAGGAACACCACGGCGTCGGGCACCGGGTTGCCAAGCGCGTCGAGCACCCGCCCGCGAATGTAGTTCTCGGCCCGCAACTCCACCTGGCTCCAGGCGCTGCGACCCTCGGCGACGTCCACAGTCGCCGCGTTCGTGTTCTGGCCCCAATAGCCGGGGTCGGCAGTCACGCGGTATTGCGCTGCGGGCAACGCTGCTGCCTTGAACTGGCCGCGTTCGTCGGCTTGCACCATGCGCACCAGGGGGCGGTTTACCACGCGCGGCTCGCGGCCGCGAAAGTCAGGCATCGGCACCGGCGTTGCTGACCGCACCGTGACCCGGGCACCGGGGGCCGGCGCACCCTGGGTGTTCAGCACAACGCCTTCAATCGTGCCGCCGGCGTTGACCGCGACCGGCGGCGCCAGAAATGACTCGCCGTCCGGGACCTCCACCGTCGGGCTCACGCCCTGGCCGCCGTCGGCGCTGCGCGCAGAGATGGTCCCGCGCCGAGTGGTGCTGGTGCCGGCCGCCGGCTTGGTCGAGGACCATGCCAGAAGCTGGTAGTTGCCCGCGCCGTCGGTAAAGCCCACGCCCTGCATGCCGCGCAATGCCATGTCGCCGGTGAACAGCACCTCGGCGTCAGCCAGGCCCACGCCGTTGCCGTCGACGACGCGGCCCTCGACAATCAGGCGCGGCAGCTCGGACGGCAGCACGTAGGGCTGCGGCGGGCGCTCGTTGCGCACGGGATCAGGTTCAATGTTCTCAGGTGCCGTGCCCGGATTGTCCGGTTGTGCGGGGTCTGGCTTGCCGGTGTCGCTGCGCTGGTCCGGGTCTGTTTTGGGTTTGGGGCTGGGCTTGGGGCTGTCCGCAAGCAGAAAAAACACCAGCAAGCCGGATGCGGCTGCAACCAGCAGCACGGCAACGGTCCCCACGTATCTGTTGTTCATCGCCATCGCGCAACCAGCCTACAGGGCCAGTACTCATACGGCCAGCCGCCGCCCGGGCCGAAAAGATCAACGGCGCTTGTCGGCAATCGCACCGGCTTTGCGGCGCTTGAGGATTTCGCCGGGCCTGGGCCTGGGGATCTGCCATGCGACGCCGGTGTTGGCGTCGGCCCACTCGGTCAGGCGCATCAGGCGCGCCTCAAGGTCGCGCCGCGTCGCCGCGATGTCGTCGGCGCTGGCGTCCGGGTGTACATGAATCGGTGCCTCGAACTTGAAGTGTACGCGCGAAAAGGGCAACGGCAGCATCATCTGGTCCCAGGCGCGATGAAATTGCACGACGCGGGTACCGGCCCATGTGCCAAGCACGATCGGCACGCCTGTGGCCTTGGCCAGCAGTACCGGACCGGGCTTGAGCACATAGCGCGGGCCGCGCGGGCCGTCGCCGACCGTGCCGATACTGTAGCCGGCCCGCGCGGCATTCACGGCCTCGCGCAGCGCCTCAGTGGCGTTGCTTGAGCTTGAGCCGCGAATCTCGGTGCCGCCGCATTCGCGAATCGGGCGCGCCAGCAACTCTCCGTCTTTGCTGGCCGACACGATACTGGCGACGCGTATTGCGTGGTTGCGCCGGCCCAGAATGTCGACCAGCGCGGTAAAGCACGCGATGCGGTTGTGCCACAACAGCCAGATCACGTTGCCGCCGGCATTCTGCACGGGTCGGCGCCAGGGCTCATCGCCCTCGATATGGATATCGCAGGTGTCGCTGAGCATGCGAAAGAATACGCGCGCGCCCATGGCGCCCGCGGCGTTGGTCAAACGCTGGCGCAGCGAAAACTCTGACGGCGCGCGCTCGCCGAATTTTCGCCAGCGCAGGAATTGTTCCCACGCAATCAGTTGCGGATTCCCCCTTGCGACTGACACACCACCTCCGGCTACACTGCCGCGCTCATCCTGCCAGAGGAGGCATACCATGCACAACCAGCTCGCGGTCGCTTATGTGGATTCCCCGCTGGGCGAGCTGGGACTGGCGGCTGGCGAGCACGGCCTGATCACAATCACGCTGGGCAAGGGGCTGGACAGCGTGCTGCCGCAGTTGCTGAAGCGCAGGCGCGACAGCGGCCGCGGTCGCTGCAAGCCGCACGAGGTGCTGGAGCAGGCTTGCCACGAAGTCGCCGAGTACATGCTGAACGTTCGCGAGAAGTTCGAGACACCTCTTGACCTGTCAAGCGGCACCGAGTTCCAGCGCGCGGTGTGGCGGCGCCTGCAGCGCGTGCACTTTGGCAAGAGCACCACCTACTCCGAGCTTGCCGACGACATCGGGCAGGCCGGCGCCTCGCGAGCCGTGGGCAACGCCGTGGGCGCAAACCCGCTGCCGATCATTATTCCGTGCCACCGCGTGCTGGCGGCCAACGGGCGGCTGGGCGGGTTCAGCGGTGGACTGGGCCGCAAGCGCAAACTGCTGGCGATTGAAGGCATTGGCTGGAAGTAGCGGGCTACTCGTAGTGCAGCGCCTCAACCGGGTCTTTCCGGGCAGCCAGCAGCGCGGGATAAATCCCGCACAGGAAGCTGAACAGCACCACCGGCACGGCAATATCCAGCGCCAGGTCCAACAGTTCGGCACCCTTGATGCTGGGAATGTACGTCAAATAATAGATGTCCGGCGGGAACAGCCGCACGCCCGTGGTTTCGTCGATCAGGTCTTCAATCGGGTTCAGGTATTCCGACAGCACCATGCCGATGCCGCCGCCGACCAGCGCGCCGAACAACCCGATAAACAGGGCGTTGAACATGAACACGCTGCGGATGCCCCACGGCGAATACCCCAGCGCCTTGAGAATGCCGATGTCTTTCACCTTCTCGTTCACGAGCTGGTAGACCAGAATGAAAATCACGCCGCCCGTCAGCGCGATGATGAAGCTGACAATCAGCCCGATCAGCGTGCGTTCGGTGTTGACGGCTTCGAGCAACGTGCGTGATTCGTCTTCCCAGACGCTTACCGTGGCAAAGCGCACGCCTTCGTCCTGCATCGCGCTGCGCAACTCGGTCTTCAGCTTATCGCTGCGGGCCTGGCCCTCGTACACCGAGTAATCCGCAAGGCGCACTCCGAGCGTGTAGTGAATCTCGGTGTCTGCCAGCAATCGCGACAACTCTTCAAAGTCGCAATACATCCGTCGGCGGTTCTCCTCGTACAGGCCGCTGCGGAAGAAGCCCGTGATCCGGAACCACACTTCGCTGGTGCGCGGCACAAACCGGTTGTCTTCGTAGTAGATGCGCGGAATCGTGATCGCGATGTGGTCACCGACGACCACCCCCGCACCCAGCGCAACTTCGGCCAAGGCGTCGCCCAGGATGATACCCGGCTTGTCGGGCTCGGGCCGCAGGTTTGGCACGGTCGCGCGCCGGATGTAGTCGTCGATGCTCTCGCCTTCTTCCATCGTGGTCCGCAGCGGCAGCACGCGCTGGTAGGCCTGCATGCGGGCGCGGGTACTGTCAGCGCCGGTCTGGTAGCGCTCGACTGCGTACGAAAGCGGCAGCGCCATCCGGTTGCGCAGGCGCGTGCGCATCGGCGACAGCATCTCGGGCTCAGGCAGTGCCGCGCGCAACTGGCGCAGGCGCTCGGTGTTGCCGGTCAGTTTCTTGTCTGCCGCTTCTTTCATCGCGGCGTCTGTTTCATGCAGATAGGCCCGCGCCATGCGCCCGATGGCTTCTTCGCGCTGAGCCATGGTCAACTTGAGGTCTTCGCAGATGTCCTGCGCCGCCAGCGCGTGCGCGTACAGCCGGTCCTGCAACGACTTCAACTGCACCTTTTCCTCGGCGCTGAGCGTGCCCGTGCCGTCTTCACGAAACGCGGTCAGCGGCTCGGCGGTGTCGCGATACAGCGCCTTGATCTCGAACACCGCGGCGCTGAGCCCCGTCATGTACTCAAACATGATGATGCGCGCGCCGGTGCGGTTGACCGCCTCGTGACGCTCCGCGGCGGGCGCAAGCGCCAGCGGCTCAAGAATCGCGCGCACGTCGGCTTCGCAGGAAGCCAGGATCGTGCCCAACTCGGCCAAGTCGTCGGTGCGCGACGCGTCTTTGTGGGCATCCTTGACGCGGTCGTAAATGCGCTGGCCGGGGCTGAACTCAAGATACTCGACGCGGTCAAACTCGCCCCAGCGAATCTTGCCCGAGGCCCGCGTGAAACCGCGCACCATCAGGTAGCGTGACAGGCTGCGCGGTATGCCGTCCATCGCAACGCCCTTTCCGTCTTCGGAAAAGCGCAGCACCGCCGGTACATTGGCGGCTTCGATACTGTCGGGGTGCTCCCAGCCCAGGGTGGCGGCCAGCACATTGGTCAACGGGCCCAGCACGTACTGCTCGCGGAACATGTTCAGTTCGGCGTGCGCGACGTACTGGCCCAGGTTGCTGATCTCGGGTTCGTGTTCTATGTCGATGCCGACAAGCTCGGCGTCATTCAACTCGCGCGCGCCCGTGCGCGGAGTCAGCAGAGTCTTGGTCGCAATGCGCCACGACACGCCTTTCACGTCGGGGTTGCCCGCGGGGTCGGTGTGTTTTTCCAGCGCGATCTCGGCGCGGTTGAACTGGTCCTGCAACGTGCGCCGGAACAGCGGGGCGTACCAGTCGCGCCGCACCGTGTCTTCCGTGACGCGCGCGAGGTTGCGACCCTCTTCTGTGGCCGCATTGGCTATGCGTGACAGGTAAAACTGGCGCGGCGTGACCACCATGTCGTCGTCGCGCAGGCACTCGCGGTCCAGGCGCGTGATGCCCTTGCCGGTGCGAAGCCGCGCCATGAATGCGCGCTCGGCCGGCGTGAGCTCCGGCCTGGGCGCATCCGGCTGCGCCGGTTGCGCGGGCGCGAAGTCAGCGCTGTCGGGCAACCGGTCTTCCTGTTTGCCGCCACCGGCGCGCCAGCGCTGCAGGGCCTGCTCAAGCGCGGCGTCCCAGTCCGGTTTCTGGTTGGGGTCGGCTTCAATGCGGGCAACCCAGGCGCCCCATTCGGCTTCGCGCTGGGCAAGCTCGTCTACCAGTGTCTGCACGGTGCCGGAATCGAACTTGACCAGCACGTGGCTGAGGCTGCCGCGCATCTGCTCGCGGAAGTCTTTCTGGAAGCCCTGCATCACGCTGTTGACCAGAATCAGCGCGCACACGCCCAGGCCGACGCCAAAGACGCTCAGCAGGCTCATCACGCGGCGGCGCAGATAGCGCAGGCTGACAAACGCCGAGGCGCCGCTGCTGAAGTAGTGCATAATCGAGCGGCCCAGGAAGTAATCGACGATCAGGAAGAACTCAAGCTTGATCGCCGTCCATGCCGCAAGCAGCCCCGGCGAACCCGGCACCAGCACAAGCCCCAGGGCAATTGGCAACGCCACGTTCAGCCCGACCAGCGCGCCGACCATCAGCACGCCTTCCCAGATGCGCCGGTGATTGCCGCCGCGTGCCTGGATGGCGCTGATCACTCCGCCCACGACCAGCGTCGCCGGCAGCACCAGGATGCCCGCTACCGCGAGCCACTTGCGATGGTCGCCCTTTCCCGCCATGCGCAGCGCAACGAACTGCGCGCCCACCACCGTGGCGCCAAGCAGCAGCGCGATCGCAGTGATCGTCGGCGACGCCGCTGTGGCCAAGTCGCCCCGCAGGTGCGCGACCTGCCACACCACCATCCCAGCCGCCAGCACCAGGAAGAACAGAAACGCAATGCCACGGAAAGCAATCATCAGGCAGGCCCGAAACCTTCCTTGTTCAGTATCGGAAGGTTTATACGCGCGCACGCGCAGGAATCAGCAACAAAGCCCGGCGCAGGGGCGGGGCTTTGCCGGTTTCAACCCAATGCTTTGCGGGCCTTCTCGGCGAGTTCGACCAGGTCTTTGTGCTTGCGAAGCTCGGGCGACTGCAACTCTTCCAGAAGCGTCTCTGCGGCGATTCGGGCACGTTGCGTGGCGGCTGCCGCCGCGTCGGCGTGGTCGCGCCGCATGTGCGGGAATAGGATGACTTCGCGAATGCTGTCGGTGTCGGTCAGCATCATCACCATGCGGTCAATGCCGACGCCCAAGCCGCCCGCCGGCGGCATACCCGCCTCAAGCGCCTCGACATAGTCGTGGTCGATTTCTTTGGGCGCTTCGAGGTCTTCGGACTTCAGGCCCGCATCCACCTGCTCTTTGAAGCGCTTGAGCTGCTCGACCGGCTCGTTCAGCTCGCTGAACGCGTTGGCGAACTCCACGCCGCAGATAAACAGTTCAAAGCGCTCGCAGATCCGCGGGTCATCCGGCTTGGCCTTGGTCAGCGGGCAGATGGCGGTCGGGTAGTCAATCAGGAATGTCGGCTGCACCAGCTTGTCCTGCACGGTTGCTTCAAGCACCGCGTCGGCAAGCATGTAGTGGTCTTCCTTGAGCTCAAGGCCGAGTTTTTCGGCCTTGGCACGCACGCCGGCGGCGGCGTGCAGATCAACGCCCGCGTACTCGCGCAGCAGGTCAGCATACTTGCGGCGTGCAAAGGGCTTGCCCAGGTCGAGAGAGCGGCCGCCCCACTGGAAGACGAGGTCGCTGTCGGCAACCTGCGACGGGTCAACGCCGCGTTCAAAGGCGCGCACGGCGCGGGCGGATTCGCGGAACATGCCCTCGGTGATGCGCATCATGCTTTCGTAGTCACCATAGGCCTCGTACAGCTCCATCATGGTGAACTCGGGGTTGTGCGTGTGGTCGATGCCCTCGTTGCGGAAATTGCGGTTGATTTCAAAGACGCGTTCAAAGCCGCCCACCAGCAGCCGCTTGAGATAAAGCTCCGGCGCGATGCGCAGGTACAGGTTCATGTGCAGCGTGTTGTGATGAGTGATGAAAGGCCGCGCCCGGGCACCGCCCGGTATGGGGTGCATCATCGGCGTTTCGACTTCGAGATAGCCCTGTTCCTCAAGGAAGCGGCGGACGGCGCGCACGACCACGCTGCGCTTTTCAAAGCGCGCGCGCACGTCGGCGTGCACCATCAGGTCAAGATAGCGCTTGCGGTGGCGCAACTCGGGGTCGGTCAGCGCGTCAATCGACTGCTTCACGCCCGCCTCGTCCGTGAACTCGCGCGGCAGCGGCGGCACTGAAAGCGCCTTGGTCAGGAAGCGCAGCTCGCTCGCGAACAGCGTGACTTCGCCGGTGCGCGTGCGCTGCACATCGCCGCGCGCCCAGATGAAGTCGCCCAGGTCGAGGTTCTCGTGAATCTTCATCCCCGGCTCGCCGACGCCCTTGGCGTTCAGGTACACCTGCATGCGCCCGCTGCCGTCGTACACGTCCAGAAACACAGCCTTGCCCATCTTGCGATTGGCCAGCACGCGCCCGGCAATGGCGCGGCCTTCGACCTTCGCGCCTTCTGCGCCTTTGGCTTCTACGGCTTCGAAAGCGGCCTTGAGCACGCTGGTAAGCGCGCGTGCCGGTGTGCGCACCTCGTAGGGGTTGACGCCCAGGGCCGCCAGCGCGTCGCGCTTGGCCTCGCGGGCTTGCCGGTATTCGTTGGCTTCAGACATGCGGGTTCCTCAAAAGGCGGGCCGCATGCTAACGCGCAGCGGTTGCGCGGCAATGCCGCGGGCTACATGCGGTCAACGGGGCTCATGCCGAGCAGTGTCAAACCCTTTCCGAGTGTGGTGCGGATGGCGTTGACCAGCCTTACGCGCGCGAGGCTGAGGTCCCTGTCGTCGCCGACGATGCGCGAGTCGCGTGTGGCGACCCACCAGGTCGAGGTCGCGCTGGCCAGCTTGATCAGGTGCTGGGCGACGACCGAGGGCTCGTACTCGTCGCTGGCCTTGGCGACGGCATCGGGAAAGTCGGCCAGCAGTTTCAGGATGCGCCATTCCTCGTCGAGGTTCAGCCGGGCGGCATCGCCGGCAGCAAAGTCGGGCTCACCGTATGCCTCGCGGTACTTTTCGGTCACGCTGCCCATGCGCACGTACTGGTACAGCATGTACGGGCCGGATTCGCCTTCAAAGTCAAGCACAGCGTCCCAGTCGAACTTGACGTTGTTGCGCCGGCCGGCCTTGAGGTCGTTGAACACGACAGCCCCCACGCCCACGGCGTGCGCGACAGCTTCGCCCTCAGGCGTGGACGCAAGTTCCGGGTTCTTGGCCGCCATGATCTCGCGCACCGACTTGATCGCCTCGTCCAGCAGGTCTTCCAGCATGATTGCCGTACCGCGCCGCGTGCTGGTTTTCGCCCACTTGCCGTCGGCCTGCTGAAACAGCATCAGTCCGAACTCGGTGTGCGAACATCCCCGCGCCCACTGATGGCCCAGCATGTCCAGCGCCTTGAACAGTTGCTCAAAGTGCCACTTCTGTTCGCCGCCGACGACATACGTCAGTTCGCTCGCCTGCCAGTGCCGGTGGCGGTAGATGGCCGCCGCGAGGTCGCGCACGTGATAGCTTGTCGCGCCATCGTTCTTGACCAGCATCAGCGGCGGCTTGTCTTTGCCGTGGGTGTAGATGACGATTGCGCCTTCGCTTTCCTCGGCGACTTTGTTTTCGACTGCGTCAACGATGATGCGCCGGCAAAGGTCTTCGGCGGTGACGTAATAGCTCTCGCCGACATACAGGCAGTGCTGCCGATAGAATGTCTCCGACTCTTCGGTCAGGACTTTCTTGAGTTGCAGATCGACGACGGGCCAAAGGTGAAAGCTCAGGCCAAGGTGCGCATACATGCGCTCGAACTCGGCGAGACTGATTTCGCGCGTGTGCTGCCAGATACGAAAGTTGACAGCACCCGCCGCTGTCTGCTCTCCCTTGACCAGCGCTTCAATGTGCTGCTCAAGCAGCGCGAACTCACTGCGACCAGCGTCAGCAAGGTCGTCGTCGCCCTTGCTTTCGTTGTTGAAGCGCGAGTAGGTCTCATTGAGCGTCTGCACACTCATGTTGCCCAGCGGCTGTTCGTCACCAGCTTTGGCGCGCTGCTCCACCTCGGGAAAGTACTTCTTCAGCCCCGCAATCAGCTTTCCGAAGCCGGTGCCCCAGTCGCCGAGATGGTTCACGCCTACCACCCGCCAGCCCTGGCTTTCGCGGATCTTCTTGATGCTGTAGCCGATCATCGTTGAACGCAAATGATGCACCGCCAGCGGCTTGGCGATGTTCGGGCTTGACAGGTCAACAACCAGCGTCCTGCCCTTGCCGGCTTTGCTGTTGCCGTAGGCCTGGCCCTGCTTCTCGATCTCTTTCAACAGCAGCGCGCTTACAGCCGCGCGGTTCAGGCGGATGTTCACATACGGGCCCGCGGTTCCCACCGCGACCACCAGCGCCGCGCGCGGGCTGGGCACATCGGGCGCGTCGTCTTCTACTTTCCGCAGCCGCTTGCTGATGCTGGCTGTGTCGCGGCCCGCCACCAGTTCCAGCGCGAGTTGCGCCGGTGGCTTGCCGGCCTCTTTGGCCGGCTTGAATGTGGCGAACGCGAGATCGCCCATGTCGTCTTTGGGCGGTCGGACCAGATTTTCGCAGATTTTTTCCGCGCCCAGGCCGCGAGACCTAAACCCCGGCCATTCCGCCAGTTCCGCCGCTACCTGTTTCTCAATCAGTCCCATCTGCGTCTCTGGTTTTTCGCGAATTCCGTCGCGACGTGTGTCCGCCGATTCCTGGGGGTGAAGGGCGAGAGAAAAGCCCTGCCCAAGGAATCAACGTATGAACGATGCATACCACGAAGCGCTGGCCCTTGCCATTGAGCACACGGCTCAACCCCGCATCTTTCGGCCCCGCACCAACGAAGAGCTGTTCGCGCTGTTCACCGCCGACGGCGAATCGCGCCGCATTGCCGAGGCGCGCCTGTGCTGGGACATGTACACCGGCGACCAGCTTCGCTACATCCCCCGCCTGCCCGGCGAATCGGCGCTCGAGTTCTCGCGCCGCCCGCACAAGCACTTTCTCAACATCACCCGCGTCGTCATCGACGTGCTCTCCCAGCTGTACCGCCGGCCCGTCGAACGCCGCGCCAGCGAGCGTATCGCCCGCGTCCATGCCCGCAACCCCATGGATCGCCTGATGCTGGGCGTTGACCGCCTGGCACGCCTGCACGGCGTCGCCGCCGTCTGCGTCAGCCACGAGGGCGACGACGTGCGCTACTGGCCCTGGCCCGCGCACCGCATGCTCGTGCTGCCCGACGCCCTGCGCCCCGACCAGCCGCGAGCCGTGATTGCCTTTGCCGCCGGCGACGGCTCCCTTGCCCATGTGTGGGACCCCCAGTCGTTCGCCACCGTCGCCGGCGGCCGTGTGATCCGTGAGCACGCCCACAGCTACGGCCGCGTTCCGTTTGCCTTCGTCCATGACCGGCTTCCCGTGGATGGTTTCTGGGTCGAGGGGCGCGGCCGATCGCTGGCGTGGGCGAACAACGAGTTCAACGCCAAGCTGTCGGCGCTGGCGCACACCGTGGCGATGCAGGGCTTCGGCGTAATGGAAATCGTCAACCCTGACCCGGCGCAGGACATTGCCGTGGGGCCGGCCCGGGCAATCCGCTTTCACGTTTCGGGCAATGAGCCCTTTGGCGTGAACTTCAAGGCGCCCGGCGCGCCGATTGCCGACCTGATTGCGGACCTTGAGTTCCTGCTGCGAACGCTGCTCAAGACCCAGCGCGTGCCCGAGTCGCTGCTCAGCATTCAGCCGGTCAGCAACCTCAGCGGCATCAGCATCCTGGCGCAGCAGACGCCGGTGCTGGAAGACCGCATTGAGCGGCAGCAGGTGTTCCGGGCGTTTGAACACGACCTGGCTGAGGTGACGCAGGCGGTGCTGCGCGCCCACGAGGGCCCGCAACCGGATGCGCAGTTTGCGCTGGATTACCCCGAGCCTGAGCTTGAGCAAAGCGTCGCCGAACGCATCCAGGCCGACGAGTTCCGGTTGCGCCACGGCATGGTCACGCCCTGGGAACTGATGCTGCGCGACAACCCCGACCGCTACGACTCGCCCGAACAAGCCCGGGCCGCCTGGGAAACCAACGTGTCAAAGACCACCGCGTAAGCGGTTCAGCCAAGGAGAAGAGCCATGTCCGACAAAGATTCTATCGCCGCAAGTCTTCGCAACGCGCTGCCAGAGGCGTTGCGGCAGGACCCCGCGCTTGAGGGCGCGCTGCAACAGGTCGCGAAACTCGAGGCCGAGCACAGCGTGGCCAACCGCCGCCACGAACTCGAACGTCGCTTTCTGGAGCGCGCGCCCCGCGAGGGCCTGCTGTACCCCGGCGACGCGCTGAAGCTGGAAGACGTAAGCGCCGAGCTGCAGAGCGACAAGGGGCTTGATCAGCTTTACCGCGAGCTCAGGGCGGCTCGCCCCTATCTGTTCGCGCGCCAGGCCGCAGCGCCCGAGAAGCTGGCGTCGCGCCAGCCCGAGCACGACAAGCTGCGCGAGGCATGGAAAGCCGGTGGCTTGACACGTCAAGTCCAGATCGCGCGCGACGCACTGACACGCAGATAAACCGCAACCCCGCGGCGCGGGCATGGTGCCCGCACCGAAGCAGGCGAAGCGCCTGCGCTACGACACCTCCAAGGAGACACCATGAGTTTCACAGGCAAGGCAACTTACGACGCGGGTGCAACGCTGCCCGAACTGGTCGATGACGTCAGCGACCTGGTCGGGCTCATCTCGCCGTTCGACACCCCGCTGCTGGATGCCATCGGCAGCCCGCGCTATGCCGCCAAGTCCACGCGCCACGAATGGTTCGAGGACCGCTTGAACGCCAACTTCTCGGCGATCAACAATGCCGGCGGTTACGACGACGACGACACCAGCATGATCGTCGACGACGGCGCGGCGTTTCGAGTCGGCGACATCCTTAAGCCCGACGGCAGCGAAGAAGTCCTGCAGGTGACAGGCATCAGCACCCACACGTTGACCGTCACCCGCGGCTACGGCGGCAGCACGGCGGCAGCGGTGGCTGACAACCAGCGCGTGGTGGTGATCGGGCATGCGGCGCTGGAGGGCGAAGACGCGGCCGCGGCGCGCTACCGCAACCGCGTGCGCAAAGAAAACTACGCGCAGATTTTCACCGAGACCGTGAGCATCAGCGGCAGCATGGACGCCGTGGGCCTGCACGCCGTCGATCGCGAGTTCGACTACCAGGTCATCCAGCGCCTGCGCGAGCTGCTGCGCAGCCTTGAACAGACCGTGATCTGCGGGTTCAAGGCGGCTGCCAACCCGCAGGGCAGCGCGAGCATTCGCCGCACGATGGGCGGGCTGCTTCAATTCATCAGCGGTGTTGACGCCGCGGTCAGCGACGCCGGCAGCGCCGACCTGGACGAGCCGATGCTGAACGCAGCATTGCGCGCATGCTGGGAGGCCGGCGGGCGCCCCAACGCCATCGTCTGCAACGGATTCCAGAAGCGCAAGATCAGCAGCTTCATCCAGAGTGCCCGGCGCTACGAGCCCGAGACCACGGCGCTGCGCAACCTGGTCGATGTCTACGAAAGCGACTTCGGCGTGCAGCGCGTGATCCTTTCGCGCTGGGTGCCGGCCGACAAAGTACTGCTGCTTGACCTCGACAAGTTGCAGGTGCTGCCGTTGCAGGGCCGCAGCTTCTTCGTCAAGGCGCTGGCCGAGTCGGGCGACTTCCGCAAGGCACAGATCATCGGCGAGTACACCCTCGAAATCCTGAACGGCGGCGACGGCGGGCACGGGCTGATCACCGCGCTTGCGACCAGCTAGTTCAGGACCCACCAAGCCTGGGCGGGCGGGCCCGTCCGCCCAGGCCCCTTCCCTCAACGGACACCACCATGATCGAGTACGTCACCACGCACGGCGCGCCCGCACTCACCCGCTGGGACCTGCACGGCGCTTCCCGCGACAACACCGACAACGGCCGCGCCTGGCTGCGACTCTCGCGCGACGGCAACGACCACACGGTCACCCTGTACCGCGACGCGCTGCGCACCCGGGCTGTCGCCGCCGGCACCATTGACTCGTCAAGTGGCGAGCTGGCGCTGGCGGCTCTCAATGCCAGCGGACTGTATGGCAGTGTGCGCCTGCACGACGCCGTGGCAGGGGACGCAGTGATCGACATTTTCTACGCCTGCGACGCCGACCTGCTGGTCCGCCATGCCGGCTTGGCGGCCTTTCTCGATGACGGCAACTTCGCCGGGCGCGAGGGCTTCAGCGAACCATGCCTGCGCGCCAAGCGCCTGATCGACGCGCTGATCAACGCGCGCTTGCCGGCCGGCTGGCTCGCCGACGAGCTGGCGCCGCTGACCGAGGCCACGTCGCTGTACGCGCTGCAGTTCCTGTTCGACTATTTGAGCACCCGCGCCGACGACCCCGCCGCGCAGCTTGCCCTGCGCTGGAGAGATGCCGCGCGAGAATCACTCTCGCGCATCCGCCTGCCGCTGGGCGGCAGCGCCGAGCAGGTTTTCGTGCCCCGACTGATCCGCACCTGACGCGGCGGTCACACCCTTTCGCACGCCATGACCACCAAGGAGCCCCATGCCTGACTACACCAGCATCTTTGAAGCGCTGGGCATGTTCGCCCGCGCATTCAAGCAGATCGACAACCTTGCCGACCGTGACGTTGAGATCACGCAAAGCGGCCAGACCTTTCGCTCGCTTGATCGCCTGCGCAAACAGTTCATCGAAGTACTCAATGACACCAGTGCCGAGCGCGACACCCTGCAAGTCATCGCGCTGCTGAACACCGCCGCCGAAACCGCACGCGGCTGGGCCGTGCCGCTGGATGCCGCGCTCGATGCGTGGCTTGCCGCCGCGCTGGCCCCCGAGCTCAACGCCCTGGGTGCTTCGCGCGAAGAGCTGCTGCATGGCCTGACACGCGCGATGCTGGCCGA
Organism: Planctomycetota bacterium; assembly: GCA_020849795.1. Taxonomy (GTDB): domain Bacteria; phylum Planctomycetota; class UBA8742; order UBA2392; family UBA2392; genus JADJRK01. Next base: position 35,489 of record JADZFR010000026.1, on the reverse strand, counting down.
CGCCGAGAGTGTCACGCCCAACGACGTGAGTGTGGGCGCCCCTGCCCCCGACGCGGGCAGTGCCGGTGATGCCGCCTGCTATGCCAGCGGCAGCACCGTGGATGCAGCCGAAAGCGTGATCGACGACCAGCGAATCCGCACACAGCGCATCGCCATCGAATGCGTGCGCGACAACGCCCACCACCGCGTGCCCGTCGGCCAGGAAGAGTTTCGCATTCGCCCCGAGCATGGTCGCGCCGTGCACACCCGCGTCATCCCCGTGACCAGCGGCGCCTTTGCAGACGCCCGCAACGCCGTGCTCGACGGCGCATTCGAAGCCTACGACGCGGGCTTTGCCCACTGGAGCGTTGAAGCGGGCGGCGGCGTGTTCAGCCGCGACACCGGCGAGAAGCTGTTCGGCACCGGCTCGTTGAAACTCACCGGCGATGGCGGCACTGCGGGCGATTTGCGACAGGACCTCGCGGAGCGCAGCCCCGCCATCGAGTCCGGCCGATCCTTCGCCCTGGGCGCATGGTTCTACGTGGCCAGTCATACCGCCGGCAGCGTGACGGTTGATCTGCTGGTCAACGGCATTGCCTCTACGCTGGCCCTGACCATTAACGGTTCAACTCCGACCGCAGAGTGGCTTCACCTGGGCGGGTTCGAATACCTGCCGCGCGCGAGCTTCCCGAACAAGGTCATCGTGCGTGTGCGCTGCAGCGCCGACTTTGACGGCGTTGTGCACGTCGATGGTGCCAGCCTGGCCCCGGCCACAGAGGTGCCCCACGCCGGTGTGCGCGTGGCGCTGTTCCAGGGCGCGCTCGCGCCGCAGACCGGCGCAATCGTCGATCGCTACACGATTGACACGTCAAGCGACGACGCCGGCGCGTTCCAGACGTTCGCGCGCGACCGCCTTGGCATTGCGCTGCCCAGTGATGCATCGCCTACCGTTGATGACAGCCTCGCGGAGTAGCCATGTTGACGCTCAAGTTCAACGACGAAGTGCTGGGCGCGGCAGCCGCCCTTGAAATCACGCGCGAGCACGATGCCGAGTACTGGCATGCCACGCTGCAAGTGCAGGCGGCAACGGCGGCATTGCTCGAACAGGCGCTGGAAGGCTTGCGCGGCGCCATTGGCGCCACGGGCGACCTGGCCTTGAGTGCCGGCGGTACCGCTGTGCGCGAACTGTCCACGGCAGACTGCCGCACCGGCCCCGTGTTCGCGGGCATGAACGAGTTCGACCCCGGGCCAGGCGATGCCCACGGCGCGCGTCGCGTGCGCCTGACCTTCACAGCCACGCGACAAGACCCCGACAGCGCCGTGCAGCAGCACACCCTGACCGTCAGCGTCAGCAGCGACGCCGGTACGGCCCAGCACGTGCGCTTTCAAGGGCGCGCGGTGCTGCGGCGCGGAGAAGACCCGGCTGCCCATGAAGACGCGTTGCTGCCGGCCGTGCAGCCTGGCTATCGACGCGTCCATACCAGCACCACGCGCGACGCCGCTGAGCCTTCGCTGGTCTACGTCGTGCAAGACGAGCAGGTGTTCGCCCCGCTGCCCGCCGGCGTGGATGACGGCCACTACGCGATCAGCGACACCGTCGACGCTGACGGCCGGCTCGTGCGCACGGTGGCGGGCTTCTTTGTCGGCGCCGGCGCGTTGGCACAGGCGCATGCGCTGGCAGGCGGCGGCGAGCGCATGATTCGCGAGAACCCGTTCACGCGGCGCGTTGACTTTGAGTTTCGCGAAGTGCTTGCAGGCGCTGCGGGGCACGTGGCGCTTACCGAAACGCTGGCGTTCACCACCTCGCGCCGGGTGGTCGACCATCCGCTGCTGGCCGCGGGAGCGCCCGCCTGGCGGCAGGAAATCGGTGCCGCACAAACCCGCATTGTCCAGCAGGGCAGCGCGATCGGCGATGGCCGCCACGCCTCGCCGCCCGCGCCACGCTACCTGGCCGACCTGCTGGAGCGCCACGTGGATTACTCGGTGCCGCACCCCTGGCTGCCACCCCAGAAGCGCTGGCTCACAAGCTGGCGCTATGAATCGCGCACGCGCGGCGCGGTGCTGCACAAAGTACCGGAGACACCATGACCGAGCACGTAATTGCATCGCTGAACGGGGCACCGTCGCTGGCTGCCCGCATCGAACTGCGCCGCGGCGCAGAAGCCTCAACTTGCACGATCACGCTGCCGCCGGGCAGTGCGCCGCAAGCCGAAGATCCGCTGACCATCGAGCTGCGCGACAACGCAACCCGGCGCACGTTTCGCCAGTTCATGTGCACGCGCACACAGCAGTCCGGCGACGGGCGGCTGATCGTGCATGGCGCCGATCGGCGCAGCGAATGGGCAAGCCGGCGGGCCAATCTGCCAGTCACGGACGGTATATCGCTTTCGGACGCGCTTGCCCGGCTGTTCGTGTCGGCCGGGTTGTCGGCCGATGATGCGCCGACACCCCCCGGTGTCCTGCCGCCGCTTCCGCCGCTGAGCGGGCCGCTGACGAGCCTGGTGCAGCAACTCTGCGCCTTCGCCGGCGAATCGTTGACGATCGGCGACGATGGCGAGTGGCTGACCCGGCCCGCCCAGCAGCCTGCCGCCATCGACGAGTCAGCGCTGGTCGAATCACACACCGAAGATTTCTCGCCCGCAGAAATCACCGTGCAGGGCGGGCCGACACTGCGGCTTGTCACCCTGCGCGACGACTGGGTGGCGGTGTTACCCGACGCCGATGGCGAACTGCATCCGCTGTCGGCGCAGCTGCAACAATGGGGCATTGCCGAGCGCGACGCGCGCCGCGCATGCCTTACCGAGGGCGGATTTCGCGCACTCGTGGGCACGGCGCCCGACGCCGCGGCGCGCGATGCCCTGTTGCGACGCTACGCGTTTCGCCTGTTCCGGGCGGCACACGGCGGCTGGATGCCGGTCGGCGGCGTGACGGCTGACGGCACGCTTCTTCCACCGCGTCTTCAAGTCAGCGCAAGCCGCGCCACCGGCGTCGCACCTGCCCATCCGTCGGCCGACGCCTTTGAACCCGAATCGTGGTCGCCGGCGCTGGATGCGTTTGAGCTTGATCTTGAGCGCGGCCTGCTGGCCCTGAACGAACCGCCATACCTGCTGGAAGCCGCAGACGACCCGACGCGCCAGTCGCGCCGCATTGCCGGCGAGCCGCGAATCGCGCTGACGATTGCCCTGCCCGCCGATGCCCCACCGTTTCAGCACGTACGGCGCTTGGGCGGCGATGGCCCGGCACGCGTGCTCGAGGCGCCGCACCTGGTTGCCGTGCTGGACGAAGACGGCGCGTCCCTGAACGCAACCGCGTTGTCGGCGCAAGCCCGCCGCCTGACCGCCGGGCTGGCCCACACGCCGCCGCGTGTCACGCAACTCCTGGTCGGCATCGCCGGCGCATCAGCAGCCGGGGCCGTGGCGAGCGTCACCTGCGAGGCCGACCCGCGCGGGCTGCTGACGACAATCGTGCAGGAGCCCACCGTGCCGGGGCCGCTGCCCCCCGCGCTGATGCCGGCTCATCGCATCGGCGCAGTGAAGCCCGATCTGCCGCTGCACCAGCCGCTGAACGCGTACCGTGCCGGCCCGCTGGTCGTGAAGGCAAGCGGCAACGTGCCCGAGGGCGAATCGGTCGTCGCCAGCGAAGCCACGGCAATCGACGGCCGCACCGGCGCGCTTTCGCTTGAACACCCGGGCGCGTTCGCGTTTCCGTACTTTCTCGCCAGCGACGATGCCGCCCACTTCGGGCGCTGGTTCTTTGTGGTCGGCTGCGAAAGCACCGCGCAGGGCCGCGTGCGCGTGCTCGGGCCCGACGACCGCCACGCCGAGCTTGCGCCCGCAGACTTTGGCGGTGTGCGCAAGGCACGGCCTGAGGGTCTGCGCGGACTGCTGGTGAGCCTGGGCGGCGAGCCCGAGTTTGTGGATGCCGGCCCGCTGGTCAGCGACGCCCGCGGTGCCACACGGGGCGATGCCAGCAACCTGATCGCAGACCTTGACGGGTCAAGACTGAGTGTCGGCAAGCGCGGCGGGCTGCAATTCCTGACCGTGCTGGCGCTGAGCCCGATGCACCGCAAGGCAGGCGTGGGCGGCGGCGCGCCGGGCTGGGTGCCGGTGTTGAACCTGCGCGACGGGACGACCGGCAACCATGCCGCCAGCGGTCGCGGGCTGTTTGCCGAGGGCGCGGGGCGCGACCTGGGGCGACTTGCCGCGACAGGCAACGGCGGGCCGGTGCTCGCGGACTCGGCACATTGCAGCAAACACCTGTACGGCAGCGCCGCAGACGACGACGGCGTGTACCGCGAAAGCGCGGGCCACCTGAGCACCGAGGCGTTTTTCAAGGTGCCGCGCGACCCGGCCCACGACGCGCCGCTGACGTTCTACCCCGAGCCGTTTGTCGGCGCGGTGCCGCCGTGGCCGCCCTACGAGGCGCAGATCAAGTACCACGAAGGCAGCACGCACCAGTGGGATGGCAAGACGCGCCCCGGCCGCTGGAAAATCCAGTATCGCGTGCCCTTCCTGCCCGAGATTCCGCCGACGTGGAAGCCCCCCACCAAGCCGCCCGTGGACGACCCGCCAATGGATGACCCGCCGCGCGTGGTGGTGCCCATCTGCGTCACCGCGCCTGATGATGTGCGCGGGGTAGTCAGCGAGCACGAGCTGTGGGCGCCAAGCCACGACTGGGTGCCGGCCCCCAGCGACCGGCAAGCCGACCGCGAAGTGCCGTTTCCCGGCCCCAGCATCAAGAGCGAGGGCTGGGCCGGTGAGGTCAACGGCGTCCCGGACTGTGATCTCGGCGGCGGGTGCATCTTTCTGCCGCCGCTGCGCAGCCTCAACGCCGCGAGCACCGACGGCGGCACGCGCAACACGTGGATGCTGCTGCACCCCGAGGTCTCGCTGGCGTTCGGCTCGCCGGCAATGGCCGGCGCCGCCGGTGTTTTGCAAGGCTGGGTCATGCAGCTGGCAACCAGCGGTCACCACCTTCTGCTGACGCCGCACGATGCGGACGGCGCGGCCGTCGACGACAACTCGCGCGGGCTGCGCGTCACCGGCCACATGCAACTGGGGCGTCCCGACGCGACCTTTGCCGGGGTGGGCGCGCTTCGCCTGGGCGAAGACGAAACCGACGGCATCGCATTCGGCGATGACACGCTGCTGCATCGTGGCGCAGAAGGCGGCTTGGCGACGCCGGGGGACTTGAGCATCGGCGGCAAACTCACGGTTGCGGGGTTGATTGACCCGACCGGCTTGACGCTTGACCCGCAAACCGCCAACCCCGGCGGCCCCAGCACCCTGTGGGAAGACAGCGGCGCCGGTGCATTGATGTATGGCGCGGCCCGCCTGGCCATGCTGGCCGACATCGCGGCGGTGCGCGTGATCGAGTGGACGGGAAACGGCACCAGCGGCCTTGCGGTCGGGCTGACTGGCGTCAACCGCGCGCATGCCATGGTGGTAATGCGCACGGACAGCACCACCACCACACAGCTCGCATTTCTCTGTCCAGCCGGCGCTACCGGCACGCAACTGCGCCGCACCGGCGATGGCAGCGCAGCCGCCGACGTCAGTTTCGGGGCGCAATCTGCCGGCACGTCGCAGGTGCTGACCCTGAACACGACCGACGCCAGCGTCAACGCAGGCGGCGCCACGTACCGCGCCATCGTGGTCGGGACCCCCATCTAAGGCAGCAACATGGATCCGCTGCACACACTCGCGCTCAGCGTCGCCGGCATGTGGGTCGGCGCAATCGGCATCGGGTTGATCAAAGTCGGCTTGAAACTGAACACAGCCGTCGCGCGCCTGACCGTGCTGGTGGAAGGCCTGAACGCCCAAGTCAACCGCCACCGCGGCGAGTTGCGCGCGATGCGCGCCGCCCACGTTGAACACGCCGAGCGCATCAGCGCTCTTGAATCCAGCCGTCGCTGAACGGCACTTCCCGGAGAACACCATGCGAACCATTCTTCTGCTGCTTTGCGTGCTCGCTTTGCCCGGCTGCGCGCTGCTCGACAGCCTGCTGGGCGAAACCACGGTGCAGGCCACCGACGAACACGGCCGGCCGCTGTTTGAAAACGCGCAGGGCGACCCCACCACTGATGCCGTCGATCAGGCCACGGGCCTGCCCAACCCGCCGCGCACGGTGGCGCTGGTGAACCCGCAAGGCGCGCAGTCTGCGGCAGATTGGCTGGCGCTGCTGGGCCCTTGGGGTGCCCTGGCCGGCGCAATCACGACGTTTGCGGCGGGCGCGTACGCCCGCGCCCGCAACCGGCAACGGCTGCGCGAGGCGGGCATGCGCCGGCAAGCCGAGGCACAACTCGACCTGACGGGCAGCGCGCTGACGTTTGCGTTGCGGATGATCGAGAGGATCAAGCAGGGCGAGGCGGTGGACGCGAACAAAGACGGCCGCGTGAGCCTGAAAGAAGTGCAACAGTGGGTGCGCAGGCAGGGCGCGAGCTTTGCCGACCCCCGCTATCTGGCCGACCTGGTCAAGATCGCCAACCAAAGCCTCCCCAGCGCCCAGGAACGAGACGCCCTGCGCGGCGCGTAGCCAAGCAGTTGTCGCGCTGCCGCAGGGAGCTACAATTCACAAATTGTCCACCATCCGGGTGGCAAGGGAAGCAAACCGCCATGAGCCCAAGTCATGTAACTGTCTTGTTGTGTGATGGTGCAGTTCAGGCAACAGGCAAATGGAGCCTGGTTGGTGTGTTCACTCATGTTCAGGCGAAGTCATTTCCTGCGAGAGTTGGAGTGTTCTGGATGTTTGTGTCAATCCGCGACTTCCGGATAGACACGGTATCGACGGTGAGATTGGAGATTGTTGACAACCGTGCTGATGTTGAAGGGAACATGCGAGCGAGCCCTTTGTGGTCGGCTGAGGTCAAGATTTCTCCGCCGGAAATGGTCCCCAGCGGCGGGAAGTTGATCCCTTTGAACTTTGCAATCCCGGTGGTCAAACCAGATGGATCCGGAAAAGCTACGGCAATAGAGTTTCCCGAGTCCGGTGACTACGATGTAAACGTGCTGATCAACAATGAGTTCGTGGGTTTCTCTTCGATTCGCGCCGTGCAGTTGCCAAGCGCATAGGAGTTCTTAGATGTCAACCGCGATCATAGATCCAACCAAAGTCGAAGCACCTAATGTGGTCGAGGCCGAAGTGAGCAGAAACGAAATGGCTCTACTTCGAATGGAAGTGACGTATGAAGAGGTTCCGACAAGTCGCGTACCCGTTCAGGATCGACACAGATTGATCGAAGCGTTGCAGAAGTCCCGGCTGCCGGTCATACGGGCAGCGGCCCTCAGGGCGAAATCCGGCTTGGCTTCCGCCAAGAGCCTAGCAGAAGAATGGGATCGTCCCGAGGAGGACGAAGCTTGTCGCCGCTCTCGCCCCGGGACGTAGTGTGGACTGAGTTTCCATACACCGACATGACCCAGACCAAGTGGCGTCCCGCCCTGGTTTTGGCGCAGCTAAGCGACACGGACTACCTCATGTGCCAGCTAACGAGTAAGCCTTACGGCACCCACTTCATAGATCTGGGTGACGGCGATTTTGAATGGGGACGTCTCGAAGCTACGCGTGCGGCAAACCCGAAGAAGATCTTCACCCTCCACCGCGAGTTGATGGAGGAGAAACCGTGCGGGCGACTTGGCCGCACGAGATTCGAACACATACTGGAAGCAATTCGAGGGTGTCTCGAATCCTAGCTTCCACTGATGCCGAGCGGCCGTGCGCGGCGCGTGAGACTTGACCGGCAGCGGCGACTATCTGATACCCCGAGTGTTTCTCGGGGTATCATGCGTTGAATATTGCACAGGAGTGCGCCATGCGAAAGTTGATCTGGGTGTTCGCGCTGTTGCTGGCCGCGCCGGCGTTCTTTGCCCCGGCACTGGCCCAGAAGGCCGAGGCCGAGCAGGTGTTCCCTGACAAGAACCCCGAAGCCACCCTGCCCGCCAAGCAGCCCGAGAAAGGCCCCGGCGGCAGCGATTACGCGCACAAGAAAGTCGAAGTCACCGAACGCGGCGAGAAGGGCAAGAAGTACTGGCTGTACACACCCGCCGAACCCGCGCCCGAGAACGCACCAGTCGTCGCGTTCATCCACGGCTACGGTGCGTTCACGCCCGATGGCTACATTGAATGGCTGCACCACCTGTGCAAGCGCGGCAACATCGTGGTCTACCCGCTGTACCAGGAGCATCGGCTTGAGCCCACGATCAACTACGCGCCCAACTCGGCCCATGCAATCAACGACGCCATCGCGTGGCTTGAAGAAGACAAAAAGCGCGTGCAGCCGTTGAAAGACAAGTTTGCCATCGCCGGGCACTCGGCGGGCGGGGTCACGACGGCCAATCTGGCTGCGGACTGGGAAACGCTGAAACTGCCCAAGCCGCGCGCCGCCATGCCGGTGCAGCCGGGGCGTGCGTTCAGCTATGAATCCAAGGCGCAGGCGTCGGGGCTGATCCCGCACAGTGATTTCAGCAATATCCCGGAAGACTGCCTGCTGCTGCCGGTGTTCGGCGACAGCGACACGACGGTCGGTTCTTACTGTGCCAAGAAGTACTTCATGGACGCGACGAAGGTGAAGAAAGAGAACAAGAACCTGATCGAGTTCGTGAGTTGCGATTACTGCCGCACCGCGCTGGTGGCCGGGCATTTTACGCCCGCGGCGCCCGAGGGCACTGCCGACGCGTGGGACTGGCACGGGTACTGGAAGCTGCTGGACGGGCTGACCGACGCGGCGTTCTACGGCAAGAACCGCGAGTATGCACTCGGCAACACGCCGCAGCAGCGCTTCATGGGCAAGTACAGCGACGGCCGCCACGTTCATGAACCGCGCGTCTGGACCGGCGACGCCAAGGTTGACCCCGACGAGGAATACTCGCCGGTGTTCGACCGAAGCGGCAAGCGCCTCAAGGCAGCGGAGCCCAAGAAGGACGAAAGCAGCGAAAAGCGCGAGCCCAAGGGCGACACCCCGGGCCGCAAAGAAGACAAAGACGAAAAGAAAGAAGAAGAGTTCTAGGCGGCATGGCCATGTCGTTCCAGCGGTTTCCAGCCGCCGGAAACATGTGCAGGGGTGGCGGAATTGGCAGACGCGCTGGATTTAGGTTCCAGTGGGGCAACCCGTGCGGGTTCAAGTCCCGCCCCCTGCACCAGCCTTTGCGCCGGTTCAATGCCCGGCGCTACGGCTGGCACGCCAGCCGCGATCTTCGGGCTTAAGCCGGGCCGAAAATGTTTTCCTTCAGCGTGAAGCTGAACGTCGCGGAAGCGACGTTGGCGCCTGAATCCGTCACCTCAAGAGTAAACGTGTAGCTGCCGTGCGGTGACGGAGCGCCTGTCAGCCGTGCTCCACTTGGCCCAGCCGTGATCGCATAATTCTGCGGAAGGCTGCCCGCAATCACGGCGAATGTGTATCCCGAGTTCGTGCCGCCGGTGATCACGATGTCATGGCTATACGGTGATGCGTCAAACGAGTCCGGCACCACCGTGGTATAGATCGTGAGCGGGCCGGTCAGCGGCGCCACCCTGAACGTCACAGCGTGGCTGTCATGCCGGTCGTCGACTTCCACACGCAGAGTGACGGGATAATCTCCCGGCACGCTGCTGCTGCCCGAGACAGTCAGTGTGTTGTCCGCCGGGGTCATGGTGAAGCCTGAGGGCAGCGAGCCGGATTCAATCGACCACACATGGTGCGCATTGGCGCCGAAATTCGTCCGCGCCTCCCACAGGATCGAGTTGCCCTCAATCACGGCCGTGTCCACGTCGGCCTTGATCGTCAACTTGCCGGGCTTCCCTTTGCCGTCCGAATCGCACGCCGCAAGCAGCAACAGCGGTATCAGCAGGGCCAGGGTTCGCATTTTCACAGTCTACCTCGGGGAAAAGATGCCTACACGCAAATCCTGCGGCGGCGCCGGTACAGCAGCACGGCCAACAATGCCGGCAACACTGGCACCAAGCCACCCGCCGCCACGCACCCCCCGCCGTCTGAACCGCCGCCGTCGTCTTTTTCATCTACCGGCGTGCCCGCTGATGCCACGCTGCCGCGCGCCAGCCACGCGTATGGGTTGGGGCCGGTGCTGTTGCTCCAGATCGTGATGTTCAACGACCAGATGCCCTCACTCTGCGGCATCACCAGCACCTGAAACGTCGTGCTGCCCAGCGTGGCAACCTGCGATGCGGGCGCCTGCGTCACGGTGGCGATGCAGTTGGTGGTGTTGGCGATTTCCACGTGCGGGCTGCCGGTCAGCGTCAACGTGCCGCCGCCGCTGTTTTCGATGCTGTAAGTCAGCGTGATGCCTGTGACCAGGCCGGGCGGGTTCTGGTCCACCGAGTTGTGCGCAACGGCAACGCCATCGCGGCTCACATTCAGCCGGGGTGTCGTGGAGTTCGCGACGAAGATGACGTCGCTGGCGCCGTTGCCGTCACCGCCAATGATGTCGGGCGAGTTGGTGTTGAACACCACGGTGCTGCCGTCGGCGCTCATGAACGCGAAGAAGCACGGGCCAAGGCCGGTGTGGGATGCGTCGTAACCGCTGAGCAGTTGCATGCTGCCGGTGGTGCGGTTCCAGCGGTACACGTCGTTGCTGGCGTTGTTGTCCCACAGCGGATAGACCAGGTTCTGCGCCAGCGACAGGAACATCACGGTCTGCCCGTCGGCGCTGGGCTCGCACACTGTGCTGGCGCCGTTGCCCGGGCTTCCGTTGGGGCGCCTGGACACAAGCTCGGACGTGCCGCTTGCCACGTCGTACAGAAACACGTCTTCGGCATCGTTGTTGTCAATCAGCCCGACCGCCACGTCGCTGTCACGGCACGAAAACGCGACCCATTGCCCGTTGCGCGAAAGCCGCGCATGCGACACCGCCAGCGAGCTTGACGGCGTCACGCTCATCGACTGCGTCGGGTTGGCTGAGCTGCGCGTGATCATGACCACGGTTGCAGAGTTCGCGTCGTACAGGAACAGGTCGTCCTCGGTGTTTGCGTCCGTCACGCCCGCGGCAATGTCGTCGGCGATCGACACAAAAATCGCGTAGCGCCCGTCGTCGCTGATGTCCAGCAGGTACGCCGGCGCATTGCCGGCCGCCAGCGAGGGCCCGGCAATCGACGTGCTCATCAGCGCAACGGTCTGCGTCGTGCGGTCATAGTGAAAAGCGTCCCACTCGTTGTTCGTGTCCACCTGCCCGCTCACCAGGTTGGTGGCTTTGCTGGCAAACGCGATCTTGGCCGCATTCGCGCTCATCACCGGGCGCGACGACCAGCCGTTGGCGCTGGTCAACGGGTCGCCCTGGATGTGGCTGATCAGCGTATTACTGCCGCTGACACGGTCGAACACGTACAGGTCGTAGGTTGAGTTGTTGTCGCTGACACCGCTTTGCAGGTTGGTGGCACTGGTGACGTAGGCGACGGTGTTGCCGTCGGCGCTGATCGCCGGCCAGATCGAGGCGTTGTTGCACGCGGTGAAGGGGTCGCCGGCGGCGTGGCTGACCAATGTGATCTCGCCCGTCGCGGCTTCCCACAGAAAGACATCGCCCACGTTGTTGGTGTCGAGTTGCCCCTGCATCAGCGCGCTGCCGGCGCTGACAAACGACACCCATTGCCCGTCTGCGCTGATTGAGACGCTGGCGCCGCCCACACTGGTCGCCTGCGAAATCGCGCTGTGGCTGACCAGCTTGGTCTGGCCGGTGGCGCGGTCATGCCAGAAGGCATCGATCGTGTTGTACACGTCCACCTGCCCGGCGACCAGGTTCGTGGCGTGGCTGCTGAACACGCTGTAGCGGCCGTCGTCGCTGATCATGCGCAGGCCGGGTTCCATGAGGGTGTTGAACTGGCTGCTGGCGTTGCCGGTGTTGCCCGGCACGCCCGCACGGTGCGAGACATAGCCGCGGTCAAGCACTTGTGCCGCCACGGGGGCAGCCAGCAGGGCGATCAGCAGAAGGCGAAAGGGCGTCATGCGGGGCTCCGGTGTGTGCTGCTGCACCAGTGATAATGCGCGGCGCGCGCGACTGACAGCACGCAAGGCAGGTCGCTTCCCTGTCGGGCAAGGCTTTCATGCGCTATGCATATCCGCATAGCGCGAACGATCAACCGGCAACGCGCCTTTCACGAAACCGCAAAGGGTGTCGGGCGGCCACCGCACGCGTCACAGCGCCGCTCGCACATGCAGGCGGGCCTGCCCGCCGTAGCCCTTTTGGGCGAAGGCGGGTTGCGACGCCTGCCGTCAACCGTTTATAAGGAAGACACAGGGGAAAGAGATGATCACCGATACGCAGGCCACGAACTTCGACCTCACCGAAGACCAGCAGCAGATTCAGAAAACCGCGCGCGAGTTCGCGCGCGAACAGGTCGCACCGCGCGCCCAGGAACTCGACGAAAAAGCCGAGTTCCCGCAAGACATTTTCAAGGGCCTCGCCGAGCTTGGCTTTCTCGGCCTCAGCATTCCCGAAGACATCGGCGGCAGCGGATTTGACACGCTCAGCTATATCCTCGTGGTCGAAGAACTCTCCAAGGTCTGCGGCAGCACGGGCCTGGGCTACGCGGCCCACGTCAGCCTTGGCGTCACGCCGATCAACCTGTTCGGCACACAGGCGCAGCGCGAAAAGTACGTGCCGCAACTGTGCAAGGGCGTGGACGACAACGGCAACCTGACCCTTGGCTGCTTCGGCTTGACTGAGCCGGGTGCCGGCAGCGACGCCGGCGGCACCAAAACCCGCGCCGAGCGCAAGAACGACCACTGGCTGGTCAACGGCCGCAAAGCCTGGATCACCAACCCGCATTACGCCAAAACCTGCATCTTCACCGCCAAGACCAACCAGAACCCGAAAGACGGCAAGGGCATCACCGCCTTCATCGCGGAGCTGGACACCCCCGGCTTCAAGGTCGAGGCGAAAGAGAACAAGCTGGGCATGCGCAGCAGCGACACCGCGCAACTGGTGTTCGAGGACATGAAGCTGCCGCTGGACGCCGTGGCCGGCGGCGAGGCGCAGGTGGATGTCGGGTTTACCAAGTTCATGAAGACGCTGGCGGGCGGGCGCATCAGCATCGGCGCGCTGGCACTGGGCATTGCGGAAGGCGCCTACGAAAAAGCACTCGAGTACGCGCGCCAGCGCAAGCAGTTCAACAAGCCGATCGGCACCTTCCAGGGCGTGGCATTCATGCTGGCCGACATGCACATGGAAATCGAAGCCGCCAGGCACCTGATTTATCACGCAGCCCGGCTGCGCGATGCGGGCCGCGACTTCGCGCTGGCGGGCAGCATGGGCAAGCTGTACGCGAGTGAAGTGGCGATGAAGACGTGCACCAACGCGATCCAGGTGCTGGGCGGGGTAGGCTACACGCGCGAGTACGACGTAGAGCGCATGTACCGCGACGCCAAGCTGTGCGAAATCGGCGAAGGCACCTCAGAGGTGCAGCGCCTGGTGATAAGCCGCCAAATCCTGGGCGACCTCCGCGGGGTGTAGTGGCACGCCTTTGGTGCCGCTCGCTTACGCTTCGCGCTCTCTCGCGCGGGGTCGGTTGTTCACTGCTTTGTCGCCTTTGGCGACCGCTCGCTTACGCTTCGCGCTCTCTTTTGGCCTACACCCACACGCGGGCGGTTTCGTCTTTGCTGCCGGTGACCACTGCCTTGCCGTCTTTGCTCCAGGCTATGCTGTGAATGCTGTTGGCGTGGCCCTTGAACTGCACCCTCTGGTCGCCCTTGGCAGGGTCGCTTTGTGCCGGCGGCGGGGGCGGGTTCTCGATCTCCCACAGAAACAAGTTGCTGTCCGTGCCGCCCGCTGCAATCCACTTGCTGTCCGGGCTGAACGCAATCGCATTCACAGCCTGCACACCCGTCGCAATTGCCTTCACTGCCGCGCCCGTGTCTGGGTTCCACAGCCTGATCTCTTCTTCATTGCCCGCCGTCGCGATCGCCTTGCCGTCGGCGCTCCAGGCCACCGCCATCACGGATTCGGGGCCGGCTTTGATGACTTGCAGTTGTTCGCCGCTGTCCAGGTTCCAGATGCGCGCTGTGCCGTCGCTGCCCGCCGAGACACAGCGCTTGTTGTCGGGGCTGATCGCGACGCACAGCACCGGCGCCTCGTGCTTGTTCATCACCGTACGCTGCTTGGCCTTGACCGGGTCCCACTTCATGACTTTGCGGTCGTCGGCAACACTCAGCGCAAAGCTGCCGTCGTGGGCGTACGCGATGCCGTTGACCGTGCCGTGGTGGCCGGTGCCGCCGGTGTACTTGGCGCCCTCTTTGCCGGCTTCTACGTCCCAGAACTGCACGCTGTTGGTGGTGTTGCCCGTGACGGCGATTTTGCCGTCGGGGCTCAGCGCCACGCTCAGCAGCGGCGACTTGCTGCCCTCAATCGTGCGCAGCAGCTTGCCCGACGCGACTTCCCAGACTCGCAGCTTCGCGTCTTTGCTGGCTGTGACCAGCGTCTTGCCGTCCGTTGACAGTGAGAGCGCGAACACGGTGCCCCGGTGCCCGCGCAATGTGTGCTTGCAGGTGAGGTTGGTCATAGCGCACAGAACCATAGCAGCCGCCATCGCGGCGGCAAGCGGGGCGAGCCCGTTGTGGTCCGCAGCGCCATAGCCTAAAGTTGGCGCAACTCAGCAACGGGGGCTCGCGTGCCGGTCTTTGTAATCGCAATCATTGTGGTGCTCGTGCTGGTCGTGATCGTCGTCGCCGTGGTAGTGGCGGTCAGCAAGAAAGGCGACGGCTCCACCCCGCCCCAGGCCGCGACCCAAATGCCCCCGGCACAAGCGGCGCCGCCGGCTGCGCCACCACCGACCGCACCGCAGGCACCCGCGCCTCCCGCACCCGCAAAGAAGCCCGAAACCCTTGAGGCGCAGGCGCTGCAGCCCAGCATGACCGACATGATGCCCGAGCTGGTCGCGCCCGAAGCCGTAGACAAGAAACCCGAAACCCTGATGGCACAGGCACTGCAACCCAGCATGACGGATATGATGCCTGAGCTGGGCGCGCCCGAAGCCGAAGGCGGCATCGGCACCGACGAGTTGCCCCGGTTCGGCACTTCCGAAATGCCCGCACTGTCCGAAACCGCGACGCAGTTGCGCTATCGCTCGGCGGCTGCGCAGCAGTTGGCCGACGCGATCGAGAGCATGGTGTGCCCCAAGTGCAAAGCGCCAACACTTCGTCGGTACCGAAACGCCGCAAGAAGTGGGCACCGACGGCATGGCCATGTATCAGCTGGAGGCCCGCTGCGGCGCGTGCGGCCACCGCGCCAAAGTCATCGACATGAAAGTCTAGCCGCGCTTGCGCCTGAACAGGCGGCCGTCTACCAGCAGCAGGCCGGCGGCGATCACTGCCATGCCGGCGAGTTGCCGCCAGTTCAGGGTTTCATCCAGCAGGCCCACGCACAGCAGCGCCGAGCTTACGGGGATCAGCAGCGTCACCAGCAGGATGTTCGTCGCGCCCGCCTTCTTGAGCAGCCGGAAGTACAACACGTATGCCAGCGAGGTGCTGACCAGCGCCAGCGCGCACAGCGCCAGCAGCGGTTCCAGCCCGGGCGCGGCGGATTGCCAGGGCTGATCAACCAACAGCGACAGCGGCAGCACCACCAGCGCCGCCGCCGTGAGTTGCCCCGTGGCCAGCGCCAGCGGCGGCGTCTCCCGCACGCGGCGCCCGACAATGCCGGCGATGGCATAACACAGGCCGGCGCCCAGCACTGCCGCGTACGCCAGCACCTCGCCGTCGCCCGTAAGCGCCTCGCGCCCGACCATCACCGCAACGCCCACGGCGCCCAGCACGCAGCCGGTCACGCGCAGCGGCGTCATCGGCTCGTCGCGCGTAAAGAAATGCGCCAGCACAACCGTAAACAACGGCGTGGTGGCGTTCAGCATGCTGGCCAATGAGCCGCCGATGCGGGTCTGGCTCCAGAACATCAGCGCAAACGGCAGCGCGTTATTGAACAGGCCCAGCAGCAGGTACCAGCCCCACATGCGGCCGCCCGGCAACCGCACGCGCAGGCACAGCAGCAGCCCGTGCAGCGCCAGCGCCGCCAGGGCCAGCCGCGCGAACACCAGCGTCAGCGGCGCAAACGCGCGCAAGCCGATCTCGATGAAGAAGAACGAGCCGCCCCACAGCACGCTCAGCAGCAGCAGGCCGCCCCACTCGCGGGCGGTCATCGGCCCCTGCACTGTTTTGACGGGCGCGTTCACGGCGCGGAGCATACGAGCCGCGACCGCTGAAAACAGCCGTCCCCGGCATGGCCGGGGACGTTGCGCAGTCTCTAGCGCGACTCCGGGTTTTCGCCCGGGCCTGTCACCGGCGCTCGCGGCTCGGCGGGTTTAGGCTCGCGCTTGACCGGGCCCGGCGTGATCGGCGACTTGGGCTGCTTCAGCGGCGGGTCGCCCGTGGTCGGGTTGCGCGGCTTGTCGCGCGGCGGCGGCGGCGGCGGCGGCTGCGTGACCATTGGCGGCGCGTGGCGGCGCAGAATCAGGATGGCGCGGGCCGTGGAAAGCGGGTCGCCCCAGTTGCCGTCGTCGGCCTGCGCGTTGCACAGGATGGTCGCCGCCGAGCGATACCAGTCAACTTCACCATTGAGCTTCTTGATGTTGGCCATCACGCAGCCGCGCTCAAGGGCGTACAGGTTGTAGTTGCCGCCCCACCCGTGCGTCCAATCGGCGCGGGCGTGCTGGCCCTGCGGCTTCTTGTCCTCGGCGTTGGGGTCACGCGGTTGATCCAGCGGCTCGGAGACGTCGGGAACGCGCGTGGCCAGCCACGCCTGCGCGCCGAAGATGTGCAGGTCAATCTTTTCGTGCAGATCGTCTTTCAGCTTGCCGCGCGCCCAAAGCTCATCCTTGGCCATAGCCAGCAGCGCCATGCCCGTGCCGACGTACTGGATTGCCGATGCGCCGGCCTGCCCCTTGGCCGGCGTCCTTGAGCGCCCGTAGCTCCAACCGCCGGGGTTGATGCTGCTCTTCCACAGGCGCGGGGCCCAGACCCCGCCCTTGAGGTAGCGGGCGGCTTTGACTTTTTCGTCCTCTTCCGGCGGCTCCCAGAAAATGCGGAATGGCAGCTTCTTCGAGTTGGCTTCAATTCCGTATTGGCCGATGAGCGTCAGCGCCTCGGCTTCGAAGATGTTCACGTCTACTTTTGCGCCCAGCAGGCTGGCGGCTTTGTACCCGCAACCGGCGTACTGGCTGATCGAGTTGTCGCTGTGGCCTGTGGGGCCGCTCCTGGGGTAATAGCCCCATCCGCCTTGCTCCATGCCGGCGTAGCACTGGTCCAGATAGTCCACGAGTTTCTGGATCAGGTCGCGGTGCACCTGCGGTATCACGTTCCACACGGCGTTGCGGGCGGCAATTGCCTGGTTTGAGGTCTCGGACTTCAAGACACCTTTGCCGATCACCGTTTCTTCGTAGTACTCAAGGAACATCACCAGCAGCATGCCGGCTTCGTAGGCGTTCAGCTTGGCCTTTACCCCGTCGCCGCGCGGGTTGGCAAGCCGGTCAGGCAGCGTCTTGACCACAAAACCAATGCCCTGCTGGATGCACTGTTCGTCGCGCTTGATGCCGCCGTCCATCATTGCTGTCAGCGCAATGGCCGTGATGCCGATGAAGGTCGGGTCGAACGTGCCGTTGCTTTCCTGGTACTCCTTCAGCCAGGCCACGCCCTTGTCGATCGCCTCGTTTACCCGCAGTTCCAGCACCGGGTCTTCGACGCCGTCGGCCAGCGGCGGCGCGACGTAGGCATGCAGCAGCGACAGCGCCGCGATCGCAGCCTTGATGCGCTCGGTTGACAGGCCCTTGAGCGGCGGCTCGATCGGCGAGTCCTTGGCGCGGAACAGCCCGCCGCACATGGACAGACAGTGCAGCGCGGTTTCCACCGTGTCGCGCGCGGCGTTCAGCGGCGTGATCCCGCACAGGCCAAGGTCGAAGGCTAGGGCGCGCTCGGTGTAAATCACGCCCGACGCCATCTGCTCGTATACGGCGCGCTCGCGCATGGCGTGGCGCCAGTCGTAACCGTCTTTGCCCTGCGGCGCATAGTTGGGGTCGCTGCTGCGCACCAGGCAAAGCCGCGCGCCCATGAACAGCTCGTCTTTCCAGTCCTTCTCCAGGCGCGTGAACAGCGCCGCCGGGTCGAACTTCTTCTCAATCGCGTTGCGCGTGCTGCTGCCGACCGACTTGCGCGACGCCTGCAGCGCCAGCGTGAACGCAGCCGCCGCCATCAGGTTGGTGTCCAGGTCGGTGCCGGCGGTGAAGCCCGACGCGCCCGTCACCCAGCCCAGTTTGTCGTTGGCGTTGTAGGCCAGGTTCTTGAGGTCGGTCTCCCAGAGTTTTTCGTTCACGTCGATGTTCATCTCGACGGCTGCGCGCGTCATCACGCCGCGCCACAGGTGGTTGGCGTACCACATCGGCGCGATCGTCTTGCCCTTGATCAGCGGCGAGACCTCGTCGGTTAACTCGCGCGGGCGCGTGCCAAGCTCGCTCAGGGCCTTGGCCAGCTTCTCAAGCGTCCGCGAGATCGTCTTGTCTTCCGAGAACTCGCTGCGCATCTGCGCCGCGCGGCACACCATCAGCGGCACCGCGTACGCCGCCAGGCTGTCGTTAAAGCGCTTGTGCTCGACGATTTTCAGAAAGCGGTTCAGCTCGCGCTTCAGGTGATCGTCCACGGGCATGCCCGACTCAAGAATCACCCACAGCCGCAACACTTCCAGCGGGGTCATCAGCTTCTTGTTGTCGGCGTCGTAGCTGGGCAGCGGGCTCGGCACATAAAAGCGCCGCGTCATCAGCGCTTCCTCGGCGGCGGGGCGCATCAGGAAGCGCAGGCCGTTGAGCATCATTACCTGTTCGCCGTCCAGTCCCTCCAGCGCCTTGTGGGCGTCGGCGACTTCCTTGTCGGTGAACTTGCGCGGCGCGGGTTTGGCTTGCTCGGCGGGCTTTGGGTCGTCCTTGTCGGTTTTCTTCTGGGCCTGGACGTGAAAGGCCTGCGCAAGCAGGGCTGCCAGGGCGGCGCAGACAAGAACGTGGCGTAGGCTGGTCATGGCGGGGCTCCGGGTTGGGGCGTTTGCTACGCCAGCCAGAGTAAGCCCACCCGCACCCCGGAACAGGTCTTTGCGAATAAGCTATTGCCAATGAGTGCACAAGACGCGCACTTGTCGCCAATCTGCAATGGGCGCTTCAGCCGTCGGTCGTGATCTGCTCGATGATTTCGGCCAGCACCTTTTCGGCCTGGTCGGTGGGCGGCTGGCAGGTGCCGGCGGCTTTGTGTCCGCCGCCGCCGTACTTGAGCATCAGTTCGCCGACGTTGGTTTTGCTGTCGCGCTTGAGGATGCTTTTGCCGCAGGCGATGGCGACGTTCTGGCGGTCTTTGCCCCACATGACGTGCAGGCTGATGTTCTGTTGGGGGTACAGCGCATAGACCACGAAGCGGTTGCCGGCGTAGATGGTGTCTTCTTTGCGCAGGTCAAGCACGACGAGGTTTTTGTGCACGCGCGCGCACTTCTCGATCTGCTCAGCGTTGATGACCTGGTGGCGGCGGTACATCTCGACGCGTTCGGCGACGTCGGGGTGGGTCAGGATGTCCTCGAGTGGTTTTTCGCGAATCAGGTCAATCAGGTCGCGCATCAGTTCTTTGTTGCTGACGCGGAAGTCGTGAAAGCGGCCCAGGCCGGTGCGGGCGTCCATGATGAAGCTGAGCAGCACCCAGCCCTGGGGGTCGAGGATTTCTTCCCTGGTGAACTGGGCGCTGTCGGACTTGTCGACGGCGGCCATGAGCTGTTCGCTGATCTTGGGGAACTTTTTGGCGCCGCCGTAGTGCTTGTACAGCACGCGGGCCGCGGACGGCGCGTTGGGGTCAATGATGTAGTTGTCGGGGCGGCCGACGCGGGTGACCTCGCTGGCATGGTGGTCAAAGGCCAGGTAGACGCCGCGCACGTAGGGCAGGTTGGCGGTGATGTCGCCGTTGGTGACGGTGACCTTGCCGTCCTGCATGTCTTTGGGGTGGACGAATTCCAACCCCTCAATCATGTCCAGTTCACGCAGCAGCACCGCGCACATGAGCCCGTCAAAGTCAGACCGCGTGATCAGCTTGTACTTGTCAGCCATGGAACCCCCAGCCGGCAATATAGCCACAGAAGCGCCAGAGTCGCCACCCCAACCCAACCATAAGCAAGCGACAAAGAGCGCGAAGCGTAAGCGAGCGGCAAAGACCGCGAAGCGCAAGCAAGCGGCAAAGAGCGCGAAGCGTAAGCGAGCGGCAAAGACCGCGAAACGCAAGCAAGCGGCAAAGAGCGCGAAGCATAAGCAAGCGGCCCGCGGCTGCGCTGCGCGGGCTGACGTTGGCGTTCCGACAATGCCGTTGCAGGCGCTTCCTGCGCCTTTCAGTTACTTGCCAGCCTGAGGGCCAGGTCGCGGGCTTGGGTTCTTAGTTCGGGGACGGCTGTGGTTTCCCATAGCTTGCCCTTTAGCGCCGGGCCCAGCGTGAACAGCACCTGGCTGGCTTTGCCGTCGCTGCCGATCAGCGCGCCCCGGTCGTCTGTGTCCAGGCCCATCGCCAGCGCGTCGGTGCGCGCCAGGCCTTGCTCCAGCAAACTTGCCACCAGCGGGTGGTGCAGGTTGCGGTAGTTGCTTTCGGGGCCCGTGCAGTTGATCACCCGCTGCACATGCAGCTTCTGGCGGCCCTGGCTGGTGTCAATCAGCGCGTCGACGCCGCTGTCATCTTCGTGAAAGCCGTGCAGCTTGCCCACATGCACGATGATGCGCCCCGCGTCGATTGCGGCTTGCAACTGCTCGGCTACCTGCGGTGCAACGCGGTGCCTGTGCACGTCCCAGAAATGGCGCAGCCGCCGCATGAAACGGCGCTTTTCATCCACAGGCAGGTTCTGCCACAGCTCCTGGGTCACCGGCCGCAGGCTGTCAATCACGGCGCGCCATTTGTGGCTGCGGGTGGCTGCGCGCACAGCCTTGAGCAGGCCCAGCGTGGTGCGCGGCGCGTGGGCGGGGTCAAGCACGGGGGGCAGCGCGTCGGCGGGCTCGTGGCGCTGGGGTACCAGGCCGCGACGGCTTAGCACATGGATCGCGCCCTTGTGCTCGCGCTGCAACAGCACCAGCGCCTTGTCCACGGTAGTCAGGCCGCTGCCGACCAGCAGCACGGCGTCGGCGTCCTGCATGCCCTCAAACGTGTGCGGCGCCCAGGCCCACTGGACGTATCTGCGACTGGAATAGAAGCCGGGCGTTGCAATCGGCGGGTTGCCGGGCGGAAAGTTGCCCAGCGCCAGCACGACCCGGGTGGCAGGCAGGGCTTTGCCGCCGCGGGTCTCGACCGTGAGGCCGCCGCGGTCGGGCGAGATGGCGATGGCTTCGTCGCGCAGTGTGACGACGGCGCCGGCGCACTCGTCAAGCAGCGCTTGCAGGTAGCGCGCATAGAAGGGCCGGGGCACAAACGCGCTCGGCTGGGCGTGTGCGGGCTCGTGCCTGGTCAGCCACTGCAGAAAGTGGTCGGGTTCGTCGGGCAGGGCGCTCATTTTGGCGGCAGGCACGTTCAGCAGGTGGCAGGCGTGCTCGGTGCCGTAGGCGACGCCGCGGGCGGGGTGTTCACGGCGCTCAAGCAGGGTAATGCCGCGCACGCCCAGGCGCGCCAGGTGCACCGCCGTCATGGTGCCGGAAAAGCCGCCGCCAATGATCACGATGCCTCGGTGCATCGCCCAACTTTGCCGCGCGGCGCGACAACGGGCAAGGACCGCGTTGTTACACGGGGCTTACACACACGCCCGCTCTCGGTCGTACTATGGGCAGGCCCCGGAAAGGACCCACCATGCGCCTGACGTATTGCCTGATTGCCGCCTGCGCCCTGTGCGCGATTGCCGCGTGCGCAGCCAAACCCGAGCCCGAGCCCGCCAAGCCGCAGCCTGAGGCCAAACCTGACCCTGCGCCTGAGCCCGACGAAATCGAGTTGTGGCGCGATCAACTGCTGGCCGTCGCGCAGGAGTACCGCGGCTACACCCGCCTGGCCGACGACCCCGCGTACGCGCCCGAGATGTGCCGCGCGCCAAACCCGACCAAAGCATTCCTGAGCGAGGCCGAGCAGAAGTCGGCCCACGGGCGCAAGCTCTACTTTCTGTGGGTCAAGCACGCTGACACCTACAACTGGACCGAAGACGGCACGCTGGACAAAGACGGCGGCCCGGCGCGCAAGATGCCGGTGCAGCCGGTCGGCCAGGTGTTCGTGAAAGAGAGCTTTCATCCCAAGGCGGGTTCCGACAAGCAGTCGCGCGAGCTGGGCGACAAGTCGGCGCTGTTCGTGATGCTGCGGCTTGACCCGGCGACCCAGGGCACGGACAACGGCTGGGTGTACGGCACGCTGGACGCGGACGGCAGCACCGTCACGGGCGCGGGCAAGATGAAGTCGTGCATGGGCTGCCATGTGGATGCAGGCGAAAGCCGCATGTTCGGGCCGCCCGGCGCCTACTCAAAGTAAACCAACGGGCCGGGCAAACGCCCGGCCCGTTGCGTCGCGCGGCGGCGTTACTTCTTGCGGGTGTACAGGACTTCGACTTCTTTTACGCCTTCTTCGGGCATGTCGGGAAAGCCGGCGTAGTGGCTCATGATCGTGAGCGAGAATTTGTCGTCGGACTCAAAGTGGTAGATGTTGCGCTGGGTGGTTTCGATTTTCTGCTCGCCCATGGCCAGCGTGTACTTTGAAACCAGCGTCAGCTTTTTCGTCTTGGCGTCGTAGTCGCCCTCGAACAGCTTCATGCCGGTGTCCATGCTGGTGAGCTGGCTGAACTGGTACTTCTTTTTCACGTTGTCGAACCCGAGCCAGATTTCGCCGGTGTGGGCCATCGGGCCTTCTTTCATGTCGTAGCTTTCGTGCAGAAAGCGGCCGCCCATGGCGCTTTCGAGCTTGCTGGCGCCCTTGACCTTCACGGGGTCGCTGCCGGGTGTGAAGGTCAGCGCAATCTCGAGTTCCCAGTCGCCGGCGTACCTGGTCAGCATCTTGTGCTCGTCGCCGGGCAGATGAACCTTGGCCCACGCCTCAACCTCTTCCTCGGGCGTGCTGCCCTTGTCCTGCGACAGAATCGGCACCAGGCTGAGCAGCAGCAGCAGCGCGGGCGCGGTGAATAGTGCGATCAGTGTTTTCATGGCTCTCTCTCCTCCGGATTAGACGGGGCAGTCTGCCTAAGTTTGTTGCCGTTGCAACGTTGCGCCGGGCATCAGGCATGGGGCGTCTTGTCGGCGCGGCTGTCGTGTTGTTCGCCGATCGTCAACACGATGCTGGCCAGAAACTTGACGTTGGCGCAGGTGTCGGCGCCGCCGCTGTGGCAGGCCTTGGCGTCGGGTATCAGAAAGCGCACCGGCCCGCCCAGGTGCGCCGGCAGCGGCTCATCGCCCAGGCGATACACCAGCAGCGCGTCCTGGATTTCGTCCAGCGGCACACTGGCTGTGAACTCACCGTCGCTGCTGGCCAGGGTGGCATGGGTCGCGCCGGGTTTGACACCAGAGCGCGCAAGCAGCTCGCGCAGGCGGACAGCCGTGCCCTGGCGGCCCTGCACTTCGCGGCTGACGTCTGCAACCTGGGGCAGTTGGCGCAGGGCTGTGTAACTGAATGCGCAAAGTTGCTCAACTTCGCCTGAAACAGTGATGGTCATGGCGGCTCCAGCGGCAGATTCGAACGCCGAACTCTGTGAAAATATCATGTTCGCTGACAGTCTTGTGACGTAACTTCATTAGTATTCGGGCCACAGATTAGTGACGCCAACGCAGGAGTACCCATGAAAAAGCCCCACGCACCGGTTGTGGCTGTCGGCATTGTCGCCGGCATGCTGGCAGCCGCGGGCATTTTTGCCCTGACCCTTGCTTCGCGCGGAGTCGCCGCCGAAGTGCCGGTTGCTCACGCGCCCGCAACAGCCATCCAGCAGCCGGACCCGGCGCCGGCAGCACCCGAGGGCCCGAACGTGTCGCCTCCTGCTCCTGAATCCGCTGAGCGCTTCAGCAACAACTCGGTCGAAGACCTGCTGGCCGGCGTGTTCCCGGCGATTGAACGGGGCGACCGCAACTGGCTGGCCCGTACGTTGGAAAGCACCCATGGCCGCGGGCTGACTGAAGACGACCTGCACGCAGCATACCGAAACTTTCTGTGGCGCAGCGCCGCGCCGTTATGGAGCAGGCTGCGCGCCGCGTGGGACGCGCGTGCCTACGACGTCAGCTATGAAGGTGATTCCGCGACGGTCGCGTTTCATGTCGGCGGCGCCGCCGGTACCATCACTTACAACTTCTGCCGTGTCGGCAATGGCTGGCACTTCGCAGGCATATAGGACAAGGGGCGAACATGCGGAATCACATGAAACTTCTGCCGTGCCTTGTCCTGCTGCTGACGCTGGCGGCATGCGGTGGCGGCGGCGGCACGACAAAGAGCTCGGGTGGCGGCGGCGGCAACAGCCAGGCAGCCTACGACATCCAGGTCGTCAGCCCGGCGGTCAACGGCGCGCAGATCAACCGGCCATTTACCGTCACGCTGAACTTCTTTGAACCGGGCACAGCCAACGCGCGCAACGTGATTGCCAGCGAGATGCTGACATGCACCGTTGCATCAGGCCCGGGTTCTCTGCTGGGCACCACATCGCAGACCGGCACCGGCGGCTCGACGCTGGTGTTCAGCAACCTGGTGCTCGACACGGTCGGCACCTATGTGCTCACGTTCAGCGGCCCGAACGCCACCAGCCCGGCCAGCACATCGACGTTCAATGTCGGCGCACAGCTTGACCTGCACTTTCTGGTAACTCCGAGCCTGGTGCTGACCAACCGCGTGTTCAGCGTGACCGTGCAGACGGTGACCGCGGGCACGACAGTCCCCGCGTCGCCCGGCTACTCGCTGCCGGTGACGCTGTCGCTGGCCAGCGGCGGGGCGGGCACGTTAGGCGGCACGCTTACGCAGAACATTCCGGTCGCCGGCAACAGCGTGAGTTTTCCGAACTTGACCTATTCGCAAGTCGGGCAGATTACGCTGCGGGCGGCCGCTTTCGGCTTTCCTGACGCGGTCAGCAACAACATCACCGTGGACGGCGTGGTCATGGCCTTTGCCACGCCGCCGGCCAGTGTGCTCGTCAACGGCACGTTCTCGCTGACCCTGAACCTGACCAGCCAGCTCACCGGCAACCCGATTGCGCCCAACCCGGGCATCAGCGGCACGCTAACCGTCGCCTCGGGCGGCGGCACGCTGACCGCTGGCGGCGCCGCCAACAGCAGCGGCAACACCATGGTTTTCAGCGGCTTGCGCTACAACCAGACGGGCAACGCGACGTTCACGGCGTCGTCGCCCAACGCCGCCAGTGTCACCAGCGCCAGCATCGCGTTTGGCGTGGACCTACAGGTGACCGCCACGGGCAGCACGTCTGCCCTGCCCGGCGGAAACTGGAGCGCATTCAATTTCAGGGTCGTGGACGGCAACAGCGCGACATGGACCGGCAGCGTCAGCAATCTGGCGTGGCAGGTCCTGGATTCAGGCTCGGCCCAGGTGCAAAGCGGCAACGTCGCGTTCGCCTCGGGCATTGCCCCCGTCACGCCCGCACCCATCAACACCCCGGGCGCTTACACCCTGACCGGCAGCATCACCACGCCCAATGTGGATTCCACCTCAATCGGCCTGACCGTCACCTCATTCACCATCGTCAACCAGCCGGGGCCTTTCGTTGCCCTCAAAACCTGCCGCGTCAACGCCGTGTACACTGACACGGTTTCGTCGGCTGCGCCTTCAGGCGTCACAGGCTACGCCATGCTTTCGGGCGGCCTGCCGACGGGCCTGACCCTGAATGGCACCAACGGCACGATCAGCGGCACGCCGACGGTGGCGGGCTCGTACTCGTTCACTATCCAGGCCAACACGTCGGCGACGACGGCAGAGCCGATTCGCTGCGCACTGGCAGTGTTCAGCGCCACGGAAACCGAAATCACCAACGGCCAGAGCTTCAAGGCCGCAGGGCCGTACCCGGTTTCGGGCCCGTTCATTGACACGTGGACGTTCACCTCGGGCTTTGACGGCATTTCATGGCCGCAGAGCGGGCGCCCGGCCTGCCGCCTGCAGATTTACTACCCGAACTTCAGTGGCAGCCCGGCCGCACCCAGCCCGGCGCCCATGCTGGTGCATCACCGCGGCCGCGGCTTCGTGTACGACGACTACGACAACCTGGGCGCGCACGTGGCAAGCTACGGCTACATCTTCGTGAGCGTCGAAGACTACCAGTCGGTCTACACGCCCTTGGGCAGCGCGTACTACCCGTATGCACCGTATGACGCGTTCCCCAGTGCCGGCGGCGACATCGCGCGCACGCACTGCTCGGCCAGTTTCTTTCAGGAAGCTGCAATGGAGCGGCTGCTGGCGCGCAACGCGGCGTCAGCCGACGCGCTGTTCAACCGCATTGACACCACCAACATCTTCATGGCCGGCCACTCGCGCGGCGGCGGCGCCACCCACTACTCGCACCTGCGCAACGTGACGCTGAAGCTCAAGGGCATCATCTACTTCATGGCCTATGACCTGCGTAACTTCAGCCAGTTCGTCGCAGGCAGCGCCACGGCGCCCGCGTACTCGGCCATGCCGACCGCACAGCCGCGCCTGCCCAGCCTGATCATCGCATCGGAGAACGACGGCGACCTGACGTACCCGATCTGTGACCAGTTGATTGACCGGGCCACCGGGCCGACCACGTTTGCCACGATCTACGGCGGCAACCACAACTACCTGGGCGACCAGAATCCAGACGAAGGCAGGTGGGCTGGCGGGCCGCCGCCGCCATACATCACGGGGCCGGAACAGAAAGAACGCATCTTCAACCTGGTCATCGCCTTCATGAAACGCTGGACCACATTCGACCGCTCGCTTGAGGGCCTGCTGTACTGCAACGAGCTCGCGGGCAGCAGCGAAGTCGGCGTGACCGCCTGGCGCAACATGATGGAGCAGAAAATGCTCGACAATCACCAGGGCGGCAACGCAGCCGCCAACACACTGGGCGGCGTCAACAGCATCAGCGGCGGAACCTATTCGACCGCCGCCAGCCTGTATCCCAATACCGGCAACATGGCTTCACTGGGCCTGCGCCACAACATCGTGACCATCGCCAACAACGCGACCGCTACATACACCAGCACCATCCCCGGTGCCCAGCAAAACATGAGCGGCAACCGCCGCTTCATTTTCAGAGTCGGCAGTGTGGACAGCACCAGCAGCCTGAAGGGCTTCGACTGGGTGAATGTGCAGGTGCGCCTGACCGACGCGCAGAACGACCAGGCCACGATTACGCTGTTCAACCCCTCGGCCCCCACCACCACCTACCTGCCTGACCACCCCGGCAGCGGCAACAACGTGTACGACCGCTTTGTTGAAGCCAGCGTCATGCTGAGCGCATTTA
This sequence comes from Planctomycetota bacterium, assembly GCA_020849795.1. Lineage (GTDB taxonomy): Bacteria > Planctomycetota > UBA8742 > UBA2392 > UBA2392 > JADJRK01. The sequence goes on along the minus strand of JADZFR010000026.1, from coordinate 8,181 downwards.
CGGCTGCAAACCCCGCGCTGAACCTGAACCAACTGACACAGGTGCAGTTCATCTTTACCGCGGGCAACAGTGGTCAAAGCCGCCAGCTCTATTTCGACGACACACGCTTTGAGTAATCAACGCACGCCGCAAAGAGCCCGCGACTTCCGTCGCGGGCTTTCCATTGCCAAGCGCTCAAGCGCTGGTCTATAAACCCGCCATGCGCGGCACCCTGCCCTCACAGTCGATTGAGAAGCTGATTGCCGACGGCTGTGTCATCAGCAGCGCCGCCATCAAGCCCGAGCAGATCCAGCCCAGCAGCCTGGACCTTACGCTTTCGCGCCGCGCGTTTTCGATGCCCGGCAGCCTGATGCCGCTGGCCGGCGAGCGCGTGACCGACCTGATTGAGCGCTACTCGCGCTACCCGATCGACCTGAAAGAACCGGGCGTGCTGGTGCGCGACAACGTGTACCTGATTCTGCTGGCCGAGCGCTTTGCGCTGCCCGACGGCGTCGGCGCATACGCCAACAACAAAAGCAGCACCGGCCGCATTGACCTGCAAACGCGCGTGCTGGCCGACGGCACTCCGCGCTACGACAAGATCCCTGAAGGCTACAGCGGCGAGTTGTGGCTTGAGGTGATTCCCAAGAGCTTCGACGTCAAGGTGCGCGCCGGCGACAGCCTGAACCAGACCATCTTCTATGCCGACCGTTCGCTGCTTTCGGGCGACGAGATGCGCGCGCTGTACGCGCAGTCGCCGCTGCTGTGGCAGCAGGGCGGCAAACCGGTGCCGATGACCGACGCCCTGTACGACGGCGGCGAAGGCGAAGCGCTGCTGATGACGCTTGACCTTGACCAGCCGATTGCCGGCTACGTTTCGCGCAAGAACTTTCGGCCCGTCGATTTGGCCCGCATCGGCGAGCACGACGCCAACGAGTACTTTGAGCCGATCATGCGCCCGAAAGACGGCACGCTGTTTCTGAGCCAGGGCGCGTTCTACATCTTCAGCACCTGCGAGTACGTGAGCGTGCCGCCGGATTACGCCGTCGAGATGCTGCCCTACGACACCAGCGCTGGCGAGTTTCGCGCGCACTATGCGGGCTTCTTCGACCCCGGATTCGGCTTTGGCGAAAAGGGCGAAGTTAAGGGCACGCCCGCGGTGCTTGAGGTCCGGCCCTACGAAGACGACTTGATTGTGCGCCACCGCCAGCCGGTCTGCAAAATGGCCTACGAGAAGCTGAGCGTAAGGCCGAGCAAGCTGTACGGAGTGGGCCTGCAAAGCAATTACGCCCAGCAGCGCGGCCCGCGCCTGAGCAAGTTCTTTCGCCAGTAGTTGGCCGTGGCGCCGTGCCGCCGCGTGAGTTAAGTATGGGCCGTGTACCACGGGGGGCCAGCCATGCTGACAGGCATGATTCCGATGTTGATCTGCGCCGACGTGCAGGCGTCGATCAAGTTCTACAGCGACGTGGTCGGCCTGGATGTCGCCGACCGCATGGATGACGTCGGCAAATCCGGCTGGGCGATGATGCAGAAGAACGGCGTCAAGCTGATGCTGGCAAGCCCGCACTACTTCCCGGATGCGCCCAAGGTGCAGGACCGCTACTTCCAGGCCCAGTACTACTTCTACAGCGACGACCTTGACGCCATGCGCGAGCAGGTGCTGGCTGCCGGCTATGAACCCACGGGGATCGTGGATCAACCGCACGGCATGCGCGAGTTCGAGATGCCTGACCCCGACGGCCACCTGCTGGTCTTCGGCCAGCCGATCGACAAGTCCTGACGCGGCCAGTTTAAATCGCGGTTGGCACGCGGCGAATCCATGCCGTATCCTTACCCGAATCTTTACACCACCCCACGCAAGACCGGATTGGGACGCCGCGTTGCCGATTGACTTTTCCAGCCTTCCCAAGACCGAACTCCATTTGCACCTGGAGGGCTCCATCCCCGTAGAGGCGCTCTTCGAGTTGGTCAAGAAACACGGCCGGCTGGCTGAGGCCCCCACTCTTGAGCATGTGCGCAGGCGCTATGAGTTTGACGACTTCGCCCACTTTCTTGAGGTCTACAAGTGGACCGTCAGCTTTCTGAAATCGGCCGAAGACTTCGAGTTCGCCGCCTACGAAGTCGCGCGCTCGCTGGTGCGCCAGAATGTGCTGTTTGCCGAGATCATGGTCGGCCTGGGCACCAGTGTCATCGATGGCGGCCACGACAGCGCCGACATCGTGCGTGCAGTGTGGCGCGGCTTGAAAGCCGCCGAGGTGCAGCACGGCATTGCCCTGCGCATGCAGGTGGCCGCGGGACGGCAACACGGCGCAGATTACGCGCTTGCCCGCTTGCGCGACATTGAGCCGCTGCTGGGCGAAGTGGACATCTGCGCGTTCAACATGGCCGGCGCCGAACACACCGACCCGCTGCCGCAGTTCAGGCGGGTGTACCAGCGCGCGCGCGACATGGGGCTGAACCTGACGGTGCACGCGGGCGAAGTCAGTTCGCCCGACGACGTGTACGACGCGCTTGACTTGCGCCCGCAACGCATCGGCCACGGCATTCGCAGCGCCCACGACCCGGCGCTGATGCAGCTGCTGGTCGAGCGCAACGTCGCGCTGGAAATCTGCCCCGTCAGCAACGAGTGCACCGGCGCCGTGAAACGCCTGGCCGATCACCCCTTGCCGCGGCTGCTGGCGGCGGGCGTGCCTGTGGTACTGAGCAGCGACGACCCGGCGATGTTCCACACCAGCGTGACGCGCGAGTACGAGGTCGCCCACGAAGTGCTCGGTGTCAATTGCAGCACGCTGGTGCGCATCGCCCGCGAGGGTTTTCAGCGCGGCTTCATGGACGAGGCATTGCGCGCCAGGTTGTTGCAGCGCTTCGACCGCGAAGCCAAAACCTGGTGCGCCGCGCGCGGCGTGGAATACCCTCGCTAGAACTCTTTCAGGGTTTGTTGCAGAGATTCCGCGCCGCGCCGAGCAAGCAGATCAAGGAGCGCGGACGCAGGCGTGGCTGGAGGGAGCGCGACGAAGAGATGCGAAGCTCGCCGCAAGCGGAAGCCTGCAAACGAACCCTGAAAGTGCTCTAGACTTGTCCACTTATCCGCAAACTCCCGTCACGCGTTGCACCCGGGGCGGCAGCGACCTACACCGCGCGCATGTTTCCTGTCCTGCTCGGTATCGACGAAGCCGGCCTGGGCCCGATTCTCGGGCCGCTCACGCTTGGCTATGCCGCTTTTTCCTTTGCCAGGCCGCTGTCGGCTGACGCGCTGCTGAAGCTGGACCTGTGGGACGCGCTGAACCTCGGGCGCGAGCCGCACGAGCGCAAACACCGGCCCGTGGTATGCGACAGCAAGCAGATCTACACGTCGGGCAAGATCAAGGCGCTCGAAGAAGAGGTACTGTGCTGGGCCAGCGTCGCCGGCGCAACCATCGACGACTATGCGGCCTTTCGCGACGGTGTATGCGCGCCCGCGCGCTGGCAGGACTATGACTGGTACGGTGCGCCACCGGCGCCGTTCCCGCTCGAAGCCGACGCCGCCCGCATGCGCCTGCGCGCGCAACCGATCCGGCGGGCGCTGGAAGCCGCGGGCATCGAACTGGCGGGGCTGGGCGTCACCGCGCTGCTTGAGGGCGAATTCAACAAGCTGCTTCAGCGCTTGAAAAGCAAGGCCCGCGCCGAGTTCGAGTGCATCGGAAGCATCCTCGGTCGCTTCTGGCAGCAGCACCGCAACCTCGCCGTGGTGGTGGACCGGCAGGGCGGCCGCACACGCTATGCACGCACGCTGCACAACGAGTTTCCCGAGGCGCGGGTCGAGGTCCTGCACGAAAGCGACAAGCTGAGCACCTACGAGCTGACGATTCCTGAGGTCGAGGGCGTGCCGCGCATGTTCGTCGCGTTCATTGAAAAAGGCGAGGGCCGCCACTTGCCGATCGCGCTGGCCAGCATGTTCGCCAAGTACATCCGCGAGCTGCACATGCACCAGTTCAACCAGTGGTGGGCTCAGCACGACGCCAGCATCAAGCCGACCGCCGGCTACTACTCCGACGGCCGCCGCTGGCTCGGCGACACGCAGGGCCTGCGCGCCGCCATCGGCGTGGACGAAGACCGCCTGATCCGCCGCAAGTGACGCCGGCCCGGTGGTAATTGGCTGCTTTGCCTCATACCATCCACGCATGCCCGAGCTTGTCCTGCACGGAGACCGCCTGACCAAACGCTTCGGCGGCCGCACGGTCGTGCGCGGCGTCAACGTCGAAGTGCGCGCCGGCGAAACCGTCGGCCTGCTGGGTCGCAACGGCGCCGGCAAATCGACCACCTTCAAAATGCTGATGGGCGTGCACAGGCCCGACGGCGGCCGCGTCATGCTCGACAGCAAAGACGTCACCAACTTGCCGATGCACAGGCGCGTGCGCCACGGCTTGGGCTACCTGCCGCAGGAAGACACCTACTTTGCCCGCCTGAGCGTCGAGGAAAACCTTCTCGCGATCCTTGAGACCACGAGCCTGGGCAAAGCCGCGCGCCAGAACCGCTTGGAAGAACTGCTGAACGAATTCGGCCTGCACAAGGTGCGCACGAACCCCGCGGGCTCATGCAGCGGCGGCGAGAAGCGCCGCCTTGAAATCGCGCGCACGCTGATCGGCAACCCCAAGGTCATCCTGCTTGACGAGCCGTTCGCCGGCGTTGACCCGATCGCGATTCAAGACCTGCGCGAGCTGGTGCTGGGCCTCACCGCCAAGGGCATCGCGATCTTGCTGACCGACCACAACGTGCGCGAAGTGCTGCCCATGACCGACCGCAGCTACATCATCGTCGATGGCCAGGTCATCAAAGAGGGCCCGCCCCGCGAAATCGCGGGCGACCCCGTCGTGCGCAAAGAATACCTCGGCGACCGCTTCAGGCTTGATACCGACTTCATGCGGCGAAAAGACATTGAGTTTCGCGGCGGCACCTCCGGCCCTTGACGCCACGAACCAGCCACTGACCCGCACGCCGACAAATTCTAGAATCGACTCTCCGGGGGAAAGCTATGGCAGGCCACAGCAAGTGGGCAAACATCAAGCACCGCAAAGCCGCGGTGGACAAGAAGCGCGGCAAAATCTGGTCGCGCCTGGCCAAAAACATCATCGTGGCCGCCCGCATCGGCGGCGGCGATGCCCGCGCCAACAACCGGCTTGCCGACGCCATTGCCGAGGCGCGCAAAGAAAACATGCCCGCCGGCAACATTGATCGCGCCATCAAGCGCGGCACCGGCGAGCTGAAAGAAGCCGACCCCGAAGAACTGCTGTACGAAGGCTACGCGCCCGGCGGCGTGGCCATTATCGTCGAGGCACTGACCGACAACCGCAAACGCACCGCGCCCGACATCAAGCACATCTTCGACAAGCAGGGCGGCAACCTGGGCGCCACGGGCAGCGTCATGCACGGCTTTGACCGCAAGGGCATCATCGTCATCGAACAGACCGGCGAAACGCCGCCCGAAGAAGAATTGATGATGCTGGTGGCCGAAGCCGGCGCCGAAGACCTGGTTGCCGGCGAGGGCATGTTCACGGTGACCACACCCGCCACGGAGCTTGAACACGTCAAGAAAGCGCTGGCCGCCAGGGGCGTCGAGTGGCTCGAGGCGCAGCTTGAGTACATCCCGCAGGCCAAGATTGAAGTCGACGCCGAAACCGCCGAGAAAGTGAACCGGCTGGTCGAAACGCTCGAGGACTACGGCGACGTCCAGAATGTGTACACCAACCACGAACCCGCGTAACAGGCAGGCGGAGAAGCAATGGCAGACGTGCTGACCATCAAGTTCACCGGCATCGCCGGCTTTTGCAAAGGGACAGAGTTTGTCGTCGAAGAAGGCGGCGAAGCCACCATCGGCCGCTCACGCGAAGCCAGCCTGCGCATCATCGGCCCCGATCACCTGAGCGAGCCGCCAGCCGAAAAGCCTTTCAAGGGCCACGGCGACAAGGAAAAACACCTGCTGACTGTCAGCGGCAAGCACGTGAAAATCAGCTTCGCCGATGCCAAGCACATCTTCATCGAAGACCTCAGCAAGCACGGCACATTTCTCGACGGCAAGGCGCTCGATGGCCGCGACCAGCTGATCGGCCTGAAGAAAGGCCCGATCGAGCTGCGCCTGGGCACCAACGAAACGTTCCGGATGGAGCTGCTGAAAAGCCCGTCCAAGGCCAAGCCCAAGATCACCGTCAAGCGCCGCGACAGCTGATCAGCGACGCGGCTTGGTGTAGCTGATCTTGGTTTCTTTCAGCGTCTCTTTCAGCTTGTTGACCACGGCCTCGGTGATCTCGGGGTTCTCGCTCAAATTCAGCGTGCGCAGTTTCGTCAGCGCCGCAAGTTTCATCGCCACCTTGGCACTGTACGGGTTTTCGCTCAGGTCGAGGTACAGCAGTTGGGTCAGCTTGCACAACTGCTCAACGCCCGCGTCGTCAATGCCGCTGTCTTCCAGCGTCAGGCGCTCCAGTGTCGCACACTCGCTGAGCGCCTTGCATCCGTCCACACCAATCTGCGCGCCCGAGACGTCAACGCTCAACAACGAAGGCATTGTCTTCAGGAACGCCAGCCCCTTGGCCGTCACGCGCGAGCTGCGCAGCAGCAGCGTCTGGATGGCTGCGTGGGCCTTGAAGGCTTCCAGCGTGCCGTCGCCGATAGGTTGCAGCGGCGCAGTCAGCGAAGTCAGCTTCTTCAACAGGGCAAAGTGCTTTGCCCCCGCATCGGTGATGTGCCCCTGCCCCAGTTGCAGCATCTCCAGGCCCTCAATCTTGGCCACTGCGGGGCACACGCTGTCGTCGAAGCCTTCGCCGCCAATCACCAGCCGCTTGAGCTTGGCGGCCCCGGCCAGCACCGCCACGTTGTCCGCGGTCACGAGCGTGCCGACCACGGTCAAGTCTTCCAGGTTGGCAAGGCGCGCAACGGCTTTGTAGCCCGCGGCGCCGAACTTGGTGCAGCGGGTAAGGTTGAGGTCTTCGAGGGCGTGGGACTCAGGAAATTCGGCGAAGCAGGCGCCGGTGATGCCGTCGCAAAAGGTCAGGTCAAGTTCCTCAAGCTTCGGCAGCTTGCCCAGGTTGGCAATCGCCGCGTCGCTGAACGTGCCGTTCGTGAGCTTCAATTTGGTCAGCTCAATCAGCGTCACCAGCTTCTCCAAGCCGGCGTCCGTGAACTTCTCACTGCCCAGCAGGTGCAGTTCAATCAGCGTGGTGAGTTTGGCCACGTGGGCAAGCCCGACGTCGTCATACGTGCCGTTGCGCGAGTTGAAGCTGAGCCGCTGCAGCGCCTTGAAACGGGACACAGCCGCAAGCATTTCGTTGCTCACGTTGCTCAGGTTGATGCTGGATGTGTCTTCGGGCAGCTTTTCAATTTCTTCAACCGAAGCCGCGCGCGAGGGCAGTTGCGCCTGCAGCGCCGAACACAGTAGCAGCAGACTGACGAAGGCGATTGTGCGCATGGCAAACTCCTCGCGGCGCTTGATCAGGTGTTGCCGCAGCGTACAATTTGCACATAACCCTTCCTACGGAGTATCCCCGTGACCGCTCACGAACAGAAGCCTGTCGGCTCAATCTGGTTCATTGTGGTTTTGTCGGTGCTGATCCTTGCCTGTGCCGAGACACAAGAGGTGGACAGCGGGCCGACAGCTCCCTACGCAAGCGCATCGATCAGCCGCCAAAAGGGCATGGTCAACAAGTACTTCAGCGCACAGGTATTGGTGCACTCGAACTACATCACCGACCTCGAGTATGAGCCCTGGTACGACCACAGCGGCGAGAACAAGGGCAAGCTGCCGCCGGGCATCACGTTCAACACTGGCACCGGCATGTTGGAAGGCACGCCGACGCAAGCCGGCTTTTACAACATCAAGATCCGCTATCGCGACCGGGTCAAGCGCACGCACGACGACCCGGACGGCGCAAAAGGCTTGTGGTACTACACCCAGTTCGAGATAAAGATCTACGACGTGCTCGAAGAAGAGGGTTAAGCACTCACCCCTACCGCATGAGCCCCTGGCGTACGCCGGGGGCTCTTCTTGTCCCATCAATCCAAGATTATTTTTCGCGCGTAAGTGCCCGCAAGTGTTGTGGGCGCCTCGCCCGCTTTAGCGCCCGGGACGGGCGCGGCATAAGTTAGCCCGGCCCGTAAGGGCCGGGAATCTCGACGCGAGAGTTTGCGAGCCCCGGAGGGGCGGCACACTCCGGCACTGCATGCCGCCCCCTT